>JAWXCH010000093.1:0-15271 GCA_034440595.1 Planctomycetota bacterium | reverse complement strand
TGAGAAGTCGCTACCACCACTCCAGACTTTCTCACCGTTATCCTGCCGATAGGCGACCAATGACTTGCCATCCGTTCCACCGGCGCTGACCACAATCAAGTCATCCATTGCCAGCGGCGAGTTTGCCTTTCCCCAGGTCAGATTCTCGGCATCGTTATCTTTCAAAATATCCTTCGACCATAGTAGCTCTCCGGTGGCCAGGCTCAGACAGTCCAGAATGCCGGTGGCTCCTTGCGAAAACACCCGGCCATGCGCAATCGTTGGGGTGGATCGTGGACCCACTTCGCTGGGAAACGCATCGAACCGCACCGGGTTCGTATGCGACCAGCGGCTGTCACCGGTGTTCAAGTCATAACAGGCAATCGTTTCCTTGTCGTCACGTTGTTCACTGGTGACAGCGTTTGATCCGACAATTGCAAATCCGGACCAGCCATACCCGATCGGTTTCTTCCAAACCAACTGCGGTGGGTGAGAGTCCCAATCCGGATTCAATCGGACCGAGCTGATGACTTGATTGTGATCCGGTCCCATGAAATTGGGGTAGTCCGTTGCCGCCGTAGCAGATTCGACCGGTACAAATGCCTCTGGATTGGCAGCCCCAGTTGATTTGGACCCCGCCAGTTCGGGCAGCTTCGGCTCCTCACGCCAGCGAGAAACGATGATCGGAGTCATGTCCGATCCATAGTTCTTGATCCGGAACAAACCAAAGAACACCGCCACAACAATCACTGTGAGCACCGTCGGTCCAAAGCGAACCAGCGGCCGGTACTGCGAACGGGAAATCGGCCAGGTCACCGTGATAATCACTGCCGCAATGATGCACGACATGCGGACTAAGTTGGATACCCCACGGTCCTGCTCAGTATATAAATACGACCAGATCACAGCCCCGACTAGCCCGACCATGGCAATCGGATAGCTCCAAGTTTGCCACAACTGCCAGAAACTCTTGCGCGGTTTCGCTAACTTTGATTCGGCCGCACTCTGCATGATGATTGTCCAACTCGCTACAAGATTCTTTTACAACAGTACGCCCGGCTTAACCGCCTGAGCCGGCGCGAATTAACAGTCAGACGGCAACTTGTATGCTAGCCGTGTCGATGCAGCGGGACAATCCCGCACTAGCAGGGAATGGGGCAATCTCGAAAGAGCAGGGGGGGCAACGTGTGCGGAAGCAGTAGGAGCTCGGCTCCCACGGCGTGTGCAGCAGATATTGGCAGCCGAAATTAATGGCCGACCGAGACGCCCCAACTCACGCCCGGATGATGATGGTGGCGATAAGGCCGATAATAGTGCGGGCCACAGTACGGTGCGGCCACAATCACCGGGGGGCCTACTTCTTGCACATACACCGGCCCACCAATAGGTGGACCAGACGCCATCCTCACCGGAGGAGCCTGCATCGCCTGAATCACACTGGGGTCGACCCCCTGTTGCGAAAGAAAGATGAGATCGTTGCTCTGCAACGGCCCGGCGACCCCTTGTGTCTGAATCTGATTGACAATGACCTGAGGTGCCACGCCGTTGCGTGTCAACTGCACTACGTCATTCGGCGTGACCGTGCCTTGTGGTATCGCCTGTGCAATTCGCTGATCGATCATTGCCTGATTGCGTGCGTTCTGCTCATCCAACGCGCCACCCACTGCTGCACCGCTGAGTGCGCCTACGCCCGCACCAATCGCCGCACCGGCACCCGTGTTGCCACTGGCACTTCCTACCAGCGCCCCCAGGCCAGCACCGCCGAGGCCTCCCCAGAGTGCCCCTTGATCCGAGGCATACGGCGAGCGGCAGCCGGTAAGAAACAATAGTCCGAGCAGGCAGGCGAATCGAGATAAGTAGTACATGGGCGCACATCCTTGCGCAAGCGTGGCACAGCGGTCGATCTGTGGAGGGAACACGACAGGCTTTTCTCAGGATCCGCTCAGCCGGTCAAGCTCAATCCCTAATCAATTTTTGACCGGGCTGCTGGCATCTGGCGAACCTTTTGGCCGCGTGACAGTCATAAGCTGAATGAATCCAAGTCTTTGCGCGAATGCTTGCAGCACCGTCGCGAATAGGCTAGGATTGAGCTAGACGGGATTTGCGGCCGCTTGCAGCCATTTAAAAACTGCTAAAGTGCCATCGCGCCAGAAGAACCGGGCCTGCTTTTTTAAGCCAGGCCTGACCAGCGCGATCAAACTTGAACAACAGTGAGCCGCGTCAGGGACCAAGTGCCCCGAACGCGGCTTTTTTGTTGGAACAGCGAAGGAAAAGCTGCCACGCCCGCCGGAAACAGTTTGGAACATCCAGCACCACGGCGATCGAGTAATCAATATGAGTACCAGTTCCGGTCAGAATTCGTCTGCGGACGACCGCGATTCTTTCTTGCAAAAGCTGACCAACTGTCAGCCAGGCCGGCCGCAGTTTGGGCCGTCCACCATCGCTGTCCACTCCGGCGAAGCTCGCCAAAAACATGGCGACGCCATCACCGATCCGATCTTCAACTCCTCCACCTACACCTTTGCCGATACGCAATCGGTCATCGATTTCATTGAGCAAAAGCAAGAGCGCGAAGAATATGGCCGCTACGGCAACCCGAGCGAGAAAGTCGTTGAGCGCAAACTGGCCGCCATCGAAGGTGGCGAATCGGCTCTGCTGTTCACTACCGGCATGTCCGCACTCGTCACGCTGCTCATGGCACGGCTGAACGCTGGCGACGAAGTGATTTTTTTTGACGAATGCTATCATCGCAGCCGTGAGTTCTGCACAAAACATCTGTCTCGCTTCGGAGTCGTCACTCGCCAAGTGAAAGCCTGCGACTATGACGCTATGGAAGCGGCGATTACCCCTAACACCAAGATGCTGATCAGCGAGTCTCCGACGAACCCGCACCTCAGTATTGTGGACCTCGATCGCTTTGCCGATATCGGGCGCCGGCACAATATCGAAACGTTGATCGATGCCACACTTGGCACGCCGTACAACATCAATCCGCTCAAGGCTGGCATCGATTTCGTTCAGCACTCGGCCACCAAGTACCTCGGCGGTCACAACGACCTGCTGGCAGGGGCACTCATCGGTACTGCCGAAAAGCTCGAACCGGTCCGCAAGCTGCGCGGTATCATGGGGACCATCAACTCGCCGCAGAATATCTACCTGCTCGAACGTGGGCTGAAAACATTTGAACTTCGCATGCAGCGACACAATGAAAACGGCCTTGCGGTGGCACAGTTTTTGGCATCGCATCCGAAAATCGAAAACGTTTACTATCCCGGACTCCCGTCGCATCCGTATTACGAAGTTGCCCAGCGCACGATGCGCGGGTTCGGTGGGCTGGTCACGTTCCTGGTCAAAGACGCCGATTGGCGGCAGACCGCCGATGTGGTCGACGCCGTGCAGATTCCGCGCATCGGGCCGAGCCTCGGTGGTGTGGAGTCCCTGATCGAACAGCCGCTGGTTATGAGCTATTTTGAACAAACACCGGCCGATCGCAAACGATTTGGCATTCCCGACAATATGATTCGCATGGCCTGTGGTATTGAGAACGCCGCGGACTTGATCGCCGATCTGGCACAAGCACTGGATCGGCTTCCATCAACTACGACTACCCCAAGCGTTCAAAAAACCGCGCGCCGGTAGATGTATCGAAATTGGTGCCGCTGGCCTGCGATTTGTGTGCCACTGGCTCCGCCAGTGAGTCGAGCGAGTGAGAATGGGCTTGCCGATCCACACCAACCCGACGCGCCAGCGAGGAGAATTGCAAACAATCTTTGATCTTTGTAGTCCGGTTGCAAATCCTCATAACTTTTAGAAGTTCCACACTGGCGGAGCCAGTGGCACACGATCTGACTCACAAACGTGCCAGTGGCACACGCTGACATTCTTTTTCAAACCGTCCTCACATGCAATTTCGCACCAAAGCGATTCACGTCGGCAACGCACCGGACCCCACCACCGGCGCGGTCGTTCCGCCGATTCATCTGGCATCGACCTACGTGCAGGCTTCCGCTGGTGAGTGGGGAGAATTCGACTACTCACGTACCGGTAATCCAACGCGGCGAAACCTGGAGACAACACTCGCAGCGCTGGAGTCCGGCATCGGTGCGTTGGCATTCTCCTCGGGCATGGCCGCCACGCATGCCGTAACCATGCTTCTCAATGGTGGCGACCACGTTGTCGCCGGCAAGGACATCTACGGCGGCACCTATCGACTGTTGCACAAGATCTGCGACCGTGCCGGAATCGAGGCCAATCTGGTCGACGCCGCCGACCTGGACGCCATTCAAAAAGCGATTCGACCGGAAACTAAGCTCCTTTGGATCGAAACGCCGGGCAACCCGTTGATGTCGATCGCCGATATCGTTGCTTGCTCCAAAATCGCTCGCCGGCATGGCATTCTTTTAGGGGTAGACAGTACCTTTGCCAGCCCGGTACTGACGCGACCGTTGGAGTTAGGTGCCGATATTGTCATGCACTCGGCCACCAAATACATCGGCGGGCACAGCGATGTCCTCGGCGGAGCACTCATCGTCAACGATCCCGACCTGCTCAAACGTTTGCACTTTGTGCAGAACGCGACAGGAGCCGTGATGGGGCCGCTGGAATCGTTCCTCTGCTCACGCGGGCTGAAGACGATGGAACTTCGGGTGCGCGAACAAAGTCGCACCGCGTTGCGATTGGCCGAGTACCTGTCCGATCACGCCAACATCACGCGTGTTCTGTACCCTGGGCTGCCATCGCACCCCCGGTACGCGATTGCCGCGCGGCAAATGGAGGACGGGTTTGGGGCGATGCTCAGCTTTGAATTGAAAGGGGACTACGCCACTACGAAGCGCGTGGTCGAATCCACCAAGCTCTTCCAACTGGCCGTCAGTCTCGGCTCAGTCGAGAGTCTGATCGAGCAACCCGCTTCCATGTCGCATGCCAGCTACGACGCCGCAGCACGCCGGGCGAACGGCATCGCCGACGGGCTGATTCGGCTATCAGTTGGTTTGGAAGCCTTTAGCGACCTGCGCGACGATCTGGAGCAGGCACTGGAGTTTTGCGGGTAGCGGTTTGTGGTGTTTCTATAACGGCACGTGAAGCGGACCGGCATCTGGAATCGAAAGCCTGCTAGCACCCGTTTCTGCAAATTCTCAAAATCACGCCAAAGTTTTCCTCCCACCGTGGTCGATAAACCTGCCGAACGACCGTTTTCTGCGTAGCCAGGGGGGCTATCACGAGAACCAAGGTTCGACACCACGATGTTCCCCTGGATCAACAGCACGCTAGCAATGCTAGTGCGGTTTGCGTTTCTGCCATTCTGTCTGACTGCCGTCGCCTCGGCGCAATTGGCCAACGTGCCTTCGGACATGTATGTCCAGTCGTCACGGCAGCGCGCCGGCAGAGCGGACGCCGCAGTTCAGCAGCCGGACTATCAGCGACCGTACCAGCCGCCGCGACTTCTGCCACAGTACGAATCCGACGCACGGCAAGTCCGTGTCACCGGGCACGGCGTTGGCAATCCAAGCACTTCCGCCTCGCGTTCTGCGCGTGGCGACCAACCGCGCAGCAGTCGCGAACCATCTCAAGTGGTCGATTCCTCGATCGACTACGGCATTCAGCGACCGATGCGACACCGCACAATCAATCGTAGCTATGCAGTAAATTCAGAAGAACAGCAATCCGCCAGCGCTGAAATGTCACGGCACGAAATAGCAGGCCCTCGGTTGGCCGGCCCACGTCTGGCCCGCCAGGATAGCTACGAATCCGATCCACTGATCAACCCGATGGACGATCCCGCACCTGGCGCGACCGGTACTCGAAGAGCCGGCCGGTTCACCACCGTATCGCAGGAGTCGGACTTTCAAGAATCAGGAATCGAGGAAATCTACACAGACGGTAGCACCGAAGAACTCCCAGCGCCGCTGTTGGATCCTCGCGAGACGATGCAGTACCAGCAGCAACACATGGGGCACCCAGGTATGCGCCCCAACGGCATGTCGCTACCCGATGCACCGTGGCAAGCTCCCTATCCGAGTGTTGATTGCAGCGGCCGAGGCTGTGGAAATGGCTGCGGCGAAGTTGGCTGCAACGACTGCAATACTTGCAACTCGTCCAACGATTGCGTCCCCTGCGGAGACCGGGTCGGTTGGTATTTTGCTAAGGACATGACGCTGTTTGGTGGCGTGCATGGATTCAAGAATCGTGTCGATCCAGATACCGGCGCGTTCGGTTTTCAGGAAGGGATCAACTGGTCGATGCCCATTCTTGACGAATACGGAATCGGCCTGCAGGCCGGTGCCCAGGCGATGCAAAACGACCTGAACAGTTCAGAGTCATCGGAAGGAAATCGTTCGCAGACTTTCTTCACAACAGGTCTTTTCCAGCGACAGATGTGCGATCAAGGCTGGCAATGGGGTGTGGTGTACGACCATCTGTTCGACGAATTTGACGAGAGCTTTGATGTTGGTCAGGTGCGTGGTGAACTGAGCCATCTGTTCCGCGGCAACGAATTCGGCTTCTGGTTTGCAACGGGCGTCAGTAATAGTGGCTCGGATAATCTGAATAACAACGTCATCAATTATGAAACCGAGAGCCTGTACGCGTTCTTCCTGCGCCGAAAACTGCTGAATTGCGGCGAAGGTCGCCTGTGGGGTGGATTCACAGGCAACTCCAATGGAATGTTTGGTGGAGATTTCCGACAGCCGATCGCCTCAGACTGGGATCTCACCGCAGGGTTCAACTACATCGCGGCTGGTAACGACACCAACGAACCGGCGCTAGAGTCGTGGAATATCGGTATCAATCTGGCCTGGTACATCTGCCGAAACGGTGCTTTGAAAGCCGGCAGCAGCCCCTACCGTCCGCTATTTGGTGTAGCAGACAATGGAACATTGATTGCTCAACCAGGAAGGTAGTTTTTCGCACGTGACATCGTGAGTTTACCAACGCTTACTCGCCGTTGAATTTTTCACCGCAAAGTACGCCAAGAGCGCAAAGGATGAAGCGACTAGCGGCTACGATTCAACCACAATTCTGTTTATCCTGTCTATCCTTGTTTATTTTTTTGGAAACAAGGATGAACGGGATGAACAGGATAGGTGCAATTCTCGTCTCTGCGTTCTGCTCCGCGCACTCTGCGGTAAAAAAAGAACAGTGCAGCGGGGGAGAGCCTAGTCTTTCACCCTCCAACTGGCCGCTTCTTCTCCATCGAGTCGTAGCGTGAGACATTTTGCGCTTCCACCAGCCTTCACAAATTCATCCAGCGGCGTCTCCTGCGGGCTGTACCCCAGCTTGCGCAGACTTTCATGCAACAGAGGGCAGCCAACATTCGTCACCACCGTTTTTCCCACGACGACCGCGTTGCAAGCAAAGTGGCGTGCTTCCTCTTCATGCACCTCGACGAGTGTCGGTACATGCGCTTGGATCGTCTGACGGCCATAGTCATCAAAGGCCGCAGGAAACCAGATCGCTTCCGTCGGCGACAGCGGACAAAAGCAGGTATCCAGGTGGTAGTAGTACTCGTCGACTAGTTCCAGCGGCAGCACGCGGCAGCCGAGCGTCTCACCAATGAGCTGGTGCCCACGGGCATGACTGCGAATGCGATACCCGGCAAAAAGCGTGTCTCCGCAAAAAAGCGCATCGCCGGCCCCTTCAAAATGCAAGTCCTCAGCAACATGCTCGATTGCAAACCCATTTGCTGCTAGCCACTCCTCATCGTACTGAACTTCCTTTTGTCGCTCGGGATGGCGGAACCGCGCCATGATTGCACGATTCTGATAGATCAACGCCGCATTGGCGGTAAACACCAGATCCGGCAAACCGCGCACCGGCGGCAGTAGCTCAATTGTTGCGCCAGCCAACCGCAGTTTTTCAACCAGCCCGTTCCATTGCTCTTTTGCAGTAACCTGATCACTCTGCCGCTGACGGCTCATCCAAGGATTGATCTCATACTCAATCCCATAGTAATCCGGCGGGCACATCAAGAAGCGTGGCATGCTGAAAAGTCCTGCTAGTTTCCAACCGCTTCCAACTCTTTTAGATCCTGCACCAGTGAACGCAAAAATGGCTCAACGTCGGTCACCAGGCCAACCGTCTGAAATGAGCCACGGTCGTTGAGTTTGATAACCGTGGACGGATTGATGTCGACGCACACTACCTTGACCCACGCGGGCAACAAGTTGCCAACAGCGATTGAGTGCAACGTCGTGGCGATCATCAGGCAAAAAGTGACATCGCGGATCGAATCGCGCATCGTTTGCTGCGCGACCAGTGCGTCGGTGATTACATCGGGCAACGGGCCATCGTCGCGAATACTACCGGCTAGCAGGTACTCAACATTATTCTTAACACACTCGTACATAATGCCAGATCGCAAGATCCCGGCTTCCACTGCAGGGCGAATTCCACCGGCACGGCGAATTCGGTTGATCGCGCGCAGATGATGCTCATGCCCCGCCTCCGCCAGGTCGCCGCGATCGAGATGCACTCCCAGGCTCGTTCCAAACAGATCCTGCTCAATATCATGCGTCGCCAATGCATTGCCAGCAAAAAGCTTGTTGATGTACCCATGACGAATCAGTTCACAAACATACGGCACACTACCCGTATGAATAATCGCCGGGCCACCGACGAGCAGTGCCTTGCCTCCGTTGAGCTTCGTCCGATGCAGCTCTTCAGCAATCTGCCGAATGGCGACCCCTTTTGGCTTTTCGGTCGAGACGGCCGAGTTCATAAACTCAAACGACTGTCGTTCCATTTTGCGCCCTTCGGGAAAGACGCGCACGCCCGCATGCCCCACCACAATCGGCATGCCGTGCTGAACTTCAGTCATGGCGATGCAGCGAGCAGACTTTGTGCTGCTGTCGACCACAATCCCGCAGTCCATCTCTTGCAGGCCGACGTTAACCCAATGACCGTCAAGTCGAATTTCAGTTCGTTGATTCGTGGTGCTGTAAAAGCCTTCTGGAAACGCGCCGGCAATATCCGCCGCGACGGTGATTGCGTCGGACTGTGTTGTCGAAACCGCCCCATGATCGGAAACCTGTGCAATGATCTCTTGCAGAGCCGCCTCAGAATTGGCCTGAACTTCAACAACAGCAAAGCTAGGATCGTGGCGACTCTGACCGATCGCAATATTCTTGATCGTAAAGATGCCACCGGCTGCGGTGATGGTGTCCAGTATCTTGGGCAAGATCAGACTATCGATGATGTGCCCGCGGACTTCGACCTCTTCGACGAACTTGCCTGACTGCACGCCGGTGGTCGGCCCCTGATTCGCTGTCGACTCCCGATCGCGCACCATCGCAACCTCCGCACAAAGTCCCGGGCTGGCCCGAATCTATCTTTTGAGAAACTCCCCGCATCGCTCCCACCCTATTCTTGGCAGTGGCCCAGCTTCTGGCAACCGAGGACACGCTTGCAGCGTTAGAAAAGCGTTGGACATTCAAGACATAAGCAACACCAGGGGCAAAAATCGCCGGACTATCTATCGACTGATTTGGAAAACATGTGCCGTTGCCACCTGCGGATCAAGTTCGATATAGGCCCGACCATTCGTCCAATTGAATTGTTGATCGGTCAGCAAATCGGTGACTTGAATCGGTCGCGAACCCCAGTTTTCCCCCAACACGGTATTCAGCTCCAGCCAACCTGCCTGAGGCGAGTGAGGATTCAGATTAACTACGCATAGCATCAGATCCTGACCCTCTCGCTTGCTAAAGGCAATCATCTGGTCGTTATCGATCGGATGGAACTGCAAGCTCCAGTCACTTTGCAGGGCAGGGTGCGCGCGACGAATCGCGTTCAATCGTGTCATCAGCGCACGCAATACGGTCCCTTGATCTAAATCGCGCTGGCGAATTTCGTACTTCTCGCTATTGAGATACTCTTCACTCCCTGGCTTATAAGGCTCATTCTCTGCCAATAAATACGCGGGACCATAGACTCCGTAATTCGCACCCAGCATCGTCGCCAATACCAGCCGGAGCGAAAACGCCGCCGGTCCGCCACTCTGCAAAAACTCGTTGAGGATATCCGGCGTATTCGGCCACAAGTTCGGCCGAAACACTTCGCGCACGTCGGTCTGCGTCAATTCGGTAAAGTACTCAGTAATCTCGGCCTTGTTGTTTCGCCAGGTAAAGTACGTATACGATTGCGTATAACCGAGTTTGGCCAGGCGGTACATGATCTTCGGACGTGTAAACGCCTCAGCCAAAAACATCAAATCGGGATACTTCTGCTTCAATGAAGTGATGCACCATTCCCAAAACGGAAACGGCTTGGTGTGCGGATTATCCACCCGAAAAACGCGGACTCCTTGCTCGGCCCAGTACTCAAACACACTCCGCAGTTCTTTCCACAGTCCCTGCCAGTCGTGGCACTCAAAGTCGAACGGATAAATATCCTGATACTTCTTCGGTGGATTCTCCGCATACTGAATCGTCCCATCCGGTCGAGCACGGAACCAATCAGGATGCGATTTCACATACGGATGATCTGGCGAACATTGAAATGCGATATCCAGTGCCAGCGAGATACCATGCGACTGAGCTGCTTTTTGCAGCGCCTGAAAATCGGCCAGCGTTCCCAATTGTGCGAGGATCGACTTGTGACCACCCTCTGCACTACCAATGGCCCAGGGACTACCCACGTCGTCTGCTTGAGCTTCAGTCGTATTATTCTTCCCTTTCCGAAAGGCATCACCTATCGGGTGAATCGGCGGCATGTACAGGATGTCGAATCCCATCTCGGCAATCTCTGGCAATTGAGAGATCACGTCCCTGAACGTGCCATGCTTGCCGGGCACTGGCGAACAGGACCGTGGAAACAATTCGTACCAGGCGCTGAACCGCGCCAATGGGGGATCGACAATCACTTCCAGCGGCGGATCAACCTTTGTGGCCAGCGACCGGTCGGCATACACCTCCATCAATTCCAGCAGATGCTGATCCAAGGCAACCTCAACACGCTGCCGCTGATCGGTCTTGCTTCGTAAATCTTGCTCCGCTTTTTTCAGTGCGGCCACATCAGCAGCCTTGCCAGGGTGTGAGCCTGCACCGGCGCGCTGCACGGCCGAGGCTACCAAATCTGCCCCAATCAACAAATCGACCGACAGATCCTGCCCGGCAGCGGCACGCTTCGTCAGATCGTGCCGCCAGGTGTGAAAGCGGTCAATCCACGAGACCACCGTATATTGATATCGTCCTAGAGCTTCCAAGCGAAACTGCGCACGAAATCGATCGTTGTAAATCGATTCCATCGGCGTCTCGATCCAATCGCCCGAGCCCGGCTGTCGATGCAGTAGCAACACGATCAGATGATCGTGCCCATCGGCAAAGGCATCTACCTCAACCGTGAGAATATCGCCGATCACTCGCTTGATCGGGAATCGCCCCAGATCGACGTTGGGCCGGAGATTTTCGATAACGACGCGGCGGCGTCCCTGCAGGTCTTCCATGATCACTCGTGCGGTAGATATAGTGAGCCGGTGCGGTGAATCTCCATATTAGTCCAATTCCTCGTCACAATACGCGAATCATACCGGACCCGTCCAAGATAGAACAGTGGCGAGTCTCGGCACTTTCTCCCAAACAGCGTTTCCAACTCACTGATGCAAGATTTCTCAATTGGCACCACCCTCCATACCATAACGCACGCCGGTCGCGAGCGAAGGTATCTGGTCCATCTACCCCCGATGTACGATCGCAATCAGCGCTGGCCGTTGGTCTTCTCGTTTCATGGCAGCAACAGCAACGGCCAGACGCAGCTCGAATTCACCGATATAAATCCCCTCGCCGACCGAGAAGGATTCATCGTAATCTACCCCTTTGGCACCGGCGACCGCGAACGGCTGCGATTTTGGAACGCCGGCAACTGTTGTGGGTATCCCGTGGAGCATGACGTGGACGATGTGGGATTCATCCGCAGTTTGCTGGATCACCTGCAATCCACGCTATCGATCCACCAGAAGCGAATCTACGCCACCGGCATGTCTAATGGCGGCATGTTTGCCTACCGCCTGGCCAATGAAATGGCCGACACATTTGCCGCCATAGCCCCGGTGGCCGGAGTGATGGGCTTTGCACACGCCAACCCGGCTCGTCCGGTTTCGGTCATCCACTTTCACGGCTCGGACGACGAATTTGTCCCCATCGACGGTGGCGTCGGTAAGCAAAGCGTAACCGGAACCTCGCATTTCTCACTGCAATACACCATCGACCAATGGCGACAAGCCAACCATTGTCCAGCAGAGCCCGTTTCAGTCACACTCCCTTCAAAAACCGATCACACCACCACAATTCGCACCACCTACGGCCCGGGTGACGAAGGAACCGAGGTCGTGCTCTATCTGGTCGAAGGGGCAGGGCACACCTGGCCCGGCCGGCCACCGCGACCGCATTACCTAGGGCACAGCACCAACAGCTTTTCAGCCAATGCAGTGATGTGGGAGTTCTTTTGCCGGCATGCTCGGACGTAAGATTCCAGGCAATTCAGCCTGAATTAGCCCCACTAACCGCTTGTTACAAACTCTTTACAGACTTGGCCTGCCGCTTCACGTAGAATTAAAGATGCTCCCTGAAAAGATGTGCGGCTTCTTGTGCGGTAACTCGAAAGCAGTGCCAGCTTTATGAAACAAATCCTGACCATCGAAGACGATCCGGCAATTCGCCGCGGTATTGTCGACGCACTACGATTCGCGGGCTACCAGCCATTTGAATCGGGAAACGGTCGCGAGGGTCTGCAACTGGCTACCAGCCGGTCGTTTGATTTGATCCTGCTGGACCTGGTGCTGCCGGAAACAAACGGGCTGGAAATCCTCCGTGCAATTCGCAAAATCAATCCCGTGCAACCGGTTATCATTCTGACGGCGCGAGGGGATGAAAATGATCGCGTCGACGGGCTGCGACTCGGTGCCGACGATTATGTGGTCAAGCCATTCAGCGTCAAAGAACTGCTGGCGCGTGTCGAAGCCGTGCTGCGTCGTTCACCCGAGCGTCCTGGCTCGCTGGCGGAGATTCGTTTTTTGGCCGCCACGGCTGACCTGTCGCGCTGTGAAATTCGCCACGATGATGGCGATCGGACTGAGCTTTCAGAGAAAGAAGTCGACCTGCTGCGATATCTGGCGCAGAACGCCGGTCGAGCGATCTCACGGGAGGAACTGCTGCGGCGTGTCTGGCAGCTCGATCCCAAGGGGCTGGCAACACGGACCATCGACATGCACATCATGCGTTTGCGGGAAAAACTGCGCGACGATTCGGGAGATCCACAAATGTTGCTGACCGTGCGCGGCAAAGGCTACATGTTTGCAACATCGGTCCTGGCCTGAATCTTCATGTATACTTGATAACATCATGCGACCCTGGCATATCTGGACGGCTTACGTGGCCGCACTGTTATTGATTGTCGCCGCCGTTGGCTGGCTGAGCCTTCGCGCGGTGCAGTCGGACCGCGCCGAAACGGTTGCAATTCAACAGGCGCTGCTTGAAGAGAACGTGCGTCTGGCACTGTGGCGCATGGATAGCGCGCAAGCTGTGTTGATTGCCAACGAGAATGCTCGCCCCTATAAGCTCTATAGCCGCCACTATGCTCCTGAATTGGCAAACGGCAAATCGGCTGGTAAGACGACTTCGCCGCTGATTCTATCGCCGCTGGTGGTCCCCAATACACCCGAGACCCTGCTCTACTTTCAAATCGATGCATCGGGAAGGCTGACTTCCCCGCAGGTCGCTGAAGCAGTGCAAGCCTATCAGCAGGCCAATCTGCCGGGGAGTGCGGGAAAAGATTCCGAAGTAAATACCGGTGCCGACGCCAACAACAAAGTCGCTGCCCAGAGGCACTTCGATCGCGTCAAGCAACTGATTCGTCTGGAAGAGATCGCTGCGCAACTTCCGGCGGTCGAAGCCACCGACCTCGAACCGGGAATTCAGGTCGCCAGTGGCGCAGCTATCAGCAATATACCTTTCGCCGTTAATCCGGCAGTCCAGTCGGATCAGTTCGCAAATGCGCAAGATATTCCAGCTGAACTGCAAGCTCCCAATCTCCCAGGCGGACAGAGATCGAACACGAACAATTCGCGACAGCAGATCGCGCAGAACTACATAGCGCAAAATACGAGTCGCAAGGGAGTACCGAACCAAGGAGCGGACTCCGTGAAACCGCAGATGCAGCAAACCCGCGGTGAATCCGAATTTGAAGCCCGCGCCAAGTATGTCAACATCAATGAAGCGACCAGCCGCATCTCTTCAGTAAATTCCGATCGATACATTCAGGCAGCTACTGCGCCGGTCGCGTCCGTCAAGATGTCCCGCATGGTCCCTTGTTGGGTCCAGGGCGAACTGATTCTGGCACGACGACTTGAAATCGGAGATCGCTGGTTCGTGCAGGGTTGCTTGCTGGATTGGCCGCGCATTCAAAGTGGTCTGCTATCAACCATACAAGACTTGCTACCCGCCGCGCAATTAGAGCCAGTCACATCCGATCCGGCAGATAATTTTTCGCGTCTGATGGCATCACTCCCCGTGCGTCTCCTGCCGGGCAGCTTACCAAGTACGCCATCGCGCGACTGGTCACCAATCACACAGTCATTGATCCTCACCTGGGCTTCGATGCTGCTGGGGGCTGGTGCCGTGGCTTTTTTGCTGCAAGGGGTAATCTCGCTAAGCGAACGTCGCGGGGCGTTTGTCTCGGCCGTCACACACGAGTTACGGACCCCGTTGACTACGTTTCGCATGTACGCCGAAATGCTGGCAGAGGGGATGGTGCCCGATCGATCTACTCAGCAGAGCTACTTGACCACGCTCCGCGTTGAGGCCGATCGACTCACGCACCTGGTTGAGAATGTTTTGGCCTATGCGCGCCTGGAGCGAGGCGGCCTTAACGGGCGAATCCGTCCCATTGCCGTCTCGGAGATCCTTACGGAAGGAGCGGCACGGCTGGTGGAGCGGACGTCGCAAGCCAACGTAACTCTCAAAATCGAAGCCGATGATCTAACTAAGAACACACTCGTCCTGGCCGATTTGTCGGCAGTCGAGCAGATCCTCTTCAATCTGGTGGATAACGCCTGCAAGTACGCAGTCAATGGTACCGACCGAACGTTTTACTTGGAATGCGAAGTCGTCAAGAAAAACGTGCGACTTCGACTGCGCGATACTGGTCCCGGCGTAGCGCCTCATTTGCGGCGTGGCTTGTTCCGACCGTTTCACAAATCGGCCGATGCGGCCGCTGGCACCGCACCAGGTGTCGGGCTTGGCCTGTCGCTCAGCCGCCGTCTGGCTCGGCAAATGCACGGCGACTTGCGGCACATAGATAC
>JAWXCH010000092.1:0-9056 GCA_034440595.1 Planctomycetota bacterium | reverse complement strand
GTGGATGACGATGTCGCTGGAACCGCTGCCCCCGTTCCAGACTCTAAGGCAAGTCTTTTGTAAACGTCGTCTACCGAGGCCGGTCGAAAGATCAACCCACGCAGGTCTTCCAGGCCATGCGAAATTGCTCGCAACAGCGCACGCAGGATACCATCCCCACCGTACTGAAACGGAAACAACTGCCGCTGGATCCAGTAGAACAGCCGGTCGATGGTTAGGGCGACGATCGGGATCAAAATCAGGATCAAGTAGATCGGCTCGCGGAGCCCGCGTTTTTGTGAATTAATGATGATGTCCCCCAGTCCGCCAGACTCCGATCCCATTTTCACGGCCTCAGCCAGCATAATGTAACCAAATGCCAGGCCGAACAGTAGCCGCAACGAATTGCAAACGCTGGGCATAGCCAACGGTACCAGCACTTTCCAAATAATCTGCAATCGGGACGCCCCTAGCGTGTAGGCCGTGTCAATGTACCTCGTACTCACATCCTTCACTGCAGTGGCGGTGTCAATAATGACAAAGGCCACCGTCGCAACGAAGATGAACATGACCTTCTGAGTTTCGGCCGCGCCAAAGAAAAAGAACGTCAACGGCAAGAGCGCCGCAATCGGAATATTGCGGCCAAACAACGTCATGGGTGCCAAAAACGCATTGAACCAGGGGAAGCATCCACACAGTACTCCAACCGGCACACCAATCACCGCAGCCAAAGAAAAACCAAGCAGGACGCGCTTCAGGCTGGCCCAGGTATTTCGGGTGAGTTCGCGCTCAAACCACAGCGATTCCAGTTCACCAAAAGTTTCCTCCGGACTAGGCAAGACCACTGGACTGACCATGCGGACCTCAGCCGTTTCTCCTCTGGTCACGCCCCACCAGACTGCGGCAATCATAGCCAAAAATAAGGCGCCAAAGAGCAACGACTGCCAGTAGGGAATCTCCTGCCGCAGCGCAAAGAATCGCCCCTTACGTACTGGTGCGCGCGACACTGGTGCGCGCGAAACCAGTTCCGACTTTTTGACCACGGTGTCAGCCGGTATCGCTGGTTCAACACTCTGTGAAGAACTATCGACGAGCAATGATTTAGAGTTCTTGTCGGGCTCAGCAGTCAATCGCGATCGCTCCTAATAAAACGAGTCCAATCGTGAACGGCACGAGACGAGTTGATGAAGCGAAGCCTACTGTTTCTCAGCAGAAAAGACCTTTATTTCAACGCGACGATTCTTGGCATGGTTGCCTTCTTCGGCTGGACGATCCCAACCGTAGCCGATCGCGTTCACGCGGTCTGGTTCCAGGTCGTATTTTTCGATCAGCGACTTTCGCACTGCTTCGGCCCGGTCTTGCGATAGTTTCCGAACCAGTTCTGGTGGGCTTTGTCCAAACATGGAAGCATCTGTGTGACCCTCAATAATGATCCGCGCGGCACCAAATTGTTTGGCTAAGGCACCCGCGTCCTTTAACACCAGATCGACATTGGGATCATAATTCACCTCGACGGCTTTACCATCGATTTCCTTGATTATCTTGTGATAGAGGTCGGAGCTATTTGAGTAGAAACGAACTACGATAGTGTTGGCCAGAATTTCTTCCGACTCCTCGACGATTTGACTGACGCTGCGCGGAGGAAGCGCTACTTTGTATTCATCGCGCTGCGAAGCATACTTGGGCTCCAGGCTCAATTTCTTGATGATCGAATAATCCATCACTTTATCAAAGCCAATTGGTCGGTGTGTAATCGAGCCCACCTTACGATAAAGGTAATACGACTTCGACCAGACTTGTTCAAAGTTCGCAGGATTGTTCTGATTCAGGAAAAACTGGTAGTTCTCTGCGACGTTGGTATTATGAGCGTCGGCGAACATTTTGATCGTTTCTGATGCCGGAATATTAAAGCCCGACGGATCAGCCATCAGCGCGGCACAAGCTGACTTTTTGGTGTCGTTCTTCAACTCTTCCATAGCGTCAAAGATTCCGCGCACCAGCGCCTCAATGATGGCTGGATTGTCGTTGGCAAAGTCCGCACGAGCAAACCAAACGTCCGCGATAAGCTTGTTCGCAGTTGCGGTCGTGACCAGCATCCGATTGCCGCTGGTGTCGGCCAAATTATAGATATCTGGTGCCCATGAGACGGCACCCGCTATATTTTTCTGCGAGTTGAATGCTGCTGCAGCCTGAAAAGCATCCTCCGTGAAGATCATATCAACGTCGGCTGGCTGCACTCCACCAGAGACGAGCATATTCAAAGCAAAGTAATGCGACGGTGAATTCTGAGCCAGCACTAGTTTTTGGCCCGCCAGATCGCGGACGGTCTTGATTCGGTCACGCACGACAATGCCGTCGCCACCGTTCGACCAATCGATCTGCTGATAAACACGTGGCATGACCCGGCTGTCCCGAGGATTGCCCAGCTTGTCCAGAAAGCCCTCCATGAACAGCGGAATCATATCCAGCGTGGCCCAGCCAATATGAATATCTCCACTCGCATACGCATCGCGCATGGCAACTGGATTGTCGATCACAACCAGTTCGACTTTGAACTCCTTGCCATCCTGCGTCTTCCAGATTTTGCCGGGCTTGAATCCGTTGTTGGCCAAAATGATCGGCCCCCAACCAGCCCAGACGTTGAGTGAGAACCGAACGGTGTTTTCGGTTTCTTTCAAAGGCTTGTACGCCGATATTCCGCTGACTGGGGGAAGTGCTTCTGCCGGTTTGATCTTGTACTCGAGCACTGTAGTGACAGTATTGGTATCCGCTGCTTCAACCGGATTATTAATAACATTGGGGTCAATATCGCCCATGCCACCCTTCGGGTCCGCCTTCGGAAAAAAAATCTCCGACCGCGATGCCGCAAACGCCACCAGCCCGGCGACCACCAGGAACAGAACGATGTAGAACGGTGTTTTAGGTTGTCCAGCCATAGCAGATCCTGCAAAGGATAGGAGTGTGTTGAATGAATTATCGCCCGAATCAAATCAAGCAGCCAGAGTCGAAGTGCGGTCACGATTCCGCATTGGCAACAAAGAAGAGGCACCCTGTAAGACGCCACCCCCTTCGCCGACCACTGCTAGCAAATCTCTCGCATCATAACATAGCTGTCACACAGGTACAGCGGTTATCCGCACAAACTGTTACCAAATAATGCCTTCATGCTTCTACCGGCAGCACCGTTGCCTTCGTTTTCGGCATGTAGCTGATCCAGTGCCGCCGGGCCGGATAGGGTATTCGCCGCCTAGCCCGACTCCTTGGACTTTTGGAAAATCTGTTCGAGGAAGGGGAATGCCAGAAAAGGAACGACAGTATTGCGGCGCAGATTCCGAGCCGCATTGCACTTGCGGCCGGTTTGCGCCGTCGCCCGAGTTGCTAAAATCGAGGCGTGTTTGCCCAGCGGCCGTGGCGGCGGTGCGTACAGTGGCCCGTTTTCCATTTTTCGCCAAATTGCATTTTGAGGATCTCACGATGAGCGCCGGTCAATCTCTGACACAGCTACCCGCCTGGAAGGCGCTGCAATCGCACTACGAGCAACTGAAATCGGTCGAACTGCGAAAGCTGTTCGCCGATGACCCCAAACGTGGCGAACGACTCAACCCCAACGGGGCAGGGCTGTACCTCGATTACTCCAAGAACCGCATCACCGACGAGACGCTCAAGCTACTGTTGCAACTGGTCGACGAGGTCGGCCTGCGCGGGCGGATCGATGCCATGTTCCGTGGCGAGAAAATCAACGTCACCGAAAAACGCGCCGTCCTGCATGTCGCGCTCCGTGCCCCGCGCGGCAGTTCGATCAAAGTCGACGGTGTAGACGTTGTGCCCGAGGTTCACGCTGTGCTGGACCGCATGGCCAAATTTGCCGACTCCGTCCGCAGCGGTGCCTGGACCGGGCACACCGGCAAACGGATTCGCAACATCGTCAACATCGGCATCGGTGGCTCGGATCTTGGCCCGGCCATGGCCTACGATGCGCTGCGATTTTATACCGACCGCAACCTGACGGTGCGGTTCGTCTCGAATATCGACGGCACCGACTTTGTCGAAGCCACACACGATCTAAAACCGGACGAGACGCTGTTCATCATCTCTTCAAAGACGTTCACCACGCTGGAGACGATGACGAATGCCCACGCCGCGCGCACCTGGGCACTCGCCGCACTCGGCGATGAAAAAGCTGTGGCCAAGCACTTTGTCGCCGTCTCGACGAATGCCAAAGAGGTCGCCAAGTTCGGCATCGACACCGCCAACATGTTCGAGTTCTGGGACTGGGTCGGTGGCCGCTACAGCTACGATGGTGCGATTGGCCTGGCGCTGATGATCGCCATCGGGCCGGAGCGCTTCCGTGAGATGCTGGCCGGCTTTCATGCCATGGACGAACACTTTCGCACCGCGCCATTTGCACAGAACTTGCCCGTGCTGCTGGCCCTGATCGGTGCCTGGTACAACAATTTCTTCGGCGCGCAGACCGTCGCCATCCTGCCGTACGACCAGTACCTCGACCGGTTCTGCGCCTACCTGCAGCAGCTCGACATGGAGAGCAATGGCAAGCATGTCGACCTGAGCGGCAACGTGGTCGATCATCAGACCGGCCCAGTCATTTGGGGACAGCCCGGCACCAACGGTCAGCATGCGTTCTATCAACTGCTGCATCAGGGAACGAAGCTGATCCCCTGCGACTTCATTGGCTTCTATCACTCGCTGAACCCGTTGGGGAATCATCACGATCTGCTGATGGCCAACCTGTTTGCCCAGACCGAGGCCCTCGCCTTTGGCAAAACGGCCGCAGAAGTTCGTGCCGAAGGGGTCCCCGAGTTCCAAGTCCCACACCGCACTTTTGTGGGAAATCGCCCGACCAACACGATCCTGGCCGAGCGGCTGACCCCGGCGATTCTGGGGGCGTTGGTGGCCCTGTACGAGCACAAGGTCTTTGTGCAAGGTACACTTTGGGGGATCAATTCGTTTGATCAATGGGGAGTCGAACTCGGCAAAGTGCTGGCCATGCGGATCATTCCGCAGCTCCCCGCGGACAGCAAAGAAGCATTGGAACATGACAGTTCCACCAACCGGTTGATTGAGCTTTATCGCACCGCACGCAAGACAAAGTGAGGACCATCATGAATGTGACCGCCAACTTTGATCTCGGTTACGACAAGCCGCTTTACATCCTGCCATTCGACCACCGGCACTCGTACGGGGCAGAGGTCTTTGGCTACCACGAGCCGATGACGACCGCGCAGATCGCCGATGTCGCCGCCAGCAAGCAGGTCATCTATGAAGGATTCAAACTGGCGCTGACCAAAGGGGTGCCAGTCGCCGATGCGGGCATTCTGGTCGATGAGGAATTCGGCACCGAAATCCTCCGCGACGCCGCAGAACATCACTACATCTTTGCCATGTCGTGCGAAAAAAGTGGCCAGCATGAGTTTGACTTGCAATACGGTGACGAGTTCGCTCTGCACATTGCCGAGTTCAATCCGACGTTTGTTAAGGTTCTGGTACGGTGCAATCCGGAAGGGGATCAGGAGATGAACGCTCGCCAGACCGAACGGCTGAAGCGGCTGTCTGATTACTTGCATTCCGACCGCCGGCGGTTGATGTTCGAGTTGCTCGTCCCCCCGGAGCCGGATCAATTGGCCAGCGTCGGCGGCGATGCGCATCGGTTTGATTTGGAACTGCGCCCGAACCTGGTCATTCAGGTGATTGAGCAAATGCAGGCAGCGGGCGTGGAGCCAGATATCTGGAAGATCGAAGGGCTGGACCTGCGCAGCGACTGCGAGCGCGTTGTCGCTGCCGTCCGGCAAGGTGGCCGCGACAAGGTCTGTTGCATCGTGCTGGGGCGTGGCGAGAACGAAGCCAAAGTGATCGAGTGGCTGCAAACCGCGGCTACTGTCCCTGGCTTCACTGGTTTTGCCGTCGGTCGCTCGACATTCCTGCAACCGATTGTGCAATTGCGACAGGGAACCATCACCCGTGAAACGGCGATCCAGCAAATCGCCGATCGGTATCTGGAATGGGTCCGGCTGTTTGAGCAAGCCCGTACGGCATCAGCGACATAGGAAAATATTGCTAGCGATTGTGTGCCACTGGCTCTGCCAGTGCGAAGTTGCGTGCCAGTGTGAATGCACGAATCACCATTAGTCTCAGCACACCGCAATTCACCTCTCCCGCTTGCGGGAGAGGTCGCGGTATCAGCCGCGGGTGAGGGTGTGCGCGAGAAGAGATTTGATATACAACTGGAATCCAATTGAGCAAGTAGATCTTAACATTACGCCGAAGGCGTTACATTCCATAGCCCCAGGTCGCGCAGCGCACCTGGGGTTAACTAATCGCCCAAATGATATCGACTCGTCGAAGTTGTATTGACTTCACCCCGACTCGCTTATGAACCAAGCCAACCAAGACACCCTCAAGCGGCAGGCGGCCGAAACCGCCGTCCAATTTATCCAGTCTGGCATGGTGCTCGGGCTAGGCTCCGGCACGACGGCTGCCATTGCACTGAAACTCATCGGCCAGCGCATTCAAAGCGGCGCGCTGAATAAAATTGTCGGGGTACCGACGTCGCTTAGCATTGCTGCCAAGGCACAGCAACTCGGCATCCCGCTGGCCCCTGACGACAATCCACCGGCAATCGATCTGACCATCGACGGTGCTGACGAGGTCGACCCGGCCTGGAATCTCATCAAAGGAGGGGGCGGGGCCATGACGCGCGAAAAGATGATCGCGCAGCTCAGCACGCGCGAGATCATCGTCATCGATGAAAGCAAACTCTCACCGCAACTCGGCACGCGCTGGCCGCTTCCTATTGAAGTGCTCCCCTTCGGCTGGCAAGCACAAGCTCGCTGGCTAACAGAGCAGGGGGGAGCACCAAAACTACGCCAGAACAAAGACGGTTCTCCCTATCTGACCGACCAGGAAAACTACATTCTCGACACCGCCTTCGGCCCCATCGCCGACGCAAACCAACTCGCTGCACTCATCAAAACCCGCGCTGGCATCCTCGAGCACGGCCTATTCCTGAACCTTACCAGCGACGTCATCATCGCCCGGGCAGGTGGCGTGAGGCATGTGGTGGTGAGGTGAGCGTGAGTTGTTAGGCAAAAAAGCCGAACGCGATATAATAAAGAAGCCACCAGCGCAAACTGGTGGCTTTTTTCTATGAGCCATAGGCCCATCCAGGTCAAGATTAGGAGTATCGTTGCAATGGAGAAGGTGAAGTGTGCGAATTGTGGACTACTAGGACTGAGAATGAAGCCACCTGTGCCAGCAGTTTTTATTGAGGCCGACTACAGCTACCGCGAAAATCCATTTGAGCCAATGCAATCGGCATGCTACCGCAAGCCGGTATGCACCGTGAACGCAGAAAACCTATGGGAGCTGGCGAAAGAAGAATCGCAGAAGACTTATCCGAACTACAAGAGCCTGATTGACGCCGATCGCGACTGCCCAAGGTTTTATGAGTGGCAGCCCGGATTCACTCCCAAGGAACACCAAGAAATGATGGCACGCGAAGCGATCGCAAGATTGCAAGCAGAGCAGCGCGCGGCAGATATCAAGCGAGAAGAGAATTACCAGACAAGCCAGGAGGAATTCCAGAAGTGGCAAGCTGGCATCGAGCAGGATAATGCCAAGCGAGAAAATAAGCGCGATAAGTGGCGCAGGTGGGAGCTAATCTTTATTTGCGTCACCATGTTTGCAACTGCGATAACCCCATTCGTGCCGTCGATTATCGATTGGTTCAAAGGCGACAAAAGACCAGCCGCAGTAGACTCTGACACTAGGCAAGAGCCAAAAAAGGCCGAACCGGCAAAAAATGAGCCGAAAACCGACACCACGGCCAAACAGCCAGAACCATCACCTAGCAAATAGCCCGCCAGCAACACGCCAATAGGACACTACCCGGGATTCGGAAAAGTTGAGCAATTGTGTAGATTATGGTTACAATGCACGTTTGAAGCACGCATGCGTAGCGGCGGCAGTGTACATCGCCTTTCACAAGCAGATAAGAGAGGGCAACATGGCAGGAATGCGATCATTGTGCCTAGGGAAAATGTCTTATCCGACTTTCGGATTAGCAATCGCGGTATTCTTGGCACAATACATGGGCAATTTCACCACAATTCTTGCAGCACCTCCGGCACCTGTTGCCGAATCCAGCCCTGACATTCCAGTGATCATTTCTGCAATTCTGCAGAATCGCATTACGTTGCTGAATCGGATTTACGAGGAACGCGACCGTCTACTCCAAAAGCAAACGTCGGTACAAAATGAGGTCAAAAACCTTGAGCAGCAGATGATAGCGATCGAGGCTCAGATAAATGGTTTCGTCGCCGCTGCCAACACTGCTGAAGCTAGCGCGCTTACCATTCAGAACCAACTCCAAGGCCTGCAACTACAACTCGTTTCCGAGCGAGATCCAGTCGCCCGAGCACAGTATCAACAGACATTCAACGATCTGGCGCGAGATCAAAACAATCATCAAGCTGCTTACGTGGCAGCGGTTCAGCAAGCCAAAGCAACAAGAATCGCATTAGCCCGGGTTTCTGGACTGCGCGATAGGTCATTGTCGGAGTTGAAATCAGTACACGATCAGGGTGATCGACTGCGGACAGAGTGGCTCACCGCAGTAGATGCCGATAAGCTTATGGCAAAGTCCGAGAACGAAAGGCTGCTGGGAGTATTAAGCGAATGGATTGTGTTGGACAACCAATTTGCTTGGGCATACATCAGCCGTGGTTACACGTACTTGGCACTGGAAAAGTATACCGAAGCCCAGTCGGACTTCGCGACTGCGCTTCGTGTTGATTCTACCTTGGAACCAGTTGTCTACGCCGCACAAGGGCTCGTCTTAGCGAGGACCGGAAATGAAAAGCTCGCAATGGCGGAGTTTAAAAAAGCCTATAAGGCGAATAAAAAGTATGCGGGCACGTTTCTCTTTCGCGGAATGGTTTTTAAAGAATCGCAAAACTTCGAGTACGGGCCTGTAAGAAATCTTGTGTCAGCTAGCAGGAAATGGTAGCTATCACTTCCTTTTTCTGACACAGGAGACAGACGCATGGATGCGAGATTACAGC
>JAWXCH010000091.1:0-3459 GCA_034440595.1 Planctomycetota bacterium | reverse complement strand
TCATGGTCCCCGGAGCCATGGTCCCCGGAGCCGAAGAGGAGTCGTGTGTCCGGAACCGGTACCCGCATCGCTGCGAGAAGGGACGACTCCATCCCCAGCTGTTTCAACCTGGCAGGGACGATCGCTTACCTTCTTCGCTACTTCCCTTTCAAGTCGCAAGCCTTTGGGCGACTGAACAAGCTGTTTCGCGAGGAAATCATCGTCGAATTGGCGGCAACAAACCCGGCTGGAATGATCTTCACATATGTCTGGGACCTGCGGGACTCGTCGGACAAACATTATCTTGAGGATCTCATAGGTAAGTTCACATCGGACTTCAGAGATGTTTGCTTCTTAGAGTTATGTGCAGATCAGCGGACGAGGCTTGATCGCAATCGCTCAGAAAATCGCCTGAGCGAGAAACCATCAAAGCGCAACCTGGACTGGTCGGACGACCGCTTGAGAGCGATGGATAGAGACTATGTGCTAAACACGTCGGAAGCGTTCCCGTTCTATTTTCCTGATCAACTTCTAAAAATCGACAACTCAGGTCGAGACTCTCAAGACGTTGCACGGCAGGTCATTAAGCATTTCGGGTTGGCTTCGAAATCAGGTCGGGAGTGAATGCGAGAACCGTTTCTGTCCGCGAGAACGTGCGGGATTCAACTGGCACGCGCAACTTCAAGTACGTGACAGGTGACGAAGTCATTTACCCAATTGCATATGACTTCGATCTTTCCGCTATTGGAGAGGGGCATACGGTCGCTAGGGTGGACTATCAGACCAGGCTGCAGAGCTTGGAAGAACGGCTGGCCTCGATTTTCGGTAACCTCACGCAGCTGGAATATGATTTACACAAAGATGTCTTCGCGAAGCGAATCAGAGACTTCTTGGCAGCCAACCCGGATTTGCCTGAGCCGATGCACTCTTCATTCTCGGTGTTTCTCGAAGAGATTTGAGGGCTTCAGCTCAGAGGGCGATCGCTGAGATCGCTCCTCATGTCTAACCAGGGAGTGCCTGACGCAAAAGAAGCTGGCGTCGCTTCTCGGCATTACCCAGCCGCATGTCAGTCAACTGCTCGGGGGCAAGATCAGCCGGTTCAGTGTCGAGAAGCTCCTCGAGTTTGCGGAACGACTTGGCGCTGACGTAGAAATCGTCGTGCGTAAGAAAGCCAGTTGAAGGGAATGAGTTGACACTGCACCTCGACAAGATCTTGAGTTTCTGGAATCTGGGCTCGCCAACTCGCCTAGAGGAAGTACTGACCAGCAGCGTGAATCGAGTTCATCAGGCTGCCTTCGCTGTTTTTCTTGAGATTCGGTAGCATTGGTGAATTGATCAAATATCGATTGGGCGGATTGGCGACAAGTAGGCTTGCGGACAAGCCATACAACGTTACCGACCAAAAGGCGTTCCTCGGAGGCAGTTGACCGGGCGCAAAGTTCAAAGTGTATCCGCCCTTCGCCCCATTGAGGTTTTCACCCTTGGAATCGGTTCGATAGAGGGAGTACATCGCTTCTTGATTCGTAAGCGATCGTCCCTGCCAGGTTTAAGCGTCCTCATTTTTCGTTCAGGATCGCGCTCCACTTCTCAGGAGCTACTATGACAAAGATCAATTGGGCTGAGCATGTTGCAGCGTTTCGTGCTTCGACGCTGACAGCAGCGGCTTATTGCGCAGGCAATAGTCTCAAGCTAGAAAACTTTCGGTATCACCTCGACAAAGACAGTCCCAAGCGTCGTGGACGTAAAAAACCCTTTGTGGCGTTCCATGTCGCGACTGAGCTGGTGATCGTCCGCGACAAGCGCGGCGGTCTGTCGCTCAGCGGCTTTGACGTGAAACTCTGCGGCCGCAGGTCGAAGCATTCCTCAAGGACTTTATCGCTTCAAACTCGTAACCCGCAGCCCTTTGACGTCGCCTCGGAGCTCCACGCCTTTAACGTGAGACTGGTGTCGATTTCCCGACTGAGGTTCGGCATCCCTGGCGCATGGGGTATTTTTATACTTAATATCGGCATGTTAAAAAGTTTTCATTGTGAAAATAAAGTTTTTACTTTATTTTCTAAAGTATAAGGATGCCGCCGCCGAAGAGTTAGAAAGGGAGGGCACTATGAGCCAAGGCTTTACGATCATCTCAGCCTTAGTTGTCGATGTTCTTTTACTCGTCATGCTCCGCCGCTTCGCCTCTCGCAGCGATTGGCGGACCGGTCTCATCGGCCTAACGGCAATAGCCGCCGCTACAGCTGTTCTAGGTAAAAGCGGCATATTGGGCGATTTCTCACAGGTGCCACCTCCCATGGGTTTCGTTCTGGTGGGATTGTTCGTGGTCGCAGCAGCGGCGACTCTTTCCCGATGGGGGAAGCGAGTCTCAGACGCCGTGCCACTTCGATGGCTAATCGGAGCACAGGGATTTCGTATTCTTCCAGAGACGCTACTCGCGTTAGCGTGGCAAGACGGGCTTGCACCGGTGCAAATGACGTTTCACGGTCGCAATGGCGATCTTATTTCTGCGATTTTGGCATTAGTATTGGCGTTCCTTTGGCCGCGCATTGAACGGGCACGCAAGACTAAGGTCGCTGCCTGGACATTCACCATCATCGGTGGCGTCCTCCTCGCTAACATTCTGTCCATCGCCGTCTTGTCGATGCCGACGCCGTTTCGTGTCTTCACTGACGAGCCCGCCAATATTTTCGTCGCCACGTTTCCCTATATTTGGTTGCCGGGTGTCCACGTTTTTGCTGCGCTAATTTTGCACGCGTTGACCGTGCGTAAGTTGGTCGAAAAATGAAGACCTACGGTCAAATCTGCGGCATCGCGCAAGCGCTTGATATGATCGGCGATCGATGGACGTTGCTGATTCTGCGTGAGTTGCTGCTCGGGCCGTTGAGGTATGGTCAGCTGCTCCAAAACCTCGAGGGCATCACGACCAATCTTCTGGCGGACCGTCTCGTGCATCTCTCCGACAGTGAATTGGTTGAGAAATCAGGTGAGGATAGACTATCGACCTATCGCCTGACGGAGCGCGGCAATACGATCGAGCCGGTGCTCTTTGCCCTTGGGGCGTGGGGATGGCAGTTTCTCGACCTGAAAGATAAGTCCAAGAGGCGCAGCCTGCGCTGGGGATTGGTCTCTCTGAAGCGACGTCTCAAATCTTCAGGGCGTGACTACACGATCGTTTTCGATACTCCCGACTCCGGCTCTTTCGTAGCCTGGGAAAAGGACAACGTCGTCGGCGTTGGAGCTATGCAAGCGCCAGGGCCTGATCTCGTTCTTCATGGGCCGAGCCTTCTGCTTCTCAAAGCCGTAGTCGAAAGGCACCCAAAACCTTGGGATCTAAAGGGCATCGAGGTTTCCGGCAAGCGGCCCCTATGGACCAACTTCTTGACCTCGTCGTCTTGATGAGAATGGGGGCGCCTAGGCAGAACAAACTGGATTTTCGCCCCTCGCCCCCGAGAGTATACCTCCTTCGTCGGCAATGAATCCCTC
>JAWXCH010000090.1:0-8198 GCA_034440595.1 Planctomycetota bacterium | reverse complement strand
TTTGATTGCCGCTGTTGAGCCAGACTACGTGGTGCTCGGTGGAGGTAACGTCAAGAAGTTAAAGAAGCTGCCCGAAAAGGCGCGTGCCGGCAATAATGCCAATGCGTTCGTCGGCGGTTTTCGGCTCTGGGAGAAAGACTGCAAAGCGGCTACAGCTCCAACACCGACTGCAACGTAGCGGGCCACCACAAATTGACGGTTACGACATCGGACCTGCAAACAAACAAACTAGAAGAAATATTACGAGGAGCGAGCGATGCAATTAGGAATGGTTGGGCTAGGACGCATGGGGAGCAACATGGTCCGTCGCCTGCAACGAGCAGGACACAAGTGTGTTGCGTACGATCAATTGCCAGCCGCCGCGCAAGAATTAAAGTCCGAAGGGGCTTCCCCGGCGACATCAATCGCCGATTTGGTTGGGCAGCTTTCCTCGCCAAAAGCCATCTGGATGATGGTCCCTGCCGCGGTGGTCGACAGTACCATTGCGGAGATCGCTCCATTGCTGAAGGCCGGCGACATTCTGATCGACGGTGGAAATTCTTACTACCACGATGACATCCGCCGCGCGAAACAATTGGAGAAACAAGGGATCCACTATCTGGATGTGGGAACCAGTGGCGGAGTCTGGGGTCTGGAACGGGGTTACTGCCAAATGATCGGCGGAGATGCAGCAGCGGTCCAACATTTGGACAGTATCTTCGCGGCCCTTGCGCCAGGACGTGGCAATATCGACCGAACCGCCGGACGCGAGAAAGTTGGAGGAACCTCGGAGCAAGGCTATTTGCATTGCGGGTCTAGCGGTGCCGGCCACTTTGTCAAAATGGTACACAACGGCATTGAGTATGGCATTATGGCCGCCTATGCCGAAGGACTGAATATCCTAAAGCATGCCAATGTTGGCAAGCATCAGCGCGACATCGATGCTGAAACGACCCCGTTGCGAAATCCAGAGTTGTATCAGTACGACCTGAATCTGGCCGATGTGTCCGAAGTCTGGCGGCGTGGCAGCGTCATCTCTTCGTGGCTGTTGGATTTGACGGCCACTTCATTGTTGCAGAGCGCCGACCTGGCGGAATTTGCCGGGCGAGTCTCAGACTCTGGCGAAGGTCGTTGGACACTGACTGCGGCCATCGATGAATCGGTCCCGGCTCCAGTGCTGAGTGCGGCGTTGTATGAACGATTCGCATCGCGCGGCGAAGCCGATTTTGCAGACAAACTCATGTCCGCCATGCGATTTCAATTTGGTGGCCACCACGAAAAAGCCCCCGGACAATAACGATGGAATTTTCCACACCCAATGCAGAGTCGTCGGACGCTTTGGTTTTTTTTGGAGCCACCGGGGATCTGGCTTATAAGAAAATCTTTCCCGCGCTCCAGTCCATGGTCAAACATGGGAATCTCAATGTCCCTGTGATTGGTGTCGCCAAGGCGGGCTGGAATCGCGAGCAACTAGTAGCTCGCGCCAAAGACAGCCTGCAAAAACATGGCGGTGTCGACGAAGCTGCGTTCAAAAAATTGGTGTCACAGTTGGAATATGTCGACGGAGACTACGATTCGCCGGCAACATTTGCTGAACTGCGGACCAAGCTCGGCAAAGCCGCGCGACCGTTGCATTATCTGGCGATTCCCCCCAGTATGTTCGGCACGGTCGCCGAGAATCTGGCCAAGAGCCAGTGTGTGCAGCATGCCCGCGTGGTGGTTGAAAAGCCTTTTGGCCGCGATCTGGCTTCGGCAGTGGAGTTGAACAAAATTCTCCACACGTATTTTCCCGAGTCGTCGATTTTTCGCATCGATCACTACCTCGGAAAAGAACCGGTACTCAACCTGTTCTATTTCCGCTTTGCAAACACGATTTTGGAACCGCTCTGGAACCGGCACTACGTACAGAGCGTTCAGATCACCATGGCCGAGAGTTTTGGCGTGCAGGGGCGAGGCCACTTTTACGAAGAGGCGGGCGCGATCCGCGATGTCCTACAAAACCACATGCTGCAGCTAGTTGCCGCCGTGGCAATGGAACCCCCGGCTGGGCACGACCACGAAGCAGTTCGCGATGAGAAAGTCAAAGTCCTCAAGAATATCAGCCCGCTAACGCCAGAAACACTTGTCCGTGGTCAATTCAGCGGATACCGCCAGGAGCCTGGAGTGGCCTCCGATTCGCAGGTGGAGACGTTTGCCGCAGTGCGGCTGGCGGTGAACACCTGGCGCTGGGGAGGCGTGCCATTCTATATCCGCGTTGGTAAAAATTTGCCAGTGACTGCGACGGAAGTCCTGGTGCGCTTTCAGCAACCGCCGCAGCAGGTGCTACGCGAAAAAAATCCGGGCAACTACTTTCGCTTTCGTATCAATCCCGAGGTGGTCATCGCATTGGGCACACGCGTAAAAGTATCGGGCGAGAAGCTCGCGGGCGAAGAAGTTGAGCTGTTTGCCACGCATCAAAGCCCGGAAGACCGCGAGCCGTACGAGCGACTGCTGACCGACGCATCGCACGGCGAGTCAATGTTATTTACCCGCGAGGACGAAGTTGAATCTGCCTGGAGAGTTGTCGATCCGATTCTGGGGAATGTTTCGCCAATTCATTTTTATGAGCCGCAGACCTGGGGGCCGCGAGAGGCGGACCAATTGATTGCCGCGGATGGCGGATGGTTTGAACCAAGCGTGGATGGAAGCGCACCAACCGATCCTGCCCTCAATGCGGATGCTTGAGGTCAAAGTTATTTGAAAGCCACTTGCCGAACGAACAGATGATTCAATCGCTTACTGAAGTTCACCCTGGGACAGTTTAATAATCGCATGGTTCCGATTCATATTTGTCCAAGTCGAGATGAAGTCTTCCAGGCAGGTGCCGAACAGTGGATCCGACTGGCCGAGGATGCCATTGCCCAGCGCGGCCGATTCCACATTGCGCTCTCGGGTGGATCTACGCCGGCCGGGCTATTCAAGCTGCTGGTCTCGCCTAGCTATGCCGAGCGTGTGGAGTGGGGGAAGGTTGAAATCTACTGGGGTGACGAACGTTGTGTGCCCCCGGAGGATCAGCGCAGCAACTATCGGATGGCAGTCCAGGATTTGCTGAGCCATGTGCCGCTTCCTGAGAGCAATATCCACCGGATGCGCGGTGAGTTGCCTCCTGCACAAGCGGCCGACGAGTACGACGCGCTGCTGCGCAAGCAATCCGCCACGACTGCCGATGGCGTTTTCCGATTTGATCTCGTTTTGCTGGGGATGGGTGACAACGGTCACACGGCGTCGCTCTTTCCGAACACCGATGCACTGCAAGCGACCGATCGATTGGTGGTTGCCAACTGGGTTGCCGAAGTCGATATGTGGCGGCTAACGCTAACGGCAAATTGCATCAACGCTGCCAGAAATGTGACGTTTCTGGTGACCGGTGCCGAGAAGGCAGCCATGCTCAAGCGAGTGCTCACCGGACCGCATATTCCAAACGAATTGCCAGCACAATTGATTCGCCCCAAGACGGGCGCACTGGAGTGGATTGTCGACGCCGCGGCGGCAGAGGAGTTATCCTAAGAGCGAGCAAGGCAGCGCCAACGTATTGCGTCGTGTACACTGGCAGAGCCAGTGGCACACCAAGACACCTTTTCGCCGTGGTGAGTTGCTGTGGAACCAGTTCAACATGATGTCCCAGAAACAACCATCCTGACACCGCGTCCGGCGAGTGACACACTGGACGCGCAGGCCCGTGCTGCTCCCTCGATCGAAGGCTATGAGATTCTTGGCATTCTCGGCCGCGGTGGAATGGGGGTCGTCTATCGCGCACGGCAAAAGTCCCTTGGTCGCATCGTCGCACTAAAGGTGCTGGTCGGCGGTGCTCATGCCGACGCCGATCTGATTGCTCGTTTTCAGGCTGAGGCTGAGGCGGTGGCACGACTGCACCATCCGCACATTGTGCAGGTGTACGAAGTTGGCCAGACCGATGGCTTTCCTTACTTCACGCTGGAATATGTACCCGGCGGTTCACTTGCCGAGCGGCTTGCTGGACAGCCGATTGCGCCTCGCGAAGCGGCAGAGCGCACGCGAGAGCTGGCGCTGGCCATTCATGCTGCGCACCAGGCCGGAATTATTCACCGCGACCTAAAACCGGCCAATGTCCTGATCGCAGCAGACGGATCGCCACGCGTGGCGGATTTTGGATTGGCCAAATACCTCGATGCCAGCGATCAACGGACGAGAACCGGCGAGATCATGGGCACCCCCAGCTATATGGCACCCGAGCAAGCAGGGGGAATCACTCGCTCCATCGGTCCGGCGTGCGATACCTACGCGCTTGGTGCGATTCTGTATGAGATGTTGACGGGTGGCCCGCCGTTTCGCGGGCACGATCCTATGGAGACGGTTTTGGCCGTGCTGTCGCAAGACCCAGTCTCGGTTCGTCGACTCACACCGCGCGTACCGCGCGATCTGGAGACGATCTGCCACAAGTGTCTGGAAAAAACTCCTAAGAAACGCTATGCGACTGCGCAAGCATTGGCCGAGGATCTAACTCGATTCTTGGAAGGGCACCCCATTGTGGCTCGCCCAATTACCAGAGCAGAGAAACTCTGGAAATGGGCACACCGCCGACCGGCCCTGGCTGGCCTAATCGCTGTCTCATTACTGGCCACAATATTGTTAATCTCATATGGGACGTGGAAGAACCGCCAACTCTCGGCGGCGCTTTTGAGCACGCAGGAAGCGCGGGTACGAGCCGAAGAAAATGTCCGTAAGGCAATCGAGTCCGCGGCGCGCCGCATAACGTACGTGGGGGATAGATCGGATCAGCCGCTGCAAAGCGAACTGGCGTTCTTTGAAGCAATTCGTCAGCAAACCGGCAACGATGTCGCTGCCAATCACGAGCGCGCACTGGCCGCCGGCTGGGCTGGCTATATCTATTCCGAGCTGAATGACTTTCCTGCCAGCAAGCAGGCATTTCAGCAATCGATAGAAGGCTTCCAGAAGCTCTGTGAGGAATTTCCTAAGCAGATTCAATACCGACAGGAGCTGGCCAACTTCATCGGCAGGCACGGTTCGGCACTGATTCGACAGGGGGATGACACGGCGGCAGCAGCGGAATTCAAGCGATCGATTGAAATTTTGGATCAATTGCATGCGCAAGATCCGCAGGCGGTGGAGTACCGCTTGCTGCTCGCAGCGCACAACAATAACTTGGCACAGATTTTAGCGCGATCAGATGGAGATGCGCTACCGATCTATAATCGAGCTCTGCAGCTTCGCCGAGACCTGCTGAAGGAGTTTCCTGGTCGCGAAGAGGTCCGATTCGATATCGCTGTCACACAATCCAATCTCGGCACATACTATTCGCGTAAAGCACAATATGATCAGGCTGAAAAAACTCTGCGCGAATGCTTGATGGAGATGGCCGGGTTCTCCGACGAGTTGCGTTCACAGGTGGAGTATCGACGTACGTTGGCCTCAGCCAATATGAACCTAGGCAATGTGCTAGCTCAGCAAAAGAAGTACGCAGAAGCAGACAAGTTGTACAGCGAAGGGGTTCGCGAGATTGAACAGATTGTGGCCGCATTGCCCGAATCGGTCCCGTCACGTCTGATGCTCATCGACGCGCTCCGCAATCTGGCAACACTTCGCATCCAGCAAGATCAGCTTGCCGAAGCGATTGCCCCTTTCGAGCGCATGGTTGCTGTCCTGCAAAAGTTGGTGAAAGAATTCCCTGACCGCGAAGACTTTCGCAACAATCTGAAGCAACGTACCGAGACACTCGAGCGAATCAAGCGGGTTGTGAATTTTAAGCCAGCAGCCCTGGACGAGTCACCTGCTAGCACTCCGCCCGGAAAATGAGATTAACGGCGTGTCGCTCGATGAATGTGAAAGCTGGCAATTTGCTTGAATGGGATTCTCTCTGAGGGTGTGTGCTAGCGGCAAATCGCCTCGCTTTGCCAGCTTCACTTGACCCAATTGCCGGTTTTCGCTAACGTCCGGCCCGCATGGCCTCAAAATATTCCTACATGACGGCTTACGTGCTGCTGATCCTGTCTTTGGCCGGAGCAGTACGGCTATGCGCGCAAGCACCGCAGCAAGAAGTGATTCAGGCGACGGCGCTGACCTCCTTGCCCGATTCAGCACCAAGTATTCTGGTGCTGAAGAATGGCGAGGTGCTGACAGGCAGAGTGATTCCGGCAGGGGATCGGTATCAGGTTCTGTCGGAAGGAGGCGAATTGAGAATTCGCCGCAGCGACGTTGATCTTGTCGCCCAGTCCATCGATGATGCCTACCGTCTTAAACTGGCCGCTATTCCTCCGGGAAAAATCAACGCGCACCTGGATCTTGCCGAATGGTGCATGAAACAACGTTTGTACGGCTATGTCGCCGAGCAACTCTCCATTGCGGTCTCGATACAACCGAGACACGATCGCATCGCTCCGCTGGAGCAGCAGTTGCGCAAGGCGCTGGACGCAGAGACCACATTGGCTACTTCTTCGCGTAGTCCCAAATCGACCGTCGTATCGGCAGCAAAAGCTGAAGTTTCCCGGCCAGTCGAATCGATCGCCGAACTGGACCGTCTGGTGCGCAGTCTGCCGGAAGAATCGATCGAAGACTTTACCATCAGCATCCAACCGCTATTGGTCAGTAGTTGTGCCACAGCCGGTTGTCATGCACCGGGGAACAAATCCAGCTTTACCATGCTACGGTTGCCCAACGATCGGCAGATGAATCGCCGCCTGACACAGCGCAACTTGAGCAATGTGATCCAGTTGGTAAATTTCAAAAATCCCGCAGAAAGCCGGCTGCTGACGGTGACGACCGAACCTCATGGTTCGCTGGCTACGGGAATATTTACGGGCCGCAATGCAACTCGTCAGGAACAGATCATCCGCTGGGTCTCCGCCGTAACAGAGAAGACTTTGGAAGTCCCATCTGCCAAAGATACACAGCCCTCGGATGCCGAAAAATTTCCAAGCGACGCGCCGGCTAGCGCGTTTAATTCGCCGGCCGCAACCGATGCTCCGAACCGTCCGCTGAGCGTACGCACCGCTCCTCAACCTGTTTCGAATCGAACGCCCGGCAAATCCTCGCCGCAATCGCCCCCTGGAACGGTCCCGCCAACGCGAGACCTGCCCGGTTCTGCAACAACACCTCGCCTGATTGCACCGAACCAGCCGGCGCAAGTCGCGTCACCTGTCGACCAGTTTCGCGATCGACAGACCTTTCAAAAACCGCGAGCAAAGCCTGTTGTAGCGCCAGTCGCGCCAGTGGATCCATTTGATCCGGCGGAGTTCAACAAGCAGTATTTGAAGTAAAGTCTTGGCTGATCGCAAACTATTTTTTGTTATCAATCATTTATTATTTGTTATTGTCCAGACGTCTGCTCTTGTTCCAGTAGAACCTCAGTCCAATCGAATCGCGCCCGCGGCTACACCATCCAAGAATATCTGATTGCCGGCCAGCAACTCTGGCAGCGCGGCGATTTCGCCAAGCCGTAGCCAGTGGACGGATTCGACCTCTTGAGGGTTTGGACGAATCATCGCACCAGGAAGCAGCCGCGCTGTCCACCAGCGCAAGTCCACATTCCAGGCGGTGCGGCACTGCCAAATCCGGCGCACCGGCTCAATCGCCACATCCAGTTCTTCCTGCAATTCTCGGCAGAGTGCCTGCTCTTCGGTCTCGCCCGGCTCGATTCCTCCCCCTGGAAAGCAATAGGCACCCGGCGCAAGGACCGTCTGCGAGCGTCGAATGACCAGCAGTCGCTCGCAATCGCGGATAACTGCCACCACACCGCATCGCACTGGCGGAACGCCTGAGAATTGCTCTGGATCGATATTCATGGAGAATTTAGGCCTGCGGATGCCCCTTCAGATTGCGAAAACGAATAGACCGAAACCTTGGACTGTGCAATATTAACGGTATAGTTAGATGGAGTGAACCCGGTCTGCCGGGTTTGTTTTTTTCAGAGAAGGAAATTGCGGCACATGGATACGCAACCGACAGCGAGTAACTCCCCGAAACAGACAAAACCGCGCGTGCCGGCGACGACGCTGTGGCTGATCATCGTGATGGTCGTTGTCCTCGTCTTTGCCTATTTCCAGAGCGATCCCAAAACGCGTTCAACCATTCGCTACGACATGTTTCGCCGGGAGCTGAAGGCGAATAATGTCACTGCGGTTAAGTGGATCAACGACAGCGAAATTCAAGGCGAATTCAAGAACGCGCCGCTGGCTCCTCTACCC
>JAWXCH010000089.1:0-2574 GCA_034440595.1 Planctomycetota bacterium | reverse complement strand
CCCGGTGACTGTCACGTAACGCTTTCGATATCCATTCTAAGATCTCACCATCGAATTTCAGGCGCCGAATAATCTCCGTGAACTTCTGTTCGAGCACTTCTTCACGAACGTAAGGCTCCTGGCATTTTCCTTTGAATCCGCTGCAGTGGTAATAGGTATAACGGCCCTTCTGGACTTCCCCGACGACCGCGCAGCCGCAGTGGCCGCACTCGATTAAGCCGGAAAATGCAAGCAGATGCTTAACTTTCCGGGTCTTCTTCTTACCTCGGCTGTCTAGCTTCGCTTGCACTAAGTCCCATAACTCGCGGCTGAGAAGTGGTTCGTGAATTCCCTTAAAACGCTTCGTTTTCCAGACGAATTCGCCATAATACAGGCGCACACTGAAAATCCGGTGAAGCTTTTGTTTGTTGAGCGGAGCATTGCTGCGAGGCATGCGCAAACCCGCAGCCGTCGCCATTTTCGCAATTTCTTCGAGAGAGAACTGCCCTGTTGCATACCACTCAAATAGTTTCGTCACCTTTGAGGCGGTTTCTGGATCTGGCTCGATAACCTTCTTCCCATCGTCGCGAGTTACATTGCGATAGCCAATTGGCGCACGAAGCGGCCAAATGCCCTGTTCGGCTTTTTCCAGCAAGCCCTTCTTCGTCTCTTCACTCAAATTGTCGACGTAATTTTTTGCCATCAACACCTTGATGCCGTGCATAAACTTTTCAGAGGAGTGCGAGTGTGGTGACAGAACCACGTTTTCCTTGACAAAATGGATGTCGATCTTGAGTTCGTCGATCGTCACGTAATCCTTTAAGTTCCGATAGAGGCGGTCGGTTTTTTCGACAAGCAGCACGCACGGTTGTTCTCGCCGACTGGGATTCTTCATCAAGAACTTGACCATTTGGTCGAAGCCTGAGCGACCAGGCGTCTTAGCAGTTTCAATATCGACGAATTCCGCGAGGATTGGTAAACCTTCATTCTCAGCATAGTCGCGTAGTAGCTTCTGCTGAGCCGGAATCGAGTAGCCCTCTTTCTCCTGTTCTTCCGAAGAAACTCGGGCGTAGATTACGGCGGTTTGGGTTTGTAACGCGGCTCGAGATTTCATCGGTCGACCCTTGCATAGTGGAGTTGTTGGCCCCATTATAGCCGAGGCGCTGGACGCATGTAGGAGTGGTCGGCCGCCGCTATCAAGAACAGGCCTCGCCGTAAACCGTCCACACCGGTTGCTGCGGACAATCCACTAGGCGAACCCATGTTGTCCAACTGCAAAGGGTGACCACGCAAGGTAGCGAACATAGTGCGGCTCCTCAAGGATCGCCTGTGATTGCGGGGAGCGTTTGATCCCATGCCCGCTGGCCTATACCGTCATGGGCCGATCGGCGCCGCCGGCGACCCACCGCCCCGGATGTTGGCGAGCGGAACGGTAGCGGACTTTACCGGGTTGACTACAGCGGCCGTCGCTCCTGCGCCGCGGGCTGCTTGCCGGGGACATTCTGGGTCAACCGAGTCGGGAGCGTTACCAGGTCACCGCCAGCCTGCCTGAGGTATGCTATCCAGGCCAGTGCGATCGTGTATGCGACGTGCCATGGGCGGAATTTGGACGTTGAGGAACCACAAGTCCACCAATCCCGAGCTGTGAGCTGTTCTTTATGATCCTGCACGTCAATATGAATGCCTTTCACGTTTCGGTCGAGGAGCTTGGCCGGCCCGAACTTGTCGGCAAGCCAACGGTTATTACCGACACTCCTGAATCACGCGGCGTAAGCGCAGAGGACCCGTTTGACCCTGAATTCCGCGTACAACGTGTCTACCTACCAGAGGTTGCGACGCAGATGCAAATGGGTTTTCCATGTGTGAGTGCAGTTTGCAGCACTCCATTCGACAGGCCTTGACGTGCGACATAACGTGTAACGGCTGAAGATTTTGATTTCGAAATCAATTTCTTCGGTCCGGTAGAGCCCATCCTGCCAACGGCCACCAGCCAGATTGCTGCGCGAACAACGGGCGTGTTGAACATGGCGGTCGCGAAGCTTGTTCACAGGGACAGGTGGGGCGAGACTCGAAGAGATATCGGGCCGGAGAAGAGGCCGAACCTTGGTCATTCGCATGGCATAGAGCTTCAAGATGTGGTCGAGCCGATTCCCCGTTTGTCGACATAGCAAGCAAGTCCGAAGTTCAAAGGTCTCCGGTATAAGCGGTACTCGCATCAATGGAATGTCGAGAAGTCGGTTGATGAACTCCACCATGATATTGACAAAAATATCATGCCGCCCGAAGCTTGAGAATCCGTGCCATGAGTGACGTTGGATGCCGCTAAACCCGAATGGGTCACGAAGCCAAACGTGGGTGCCAGAACTTGGTGCAGGTGCAATGTGGCATTTGACTCTCCGGCTGCTACAATACTTTGAGCCGTTTCCTATAAGAGGAAGCAAGGCCCAATTATAAAGTCGGTCCCAATCGCTTCGATTCAGCGGAATTCGTGCGGCGCTGATTACAATCCGTCAGTCCGATAACCCCACAAACTCAAGCTAGGAAAGCGTCCGAAGACAGTTGCTGATTCGGACGCGATTACGGACGACGCGCGTT
>JAWXCH010000088.1:0-3129 GCA_034440595.1 Planctomycetota bacterium | reverse complement strand
GTTTCCGCCTGGGACCGTGTTGATAAAGAGAAATTCGATCACGGTCCTGTCGATTATCTTGCCAAGGAGTATCCGTTGTTCGCGGGGCGGCTCGATGATTGCACTGCTTTAGACATACAGGTTTTTGGTTTGAGCGTTGTTGGTGGTGACCTCAAAAATGATGCGGGTTTTCGGAATCGTTTTTTTGAGTCATCGCTCGATCAGCAAGGCTGGGTCGCGGTTCAAAATAGTGATACCGGCAGGTGGGAACAGCAGCATGACATTACTATACCAGTGTCGTGGCTAGTCGGTGTCTAACCAATGATAACCTTAAACACACAGCTTCACGGCTATCGGCAGGGGCATCAGCTTCTCGATTCAACGATCTCGTTGTCCAAATCTGATCAGTCGATTGTCGAGCGTTTGTCCGATGTTGCTGGACCGCTGCGCCCAGGGGAGCTTTTCGATTCGTATCTAAGCGCCTATCCGCTTCCCTCCGGCCAATTTTACGTTCTCGCACGAACTTGGCAGGATCTTACCGTTTCGCGCGCTGGATGTGTCAGGACGCTGAGCTTGATTATCCCTGCAGACAGATGGCAAAATGCGCGCAGTCTTCAGTCGTTCCTAGATTTTCTCGATCCTAAGTCCTTTCCCTCCACCGCTATTTCTGCAGAGCTGATCGATGCGCCAGCGCGTCAATTGCCGCAGGCTCCTGAATTTCGCGCAAGCGAATTGCTGGAGGCGTTGTTTCTTGAAGACCCAAAGCCGGTCGCCCTTTTTGATGCGCCTTCCCCTGAACTCATTGCGGTTCGATTGCTGTCCGCATTTTGGCCAGCATTACGCCGACGTTTTGCATTATCCACCTTTGCGCTGTCTCCTCGCAAGATCGAGGGGCGGAATTTCGACCTCGTTTTCGCCCCCAAGGATGCGCGAGCCAAGTTTGCCGATTGGCCTGGTCGGCGCGTAGATGCGCGCGCCGGAACGGCGGCGCGGCACCGTTGGACGGGTGAAATTGTCAAACGGGTATTCCTTTCCCCTACGCCTTGGTTGTTGGCCGCTCGAGATATTCTTCAGACCGGGGGAGAGGAGAGTGGCGCTCCTGCCGCACTCCGAATGGCACTGCTATGGGAAGAGTTGCTGGCCAAACTGGAGCAATCGCCGTCCGCAGCGCTCGGCCTTCTCGATATTGCTAATTCCAACATGCATAGTAGTTACGCGGCTCTGCACGACCTTCAGCCGGCACTCTCTAATGCGGCACATCGCGCCGTTGAAAACATGTCTGGACCGGAAGCATGGGAATTTCTCGGAGCTATGATTCACAAAATGATCGGCACACCACTCGCGCCGGCCTTGCACTCGGTAACTGATGCTGTCGGCGTGCTCGCCGGTCGATCTCCAACTGGTGCGATCACTTTTCTTGATCGAGCCAACCGTGTTGATGCTATAGACGCGATGTTGCCGGCTATAGCCGATGGGCTCGCATTGCATTTCGGAGGTGCTACCGAGCGGGCGCTCGCGCAGGCTCGGTCGGTGACCTTCAGACGGCTAATTCTTGCCAACCATAATCTTGCTCGAGCCACGCTTATCAACCCCACCTTAGTCGAGCGAATTGCACAGATGGTTGTCGACCTCGAGGCGTCATTATTTGGACCGCTACGGGACAACATAATATCCGCGCTTGTCGATGACAGACACGCGAATTTGGCGCGCCCACTCTTCGCTTCACTTGGCATTGCCGGCCTGCTTGCTGAGGTCGAGCATTTAAACGATGTCAACTCCTTTCAGTCGGTGAGCTTGCTACAGCCGCTCATTGAACGGGCACGACAACTTTCCTCTATGGACGAGCTACGAAGCACCCTGCTGTCGATTGTCCAGTCTCTGGGCCGTGACAACTTCCTGCGAATGACACTTTCTCCGGTCGCTGACGATGTTTGGTGGCTGCTCAGACAAGAGGGTCTAAGCAAGGATGCAATAAATAGGCTGCTAGGGGACATTGTCCGGCAGGCCGACGATCAGCAGTTCCAAAATTTGTTCACGGATCACTCGCTGGCACCTGTGCTGCTCGAACGCTGTGCGGGGGTGCGAGACGTTCTACTCCGTGCGGTGATAGATGGCCAACTTCCCCTCGCGGTTCGAGCCCAAATCGTAATGCAATTGTTGCCGAAGAGCTCGGAACTCGAAAGGCGAGAACTTTCGTCGAACCTATTGGACGACTGTCTGCAGTCAGATTTTGGTGGGGACGAACTTGCGACTCTTTCAGCACTGCTTGGGATGCATGGACCGTCGTTAGATGGCGCTAGGGTGGTCCGGATGGGCTTGGGCCGTTCGGTGCCTGAATCGATAATTAACCGTAATGTTGTCGCGTTCAACAACTCGCCCAAAGAAGCAAGAAAATGCATTCTTGCTGCAATCGAGGAACTCGCTGAGGGGCTGACCGCCCGATTGACGCTTGATCTGGATGAGAGCGCAGCGACGGCCTGTGCCGCACTTATGGAGGATGCACAATCGGTCAACTTGACAGGGCTTCTTCGAGGCGCAGACAAAATCTTGCCCACCCTACTTCGATCTGGAAAGGCACCTGTTTCAGCGATCGTCGCAATTGTATTTCCTCTCATCTATCGTGAGTTGGCCAAAGACGACGGTACTCCAACTTTATACAAATTCTTGCCCTTCATGGACTGGGATCGTTGTAAAATGGCGAGGATCCATTTAGTCGAAGCTTTTCTGTCGTCCGAAATTTGGCGACCGGTTGATCTGGCTCTGACAGCATGCCGCGCTTCGGATGTTGACAAGATACTAAAACGCGTTGCCAAAGCATATCATGGCGAAATCTATATCGCCCGTATTGCCAAGGATCTCAAAATGTTGCCTAGTTCTTGCCGTAAACAGATTGAGCAAGCTTTAAAACATATACAGTCGAACTAATCAGTGAATGGGGGCAGAGTTCTCCGATGCACTTAAGGGCTAAAAGCAAGGAGCATTCCTCATGACGCGGAAGAAGCGATCATGCTGCCTTGTAATTGACTTTGTCGGTTTCGGTGAAGTCGAGGATGCCGGATTGAATAAAGGTTTTGATGTTCTTCTCGATGAATTCCGGTTCGGCTTTGTTTTCGAAGGCGGACTGGATCTTGTTTTCGAGCTTCTTGCGGG
>JAWXCH010000087.1:0-36556 GCA_034440595.1 Planctomycetota bacterium | reverse complement strand
GCTATACAAAGTTCCCGGTAAAGCGGAAATCGTAGAAGGCAGGATTCAAACCATGTCACCAGCAGGGGCAGATCACGGGTACGCAGCAGGAGAAATCTTTGCCAGCCTGCGTGAGCATGCAAAACAGACCGGTCGCGGCCGCGCGGTGCCAGACAACGTTGGCTTCATTGTCGACCTGCCCGGTCGCCGTTCGTTCAGCCCCGATGCTGCGTACTACACCGGCCCAACTGGTGGTTCAGGTTTCTATCCCGCGGCCCCGGACTTTGCCGTCGAGATCCGTAGCGAAGAAGACTACGGCCCAGCGGCCGAAGCACGTTTGGCCAAGAAGCGACAAGAATACTTTGCCGCTGGAACGCTGGTTGTCTGGGATGTGGACCTGCGATCAAAGAACGACATCGTTCGCGTCTATCGAAACAACTCAACGCCAACTGGCTACGGTCGCGATCAAGTTGCGGAGGCGGAACCAGCCGTCCCAGGTTGGACGTTGGCCGTGGCTGAACTGTTTGATTCCGCGAAGTAGCGGCATCTCGCCCTTACTACTGCACCAGCGCAACCTTCGACCGTGTGCGTTTGCCGGTCGTGCAGACATCCATGACTTTGCCAGTATCGCTAATCGCCATGTGGAAACGCTGCGTTCCTTCGATGCGATGCAGCGACATGTGATAGACGGATGACCAGGCCGCCATGTACGGTCGCATGACCGGCTCATTGAGCGCTCGAATTCTTCCCCACGAGCCATCTCCCAGATACGTCACGCCGCGGCGCAAATCCAGATGGCCATTCAGCAGCGGTTTGGTCCGCTTGAACGTATGGTCATGGTGTTCAAATACCACATCCACGTTGTGCTTTTCAAAAAGTGGAACCCAATGTTTGCGATTGTCCCCGCCGGTTCCATCTCCCTCCAAATTCGGCGAACCGCGGTGCGATGGGTACGCGGGCACGTGATTGAACACCAACAAATTCGGACACGCTTCACGAGCTGCCAATGTCTTATCCAGCCAGCTCGTCTGTTCTCCACCAATCTTGGAGACATGCCCGGTGTCGAGCAGCACCAGGCTCATGTAGTCGCCAATGTCGAGGACGTTATAACTGGTATCGGCAAATAGTCCGTCGTGCATCGCGAAGAAAAACGGAGCCTTTTCGCGTGGGCCATTGTATCCTCCCTGCACCTCGTGGTTGCCAATGCAAACCACCATCGGGATGAGCCGCCCAAGTGGATCGACCATGTGTTCACTATAGTTGCGAATGAACTTCAAACTCGTTTCGGCATTCTTGCCATCGTCGTAACCGAGATCCCCACCGATGACGCAGAACATCGGCTCTTGCTTGGCCGCCTGAATGTTATTGGCCACGGCATGTTCGTTGATTCCGCAGTCACCACCTGAAATGAAGCTAATCGCGTTGGTCGCTTTGGCCGGCATCGTGCGAAAGCGGCGCACTGTCGGATCGGCCGATGTACTGAGCGCGTACTCGGTACCCGGCTTCAGGCCGGTGATCTCGGCACGGTGCATCGTAAACGAAGTCTGTGGGTAGGGTCGCGTGCGGCAATCGACCGTCCGCCAGTCCTTCAGCTCCTTCGACCATTCGGTATAGCGGATCGAGTTTTTGGAATCCGTCGCAGCATCGCTGATCCACTGCGCCGTCATGGTCGTGGTCGGATCCTGCTGCCAGGTCAAAAACAGCGTATTCTCGGGCTTGAAATTCGTATCCGCCCCAAAGATAATCTGTGGCTGTACAAACGCCGCTGTACCCAGCGCAATTCCACACGTTGAAATAAATCCTCGGCGGTCGACGTGGTACATGAGGGGACTCTCTAAAGGCTCTGGTGGGCAAGAATAAAGCAACAAGCGGTGGGACGGCGTCTATTCTAGTGGATTTCTACAGTGCATTCCAGAAAGGATCCAGGCAAGATCGGATGAAATCTCCGCAAGGTGGCTGCCGACCGGGCCGTGCGTGCAGATAAGCTGCCTCCAATACAAGATGCGATTTTGTCTGGCAGGGTTGCGTTTGAGGGCTGAACTTCGATAATTGCAGCACTTGTCAGGGGCCGGGGAGTCATAGTCGCGACAGGCTCCGCAGCCGACGCTAGTTAAGCGGTCGCTGGCATCGATTTAACCGAGATCTAACCACAGCTTACTAAATTTCAATACAGGATTGCTTCATGTCCCTCTTGGTTGTCGGTTCCGTCGCTTTGGATAGTGTGCAAACCCCGGACGAGCGTCGCGATGACGTGCTGGGTGGCTCGGCGGTTTATTTTTCGGTGGCAGCGAGCTTTTTTGCCCCCGCTCTTCTGGTTGGCGTCGTTGGGGAAGATTGGCCCGCTCAACACACAGAAATGCTGCAAAAGCTCCGCGTCGATACCAGCGGCTTGCAGGTGATTCCTGGTGGCAAGACCTTTCGCTGGACCGGCAAGTACCTGCCGAACATGAACGACCGCGAGACGCTGGAGGTCCACCTCAACGTGCTGGAGCAGTTCAATCCCAAGCTGCCCGAGAATTTTCGTAAGTCCAAGTTCGTCTTCCTGGGAAATGACTCCCCCATCAACCAGATGAAAGTCCTCGATCAAGCCGACGGTCGGCTGCTGGCCGTGGCCGATACGATGGATCTGTGGATCAACATTCAGCGCGACAAGCTGGACGAAATGCTGACGCGCATCGACGGACTGGTGCTCAACGATAGCGAAGCCAAACTGCTCACCGGGGATGAAAACCTCGTCCGCGCCGGGCACAAAGTTCGCGAGATGGGACCAAAGTTCGTCGTCATCAAAAAAGGGGAGCATGGTGCTATGTTCTTCAGCGAGCATGAAACGTACGTGATGCCGGCCTATCCAACGGCACAAGTTGTCGACCCGACCGGTGCCGGGGACAGCTTTGCCGGGGGCATGATGGGCTACCTGGCCGAGCGCGGCGATTTTTCGCCGAAGTCGCTGAAGACGGCTATGGCGTATGGAATTGTCGTAGCCAGCTTCACTGTGGAGGACTTTAGCCTGGAACGACTCAAGCAAATCCGCCGCGCTGATGTCGACCGTCGACTGGAAGAGTATCAGCAGATGTTGACGTTTTAATGTTTGTGTTCCTGCTCAGATCATCACAAAAATGCTTGCAGGTAATATTCATGAAAAGGCAGAAGTCAGCGTGCAGGGGTGGCGATGGTAAGGCGTTGAATTGCAATTAGGCGTATTTGCAAAGTACGCCGAAGGCGTTCCATACCACAGCCCAGGGTCGACGCGCAGCGGCGCACCCTGGGTTAACAAACAGCAAGACCGGTTACCGCGAAGCGGTTAAACAAGCGGCTGAGAATGCGTTTTTCCGAATTCCTGAGAAGAGTGTAACCACTTCGTGGTAACCTGTGGGATGGGAACACTAACCCCAGGTGCGCTGCGCGATGATGATCCTTTACGCTGTGGGCTGTGGTGTTTAATGCCTTCGGCATATTAGTATCAATTCCCAAGCTAGCAAACACGTGCTGATACCATTTTGGGCAGGGCCAGTGGCACACGCACAATCGCATTTGAAAGATACATGAAACCAATTCGAACCTTTGTTGCTGTCGAAGTTTGGCCAGAGATCCGCGAACGTGCGCGTTGGCTGATTCGTCAGTTTGAAGGAACCTCGGCGCAGGTACGCTGGACCGATACGGCTCAGCTCCATCTCACCATGAACTTCCTGGGGGATGTCTCTGCTCGCGATATTCCGGCGGTTTGTCAGAATGTCAGCCAAGTCACGAGCCAGTTTGCACCGTTCGATGTCGAGATCGCCAACGTGGGGGTCTTTCCTTCGTACACCAACCCGCGAACGATCTGGATTGGTGTCGGAGATGGCAGCGACCAACTGGTCAAACTGTACGAAGCGTTGGCCGACAATCTGATCGAGCTCGGCTTCCGACCAGAAGGGAGACGGTTCCGCCCGCACCTGACCATCGGGCGCGTTCGCGCCATGCCCGATGGGCCAGACGATCTGGTTGAGCGGTTGCAGCAGCACGCCGAATTTGAGGCCGGCCCGATGATGATTTCGGAGGTGACGGTCTTTTCCAGCGAGATGCAACGGACCGGACCAGTGTACGAAGTATTAGGGCACGCCGATCTAGCAGCCCCAAAAGAGTCGAGTTAGCGTTGTAACTCTGTCTGTAACACGTTATTTTGCATTGTGTTATGTCGTTCTTAAAAATGCAGCAGAAATTCTCTTGTCCGGTTCAGATCAAGTCGATATACTGAACAAGCGTTTAGTGGTGGTTAAGTGTACACCTACCACCATTGCGGTTGTTCCGGTCATTCGACTATCACTATTCTCTCTGGATAAGGGATCTGCGTCCTATGGTTACCGCCGTCAAAGAAAACAATCGTATGGCCAAAAAAGAAACAATCACCAAGTCGGACTCGGCCGATAGCCCCAAAGCAACCGGTTCCAAGAACGACACTCCCAAGTCGAAAAATGGCAAGACCGGCGTAGATGCCGTCATGTCGGCGATGGAGCCGGCGCTCAGGAACACCCTGGCGCAGATCGAAAAGCAGTTCGGCGACGGGGCCATCATGCCGCTGGGCACCGCCAACGCTCCACGGATCGAGGGGATCTCGACCGGCAGTCTCTCGCTCGATCTGGCCCTCGGCGGGCAGGGTCTCCCCAAGGGACGCATCATCGAAATCTTTGGCCCAGAATCGAGTGGTAAGACGACGCTAGCCTTGCATGCGGTGGCGCGTGCCCAAAAGGCCAACGGGATTGCAGCCTTCATCGACGCCGAGCATGCATTGGACCCCAGTTGGGCCAAGAAAATAGGTGTCGATCTTGAGACACTGCTAGTCAGTCAGCCGGGTAGCGGCGAAGAGGCGATGCAAATCACCGAGATGCTGATCAAGTCCAACGCGGTCGACATCATTGTAATCGACTCGGTCGCGGCACTCGTTCCGCAAAAGGAACTGGATGGCGAGATGGGGGACACGCACGTCGGTTTGCAGGCCCGTCTCATGAGTCAGGCGATGCGCAAGCTGACCGGTGCGATCTCGCGGAGCAAGACCTGCGTGATCTTTATCAATCAGATCCGAGAAAAGATCGGGGTGATGTTTGGCAGCCCCGAAACGACCCCTGGCGGTCGCGCCTTGAAGTTCTATTGCAGTTGCCGTATCGACGTGCGTCGCATCGGCCAGCTCAAGGATGGTGAGGATGTGGTCGGTCAACGCGTCAAAACCAAGGTCGTGAAGAACAAGGTGGCCCCTCCGTTCCGCGTGGCTGAGTTCGACATGATGCACAAGGACGGGATCAGCTACGAAGGGGACGTGCTGGATCTGGCGCTGGCCCAGAAGTTGATCGTCCGCTCCGGTGCCTGGTTCCGCTATGGCGAAATCCCGCTGGGTCAGGGTCGCGAGAAGGTCCGTGCCTATATGGTCGAGAATCCAGCACTGGTCGAAGAGCTGAAGAACAAGATCATGGAATCAGGTGTCGAGTCACTGTCGACCGTTTCCACAGGCGATAGTGCCGCCGAGAGCGAGTAGTGCGCTGGACGATTGATTTGGACGGTTAATCGGACGGTAGTGAAGCAGCGGCACCCTCGCGGTGCCACTGCCAATTCTTGTGGTGCGGGCTTGCAGGTCCGCCGAGATGCCCGAGTGGATGATGCCGCCAGGCTAGAAGCCCGCACCACAAATTAGCTTGAAGGTAATGTCTATTAGCGCGGTCTGGCGATTGCCTCACCTCTCCCGCGCAGTGCATCGGTAAGTACACAAAGCGACTTGTAGGGAAATTTGCCCGCAGGGAGGTTGCTGGTAAGAGCATTGAATTGCAACTTGGCGTATTTGCAAAGTACGCCGAAGGCGTTCCATTCCAAAGCCTAGGGTCGCTGCGCAGCAGCGCACCCTAGGTACAAGTTTCAAGAATTCGGTTGCCGCGAAGCGGTTACACAATGGGCCGAAATGACGTTTATCTGAAAACCGAGCAGGTGTGTAACCACTTCGTGGTAACTGGATGAATGGGCAAGCGAACCCCAGGTGCGCTGCGCGACCTGGGGCTGTGATGTGTAACACCTTCGGTGTATCGAAAGCCGCAACGCTCGTGTCTTGCCTTTTCTTAGGAATGCCCGCTAGTTCTTGCCTGCGCTGCCATCTGGCCGACCTCCCCTCAGGCTAGTCGCCTAATTCTGCAACGGCTATGATATTCGGCGTAGCAGGACGCCTGCGCCGGCCTGAACACACCGCATCCTCACACGATGCCGGAAGTTGTACGGCCAGTGCGGTTTGCGCCAAAATCCCAATAGCGATAGCAAAGACCACGGACTATGAAAACCGACGAAATACGTGAGAAGTACCTGGAGTTTTTCGAGCAAAAAGGGTGCGTTCGCCGCCCGAGCGATGTGCTGGTGCCGCGCTGGGATCCCTCCGTGCTGTTCACCCCCGCCGGTATGAACCAGTTCAAGGACCACTTTCTCGGCAAGTGCAAGCTGGAATTCACCAAGGCGACGACCTCGCAAAAGTGCCTCCGCACCGGCGACATTGACAATGTCGGCCGCACCGCCTACCACCACACGTTTTTCGAGATGCTAGGGAACTTCAGCTTTGGAGACTATTTCAAGCGTGAAGCGATCCACTGGGCCTGGGAATTTCTGACAAGCAAGAAGTGGATGAACCTGCCTGCCGATCGGCTGACCGTGTCGGTTTATCTGGACGATGACGAGGCGTACAACATTTGGCACGATGAAGTAAAGCTTCCTGCCGACCGCATTGTGCGAATGGGGGAAGACGATAACTTCTGGCCGGCCGGCGCACCGAGCCAAGGCCCGGACGGCGTTTGCGGGCCATGTTCAGAGATTTTCTTTCACCCACCAACCGGTGGCGAAGTCGAAATCTGGAATCTTGTCTTCACGCAGTTCAATCGTGTCGGCGAGCCGCCGAATAATCTCCGGCCACTGCCGAGCAAAAACATCGACACCGGCATGGGGCTGGAACGAATCGCCTCAGTCATGCAAGGAGTCGAGACGAACTACCATATTGATACGCTGCGGCCACTCGTCGAAGCCGCCGGAGAAGTGTGCGGCGTAAAGTATGATCCCAAGAGCGACACCGGTCGCCGGTTGCGCCGAATTGCGGATCACGTTCGCGCCTGTGCCTTTGCCGTGCATGAGAATGTTTATCCCGATAGCAAGAAGCAAGGTTACGTTATCAAGCGGCTCTTGCGACGAGCGGTGCTGGACGGCCATCAAATGAACCGTCGCGAGCCGTTTCTTTACCAGCTAGTGCCGACGGTGGCGCAGATGGTGAAGGTGCCATATCCAGAACTGGGCGAAACCATTGAGCGCGTGCAGCAGGTGATTCGTGGCGAAGAGGCGAACTTCTTGCGCACGATAGATGGCGGGTTGGAACGGCTGGAGCGCATGTTCGAGACCATGAAACGTGAGAAGCGTTCACTCATCGCCGGCGAAGAGGCTCAATCGCTCTACACAACCTATGGCTTTCCACCCGAGTTGCAAGAAACGCTGGCTGCCGAGCACAATTTGCAGTTCGACTGGCCGGGCTTTCGCAAATCCATGGATGAGCATGGCATCAAGTCGGGCGGTGGCGTCGTAGCAGATGTATTTACCCATAGCCCGATCGACTCGATTGCCAAGACGAACGAGCCGACCAAGTTTCTCGGCTACGACACACTGACCGCCAGCGGCAAGATCATCGGCATCATCGCGCAAGGACAATTGTGCGAAACGATGGACGAAATCGGGCACGAGCAACCAGTCACGGTTGTGCTGGATCAGACTCCGTTCTACGGCGAGAGCGGCGGCCAGACCGGTGATGTCGGCACCCTCAGTGGAAACGGCTTTGAATTTGAAGTCATCGATACGCTCAAGGAAAAAGGCTTCATTCTGCATCAGGGACACCTCCGCAACGGCACGTTGAAGGTCAATGTAAACGTCAACGCCGTCGTCGATGAAACTCGCCGTGGCGGAATTCGTCGTGCCCATTCGGCAACGCACATCTTGCATCACGCGCTGCAAAAGTACCTGGGCACACATGCTCAGCAACAGGGTTCCAAAGTCGATAATGACTGGCTGCGGTTTGACTTTGCCAACCCAGCTTCGATCGATCATGACACGCTGGTCTCAATTGAGAATGAAGTCAACGATCGCATTACCAATGCGGAGCCGGTTGGCTGGAACTACATGCCGCTGGCCGAGGCCCGTAAGACCGGTGCGATGATGCTGTTTGGCGAAAAGTACCCAGACACGGTTCGCCTGGTGCAGATGGGCGAGTTTAGCAAGGAACTTTGCGGCGGAACACATGTCGGCAACACGGGCCAGATCGGCTTATTTCGAGTCATTGGCGAAGAGAGTGTTTCCGCCGGCACGCGCCGAATCACTGCAGTGACCGGTCGTGCAGCACTAGATCGAATTCGTCAGGGCGAAGCTGCCTTGTCGGAAATCGCTACGGCGCTGCGTGTGCCAGTTAGCGAAGCGGCTACGCGCGTGACAGCGCTGGCCAAGGAAGTACGCGAACTGAAGAAGCAGCTCTCCGCCGGCAAGGCGACCGGCATCTCGGCTGAGAAGTTGTTGGAAGAGTCGAGCAAGGTTGGCGGCGTGAAGGTGATCGTGGCCGAAGCGCCTGGCGTGGCAGCGCAAGGGATGCGCGAGCTGATCGATCAACTTCGCAAAACGGCCGCACCGATTGCCGTGCTGTTGGCCAATCGCGATGACGACAAGGTCACCATCGTGGCCGGCATCACGCGCGATCTGGAAGAGCGTGGGCTGAACGCTGGTGAATGGATCAAAGCGGCTGCCGAAGTCGTCGGCGGGCGTGGCGGTGGACGTGCCGATATGGCTCAGGCCGGCGGCAAGAATCCGGCCAAGTTACCCGAGGCACTGAAAGCTGCCTCGGCAAGGATAAACGAACTGCTACCGAAGTAAAATCATGCAATTGAATTGCAAAGTTCGAAATTTTCACTCGGAACTGATGTACCCCACGCGCGAAATGCGCGCCACGCACCAAAAACGGGGATTACCTATCCTGCCAGGCTTTTCAGCGCTGCCAGTGCCGCATCATAATTCGGCTCCTCAGCTACCTCTTTGACCTGTTCTGCGTAGATGACCTTGCCATCTTTGTTCAACACAAACGTGCCACGCGCCAGGATCTTCAGCTCTTCGATCAGCATCCCCCAGTTTTGGCCAAAGCTGCGGTCCATGTAGTCGCTGCCGCTGCGCAGACACTTGATGTTTTCAGCCCCACAGAAGCGGTTCATGGCAAATGGCAGATCCAGGCTGACGGTCAAGGCATTGATTTTGTCACCGTAACTAGCCAGCGACTCGCTGAACTTCTTGGTCTGGATCTGGCAGACTGGGGTGTCCAGCGAAGGAACCACGCTGATGATTGTTGGTTTGCCACGCAAGTCGCCCGGCGTAATGGTGTTCATCGAGCCAGACTCGTAAGCGTGCAGCTTGAAGTCAGGGGCCATTTGGCCCACTTCGACTGCTTTGCCTGCCAGGGTGAGTGGATTGCCTTTGAATGTCACAGCGCCGGAACGAGACATGGTGTACCTGCAAAAAGGAAGTGGTTTCTAATCGGAAAGAACATATATGCGGTGGACATTACCAGTCGCGCGTCAATTCGTAGGCCCCATCAACGAACAAGCTGCACAGCTACCTGGCCTACCTCGCGAGGGATGCATTCCACATGCGTGCTAGCACGCATGGCGAGTTAGTATCGGTTTTTTTCGTCCAAATGGCTAGGGGCCAAATAAGGACCGCTTTATTCTTTGCAAAACGATTGGCGGACCATAAGATGGTTCCTGGGAGTATTCTTCGGGAGTTGCACTACGGCCATTCGGCCAAAGGCTAAAAGACGCAAGGAGCGAAGCGAATGTTACCTACAATAGCAGGATGGAATCTGGAAGTTGAACGCGGCCCAGACTGGGTGTTTGTTCGCGCTCGACCGCACGACCACGACAATCGAAATGCGTACCACGATGAAGACGTGGCGAATTTCGCCGATCAAGTCTGGGCAGTACTTGAACAGAGCTTCACGTATCGATTGGTGCTGGAGCTGGAAGGGGTGCCACTATTGCACAGCCGGCTGATCGGGCAGTTGGTGCGATTGAGCAAGCGAGTTCATTCACACAATGGCGTGCTGCGATTGTCCGGATTATCGCTCGAGAATCAGGCAGTGTTGCATGTGTGCCGCTTAGACAATGCACTGCCTTGTTTTGAAAGCCGCGGCGATGCGGTTAACGGTAATCGACCGAGTCAACCCCGCTAAGCGCGGATTGGATCCGCCGTTTTGAGGCGCTCGATCCACAGATCAACCATTGCGCTCTTTGGCAGAGCCAATGACACGGCGGTCTGCGCCGCAGTCTACCAGTGTACAACCAATTGATTATCAATCTGATCCACTCCGTCCAAGCGGCGGAGTGCTTCTTGCGCCATCTGCTTCTGATAATAGCTGGTCACTTGCCCTTGCAGAACGACACGCCCTTCGCTGGTTTCAAACCGCAACTGGCGAGCCGGTACGTTGGGATGCATTTCCAAGGCCGTTTGAACGCGACGCGCAAGCAAGGGAGAATTCGTTAGCATGGCGGAGGGATCCGAACGGGATTTACAGCGGGAAGGTAACCGAATGCAATCTGGCGATTAGGCACCGACTGGCCAAGAAGGGGGGCGAGCGGCCGTGCTACAAACCATCCCGGCACGAGCCAGTCCAAGTGCTATAAAGACAGTCGGCCGATCGCCGGGCATTTGTTTAGCTGGATCATCCACACAGGGAAGGGAATCTGAGGGAAGCTGCGCGGCTGTAACGAGTTTGCCGGCAATAGGCTGCCGGGGGCAGGATTCCCGCGGTTCCCTGCCCTCCGATTGGCACCCCGCATTCTGAGCCTTGTTGGATGGCTGCCGCGTTCTTAGAATCAAGGGTTTCCCGCCGGAACCTCTTGTCAGGCTGACACGCCGGCCCCTGCACTGGGGACCGGGATCGTGCGACAAACGCGGCTTCGTCCTGCTGATTTGATGGTTTTCGACCGACACCTCTTTGAATGGCACTCCCTATGATGGCTCGACGTTTCGTCAGTGAATTGGCTCACCAGGAGCCGGTCGATCAGGTCTTTTTGGCCTCTCAAAAGCAGCTTCGCCCGAATCGAAATGGGAACTTGTACCTGCAAGTCGAGCTTTCCGACCGCACCGGGGCGATTCGCTCCTACATGTGGAATGCTGACGAAGGGGATTATCGCGGCTTTGAAGACGGCGATTTTGTTCGTGTCGAGGGAAATGCACAGCTCTATCAGGGAGCGATGCAGCTCATCATTTCTAATATTTGCAAAGCACGCGAAGACGAAATCGACTACACGGACTACGCCTGTTTGACCCCGGCCGATATCGATCGGATGGCGCGTCGCGTGGCAGAGTTGCTACGCGGTATGAAGGACCCGGCGCTGTTGAATCTGGCCGAGTGTTTTATTTCTGACGATGAGTTGATGCAGCGGTTTACGCGCGCACCGGCCGGCGTGAAGAATCATCATGCCTATCCCGGCGGACTGCTGCAGCACATTCTCAGTCTGATGGAACTGACTACGCTCATCGCCGATCACTACCCGGCACTCGATGCGGAACTGCTGTTGATGGGAGCGTTTTTGCATGACCTGGGTAAAGTCGACGAGCTAACGAGTGATCGCGGTCTGGCTTATACCGATGCCGGTCAACTCATTGGTCATACCGTCCTGGCAGTCGGCATCCTGCACGAAAAACTCCGCCAGGTGGAGGAGCTATCTGGCGAGCCTGTTCCGACGGAGACGGTCTTGCGGCTGCAACACATGATTGTCAGCCATCATGGCGAGTATGCGTACGGGGCACCAAAGTTGCCGATGACGCTTGAGGCGATTGCGCTGCACCATCTGGATAATCTGGATGCCAAGCTGCACAACTTTGAGCAGTTGATGCGCGACGACGCCAATGTCGACAGCGCCTGGACGCAGTACCACCCGAACTTGAATCGCAAGTTGTTCAAGGGAACAAAGGCCAGCGAAGTGGCGAAGTAGAATATGAAGCGCGTTAGCCGCGCGGCTGAGCGTGCGAGTTGCAAACGCGGTCGTAATTCTTCACCTCTCCCGCTGGCGGGAGAGGCCGTCGCCCCAGCGACGGGTGAGGGTGTGCAAACTAGCACAGAGATATTGTGGTGCCGGCTGCATCAACAATGAGCTACCGTTTCACGCCGGATCCGTTTGCAGATCGGCAAAGAGCAACTCCAGCGCACGCTTTGATTTGCCCCAGTCGTACCAGGCACCGGGAATCTTGATCGCGGCCTGTACTTCGGTTCCTGCGGGGGCACGGCGAACCACAACAATCACTTCACCTTCGAGCGACAACAGCGTTGATTGCAGAGTCGCGCGAAACATGCAACCGTCGGTCGCTTGCTGTGCATCGCGCAGCACCTGATTGTTGCGTGCCATCGAGCAGAGGACTCGCAGCATGGCACGGGCGACCGGCATGCGCAAAACCTGGCTTTGTGTTTTTTCCAGGGAGATGCCCCACGAGGCGTACAGTGGCTGCACAAACGCGGCCACTTTGTCCAAGGGAATCCCGGTCGGATAGACCTTGTCAAAGAATCGCAAAAATTCTTCGCCCGAGATGACCTTCTTGGCCATTTTGGCATGGCGCTCAATCTTGGAGCGGAACTCGGGCAACTGCATGAGCACGTCGTACTGGACCTCGGTCTCCAGGTCGACGATCGCCTCGGCCAGGATCGGTTCATCGATGGTGGCAACTCCACCACCATCCAGTTTTGTGCCGCAATGTGAGCAAAATTTGCCGCGAACGGGGGAACCGCATTCAGAGCAGTACATAGGCGTCCTTGCCAGTGTAAAGTGTGCAACAATTGCCAGGTGGGAAAACGGCAGTTCACGAACGCGAGCTTGCGAAAGGTGAACCGCAGCAGGGCTTATCTTGAATATCGGCAGAAGCAGGGGCAAATTCTTCTAAAAAAACGCCAGCAGTTGCTATATCGCGAGACAAGTCGGAGATAGTCAATTTGACTTTTGTACTGCTCAGCAGTACACTTGATTGGAATGGGGACCAGCCGAAAACACCGATACCGGGTTCAAAAAGCCGCTTGGAAAGGTAGCGAACGGATCGGTCTCGGCTCATGAACCTGCTGCATTTTGTTGAAACCGATGAGTTCTGCCAGGACTGGAGTGACTTAGGGCTAGACGTTGAGAATGACCTCTGGGAGCTGCAGACATACCTGATGAGCGCTCCAGACTTTGCTCCGATCATCCCAGGGACAGGAGGACTGCGTAAGGCCCGGTATGTTCCAGCAAAGTGGAACAAGAGCAAAAGTGAAGGGATCCGCGTTTGTTATGCCTATTTTCCAAAGCATTGGACCATCATGCTGATCATGGCGTATCGAAAGTCCAAACAGGACAACCTCACAGCCGCAGAGAAGGCGGGAATTAAAAGCTATTTGGCGCTTGTCGAAAAATATCTTGCAGAGCGCGATTCCTAGAAAACAATCGCGACGGAAGGAGAGATGAGAATGTCATCGACCGGAAAAGAAATTCTGCGACGGCTCAAAAATTTCACCGATGCCCTGGCGGTTACTGAGGATATCAGTAAACGATTCACTTGCCGCACCGTGCGGCTCGACCTTCAGCCCAAGCAATACAAAGGGCATGATGTCAAGAAAGTGCGTCAGTTACTTGGTGCAAGCCAGCCGATTTTTGCGCAGTTTCTTGGTGTTTCAAAAGGCGCTGTCCGCGACTGGGAGCAAAATTTGAAACCTCCCACTGGTGCGGCGTGTCGTATGATGGACGAAATCTCCAAGAACCCTTCATATTTTGTGAAGCGGTTGAAAGAATTATCAACTGTAAAGTCGAAAGCGTCCTGATTGCCTACTTTCGATTCTATTCTCAGTGTAAGCGGCGTCGACGAGCTGTGCTTGTCTGTCGGGCCTACACAAAATCAACGTCACTTTCTCCAATAGACCGCATCCGCTCAGTGTCTCCTCCGAGTACACTGAAGCCTATGCTGGTGGTAAGGATTGAAAGCGAAACTATTTATGACTTTCCACAATCGTGGAACAAGGAACTTACATCTTATGCTGAATGAACTTGCCGAGGCTATCCTGGCACATGTCCACCGACCCGACTATCGTCCGCTGAAGCCGCGCGGTATCGCCAAACAACTCAAGCTGTCCGAGGATCGCCATCGCGAGGTAAAAAAAGCGGTGAAGCTGCTGGTCAAGCATGGCCACTTGAAGTACGGCGAGAACCATCTTGTTCTGGCTGGGTCAACCACACTAGAGCAAGCTCGGGCTGCCGCGATTGGCAAAAGTACAACCGTTGACGGCGTTGCGCAAGAAGTTGTATCTGCCAACGGAGATACGCCGCCGCGCGTCAAGAAGCACAAAGCACCACGGCCAGATGCCGAAGCTGCCGATCCAACATTGAAGTTCAAGGACCGTGACAATAAGACGGACAAGAAACTGACCATCCCTAGCAACCGTGTGGCAGGACTCTTTCGCCGTACGCAGTCTGGCAGCGGCTACGTCCGCCCAAGTGGCTCACCAGCAGGGAGTGATCGCAAGTTGGATATTTTTATCCCGGCGGATCGCACCATGGATGCCGCCAGTGGCGACACGGTGCTGGTGCGGTTGAATAAGAATCGCGACATTCGCCGCGAGAATCCGGTTGGCGAAATTGTCGAGATCCTTGAGCGAGACACGCACCAGTTTGTTGGCACCTATCTGGAGAAGGCGGGCAACTCCTACGTGCAGGTAGACGGCAAGGTTTTCTCGCGACCGGTGCTGGTCGGCGATCCAGGTGCCAAGAACGCACAAATCGACGACAAGGTCGTGTTTGAGATGGTCCGCTTTCCGTCGCAGTTTCATGACGGCGAAGGGGTCATCACCGAAGTCCTCGGTGCGCGCGGCGCGCCAGGTGTCGATACGTTATCCATCATTCGCGAATTCGACCTGCCAGAAGAGTTTGCCGAGGATGCCTTGGAAGAAGCGCGAAAGCAGGCAGAGCGCTTCGACGAGTCGATTCGCGGCCATCGCATTGATCTTACCGGCGAGACGATCATTACGATCGACCCGGTCGACGCACGCGACTTTGACGATGCGATTTCACTCAAGCGTCACGACAATGGCCATTGGCGACTGGGCGTACACATTGCCGACGTGTCGCATTTTGTGCAACCAAAAACGGCACTCGACCGGGAGGCCGTTTCCCGCGCGACCAGCGTGTACCTGCCAGATCGCGTGATTCCGATGCTGCCGGAAATTATCTCGAATAATCTGGCCAGTCTGCAACCGGACCGTGTCCGCTATACCAAGACGGTGTTTATCGAGTTTACTGCCGAAGGGCAGGTCACCGTGGTGGATCCGCACGCGGCGGCCATCAAAAGCTGCCGACGATTTGCCTATGAAGAGGTGGATGAGTACCTGGCCGATCGCGAGGCCTGGAAGGCCAAGCTCACGCCGCAGGTGCATCAGTTGCTCTCGGATATGCACGAACTGGCGATGATCTTACGCGCACGGCGCATGCGTCGTGGTTCGTTGGAACTGGACATGAAAGAGGTCAAGGTCGACCTGAACAAGCAAGGTCAGGTAACCGGTGCGCATGTGGTTGAGAACACCGTCAGTCACCAGATCATTGAAGAGTTCATGCTGGCCGCTAATGAAGCGGTGGCCGAATTGCTGGAGCGAGAAGGGTACCACTTTTTGCGTCGGGTGCATGCCGATCCAGACCCACGGCGGCTGATTGCCCTGACTGATTTTGTTACTGGACTCGGCTTTAAGATCGAAAGTCTCGAGAGTCGCTTTGAACTGCAACGCGTATTGAAGATGGTGAAGGACAAGCCAGAGCAGCACGCAGTCAACTACGCTGTGCTGCGCAGTTTGCAGCGAGCGGTCTATAGCCCAGAGGACGAGGGGCACTATGCACTGGCCAGCGAGACCTACTGCCATTTTACCTCCCCCATTCGCCGCTACCCGGATCTCACGGTGCATCGATTGTTCGAGGCAGTGCTAGTCAAGAAGCGCGCGGTAAATGATTACGCCGAACTGGTGGTGATGGGGGAGCATTGTTCGGATCGCGAGCGCAGGGCCGAAGCGGCCGAGCGCGAACTGACAAAACTGAAGCTGCTGAATTTCTTGAGCACCCGAATCGGTGACCAGATGGATGCCGTCATCACTGGTGTCGAAGAGTTCGGGCTATTCGCCCAAGGTATCGCGCTTCCTGCCGAGGGTATGATCCACGTCACCTCGCTGGCAGATGATTTCTATACCTACGACCGCAAGGCGCACACCTTGACCGGACGCCGTGCTGGCAATTCATTCCGATTAGGAGATATGGTTCGTGTTACCGTAGCGCATGTTGACGTGGACCGCCGACAACTCGACTTCCGTCTGGTCGATCGGATGCAGCGAGCGCCTGCTGCGGCAGAGGGAAAGAAGCCCGCACGAGGCAAGACCGCCGTTAAGTTTGCCAGCAAATTTGCCAGCAAAGCAAAAGCGAGCAGTCGCCCGAAGAAAAAAAGCAGCAGCAAAGGCCCGCTGCCGCGCAAGAAAAAGCGCTAACACCCGGGAATGCGAATAGCGAAAATCACACTGTGCAAGGCCGCTACTCGGACCCCTGGCAACGGCACCGTATCCCGCTACAATACGGATCGTAAGATCGTTTGCTGTTTTGGCATCTAGGCGCGTCACGGACTGGCAATTTTGCGGTCATCGGTCGAGGCTCGAGTCTCGGCCGCCTGTCCGGCGATGCGCCGGCTCGCTCGTGCATCCAGTTTGCCCAACTACCGAGCCTGTTCCCTTGGCAACTGCACCCGTGACCGCATCACTGGCACAATCATCGCTCGCACAAACACCGTTGCACGCCTGGCATGAGGCCCACGGTGGTCGCATGGTCGATTTTGCCGGCTGGTCGATGCCGGTCCACTATGGATCGATTGTCGCCGAACACACCGCCACGCGAACCGCCTGCGGGCTGTTCGATGTCTCGCACATGGGACGGCTCCGATTTGTTGGCCCCGGTGCCGCAGAGTTTCTCGATTCAGTGGTCACGCGCCGCCTGACCGACATGCAGCTTGGCCAGATCCGCTACGGGCTGGTCACAAACGATATTGGTGGCATTTTGGACGACGTGCTCGTTTATCGTCTGCCGGCACCAACAGTCGCTCACCCGGCCAATCTGGTCGATTCCGATCACTTTGTGATGGTGGTAAACGCCAGCAATCGCGAAAAAATCGTCCAGTGGCTGAACGATAAGCTGGCTGGCCGCGATGACGTAAAGCTGGAAGACCTGACCACGATCTATGCCATGATCGCCGTGCAGGGTCCACTCGCGCGGCAGTTGGTCGAGCCGCTGTTTGACGCCGACTTGCACAGCCTGAAATATTACCACGGAATGTATGCGGCCACCAAAACCGGCTGGCCCGCGCTGGTCAGCCGCACGGGCTACACCGGCGAAGATGGTTATGAAATAATTGTCCTGGAAAACGGTGCCGTGGAAGTTTGGGAAGCGATTCTAGCCGCTGGAAAAGATCAAGGTGCCCGCGCTTGTGGCCTCGGTTGTCGTGATACGTTGCGACTGGAAGCGGCCATGCCACTGTATGGGCACGAACTGAGCGAGTCGATTAATCCACTCCAGGCCGGTTTGGATTTTGCCGTCAATTTGGAGAAGCGTTCGTTTTGTGGTAGCTGGGCACTGCTCCAAGCCAGGCAGTCTCCATTGCCACAAGTGCGAGTCGGCTTGGAACTGACCGGCAAGCGTGTGCCACGCGAGCATTATTCAATATTGGCTGGCAAAGCAGTTGCAGGGGATGCGGCCATTGGCGAAATCACCAGCGGTACGTTTTCGCCAACACTCGACCGTCCAATCGCGATGGGTTACGTCGCACAAGAATTCAGCGCCGTTGGCACCGAATTGCAGATTGACATCCGTGGCGGCCTGACGGCTGCTCGTGTAGTGCGGTTACCGTTTTACTCACGCAAAAAATAACTTTGTATCCTCAACCTTGCGAGTTGTTATGTCACCTGAATCGCTGCTGTATGCCAAGACGCATGAATGGGTCCATATTGAACCAGGTTCTGGCGGTGCCAAGATCGCCACGATCGGCGTCTCGAAGTTTGCTGTCGAGGCATTGACCGATCTGGTGTTTATGCAGCTTCCTCCGGTTGGTCGCAAAGTAAAAGTCGGCGATTCGTTCGGCGAGATCGAATCGGTCAAAGCAGTCAGCGATCTGTATAGTCCGGTGGATGGAGAGGTCGTTGCTGTGAATGATGCCTTGCCTAATCAGTTGGAGACACTCAACTCGGATCCCTACGGTGCCGGTTGGGCGATTAAAGTCAAGCTGAGTGATGAAAGCTCGCTTTCCAAGTTAATGGATTACTCCACCTATCAGAAGCAGTGTGCCGAAGAAGGGCATTAGTCGCCCGCGAGTCGTGACCGTATTTCGCAAAATCTGCGACCCTCTGTGTATCACGTCGCGTATCGAAACAGGATGTCCTGCTTAGCAGTTCAGTTTTGCTTTTTTTAATGGATTGTTCGCACCTATGTCTTACTTGCTCAACACGGCCGAAGACCAACAGGCCATGCTCGCCGCGATCGGGGTATCATCGATCGAAGAACTGTTCGCGCAGATACCTGCCGATGTGCGTTTGAATCGCCCGTTGAATATTCCGCCGGCGCTCAGTGAACCAGAACTGCTGTCCCACTTGGGCAAGTTGGCCGCTAAGAACGCTTCGCCAGAAAAAAAGGTCTGCTTCCTGGGTGGAGGGAGCTACGACCACTTTATTCCATCGATTGTCGACTACGTCGCTTCACGCGGTGAGTTCTATACCTCTTACACTCCGTACCAGCCCGAGGCCAGTCAGGGGAACCTGCAGGTCTTTTTTGAGTACCAAACGCTGATCTGCCAGCTCACTGGCATGGATGTCAGCAACGCCAGCTTGTACGACGGGGGCAGTGCCGCAACCGAAGCGGTCCTGATGGCGATGTCGGCCACGCGCCGGATGAAAAAGGTGGTCACCGCGGCCAGTGTGCATCCCGAATATCGCCAGATTATCGAAACGTACTTTGCCAGCATCGGTGCGGAGCTAGTCACCGTTGGCACTCCTGAGGGGACGATCTCCCCCGAAGAGTTGGCCGCCGCAGTGGACGACGAAACGGCCTGCGTGCTGATTCAGCAGCCAAACTTCTTTGGCGCCATTGAAGACGCCGCAGCACTGGCCAAGATCGCGCATGATCGCGGGGCATTGTTTGTGGTCTCCGTCGATCCGATCAGTCTGGGGTTGCTAACCCGTCCCGGAGACTACGGGGCGGATATTGTCATTGCCGAAGGGCAATCGCTCGGTACGCCGATGCAATACGGCGGCCCATACCTTGGCATCATGGCCTGCCGCGAACAGTTCGTGCGCCGCATGCCAGGCCGCATCGCCGGTCAAACGGTCGATCGTCGCGGCAAACGCTGCTGGGTACTCACTCTGCAAACGCGTGAGCAGCATATTCGCCGCGAGAAGGCGACCAGCAACATCTGCACCAATCAAGGTCTATTCGCCCTCCGCGCTACCGTCTACCTGGCGGCGGTTGGCCCCCAAGGATTGCGCGAGGTGGCCAATTCGTGCTTGCAAAAGGCGCGTTATGCGGCCAAACAAATCACCGCCAGTGGACGGTTCTCGCTCGCTTTCGAGCGGCCCACGTTCAAGGAGTTTGTGATTCGCGACAGCTACGGTGATGTGGACGGCCTGTTGCAAGCTGGGCTGGAAGCAGGGTACTTTGTCGGCGTGCCACTTGGCGACTGGTATCCAGACCTGGGCGATTGTCTGCTGATCACCGTCACGGAGAAGCGAACGCGTGAAGAAATTGATGGCCTAGTTAATGTGTTGACAAGTGCCAAGCGTCCCACCGCCAGCAGGCGCGCAACGGCCAGTGTGCGATAAGAATTAGACTAGTGCATTGGCACAGATTAATTCCAGTATTAGCCGTTGGGCGCTAGCCCACGGTTGAAGCGCAAAAACCGGTGGCTCGCGCCATGCGGCTGATTTGTCCAATCCCCGTTTTTAACTGTGACGCAGCACTAGGTTAAGTGGCACACTGAAAGATTACTAGCAAACGATCGATCTAAAACTATGCGAAATACCCGTTCCACTCAGCTCCTATTTGAACTATCGCGCAGCGGCCGCCGCTCCATGACACTACCGGCGCTCGATGTGCCCGAGTCTCCGGTTGATTCATTGCTGCCGGCCAAGTCGGTTGCCGCCGTGCCGCCGCCGTTGCCGGAGCTGACCGAGCCGGATCTGGTGCGACACTTCTTGAATCTATCCACGTTAAACATGTCCGTCGATACGCACTTCTACCCCCTTGGATCTTGTACGATGAAGTACAACCCCAAGCGGAATGAAAAAGTCGCCAACATGTCGGGCATTGCCGATTTGCACCCGTATCAGCCTGAGTCCACGCTGCAAGGGATGCTGCAAATCATGTTCGAGATGCAAGAGATCCTGGCCGAAATCGCCGGGCTGGATGCCGTCTCGCTACAGCCAGCCGCCGGAGCGCATGGTGAGCTGACCGCGCTGATGGTCGCCGCCGCCTATTTTCGTCAGAAAGGGGAGCATCGCACCAGGGTTCTCGCTCCCGACAGTGCGCATGGCACCAACCCGGCCAGCGCCGCGATGGCCGGTTTTGATGCCGTCACCGTCAAGAGCACCGCTGAGGGATTTGTTGACCTGGACGACCTGCGCTCCAAGATCGACGACAAGCTTGCGGTCTTCATGATCACCAACCCGAACACGCTGGGCATGTTCGAGCGGCAGGTGCGGCAGATCGCCGACATCGTTCACGAGGCGGGTGGTCTCGTCTACTTGGACGGTGCCAATATGAATGCCATTCTCGGCATCGCGCGACCGGGAGATTTTGGTGCCGACATGATGCACTTCAACCCGCACAAGACTTTTAGCGGGCCACACGGCGGTGGTGGCCCTGGCGCTGGTCCGATCGCTGTGCGTTCGGTGCTGGCACCATTCCTGCCGGTGCCAGTTGTCGAAAAGGTGGCCGACAAGCAAGGGGATACCTATCGACTGGCGTTTGACCGCCCGCAATCGATCGGCCGCGTGCGCAGTTTCTTTGGCAATGTCGGCGTTCTGATTCGCGCGTATTGCTATATCCGCACGTATGGACCAGAGGGGCTGCGGCAGGTGTCTGAGAATGCCGTGCTGAATGCTAACTACCTGCTCAGTCGCGTGAAGCATATTCTGCCGGTGCCGCAAGGGGATCGCTGCCTGCATGAATTTGTAGCGACCGCGCTCAAACTCAAAACCGACCGTGGTGTCTCGGCAATGGACATTGGCAAGCGTTTGCTGGACTATGGCTTTCACGCTCCGACCGTTTACTTTCCGCTCACGGTGCGCGAGTCGATGATGATCGAACCGACGGAAACAGAAAGCAAAGAGACGCTCGATGCTTTTGCCGAGACGCTGTTTCGGATCACAGAAGAGTCACCCGAACTGCTGCACGATGCCCCGCACACCACCTCGATTAGCCGCCCGGACGAAGTCCAGGCCGCGCGCCAACCGGTGATGAAGTGGACCGCCAAGTAACCGATAGCGGCGATGCGGGCCTGGCGTATTGGTTTGCCGATGCCCCGGCAGCGGGTAGCTGGAACATGGCCCTTGACGAGGCGCTGCTCCAACAGGCCGAGAGGTCGGGCCACCCCTGGCTGCGGTTTTATCAATGGCAGGAGCCGACGCTCTCGCTTGGCTATTTTCAAAGGTACGCTAATCGGCATATGCATGCAGCAAGCGAGCATTGTGTGGCGGTTCGTCGCGCTAGCGGTGGTGGGGCGATTCTGCACGATCAGGAGCTGACCTACAGCTTTGTCCTACCGGCATCTCATCCACTTGCCCGCCGCCCCGAGACCTCTTATTTAGCAATGCACCAGTCCCTGATGGTGGCCTTGGCCGAGCAGCAGATCTCGGTATCTCTTTGCCAATTGGATGGCAGTCAGATCGCGAATGACAAACCCAAGCAGCCGTTTTTGTGCTTCCAACGGCGTGCCACCGGCGATGTGCTGCTGACCGACACCGCGGGGGGGGAATGGAAAATCGCCGGAAGTGCCCAGCGCCGGCACCGAGGGGCAATCTTGCAACATGGAAGTGTCCTGCTGCGGCGCTCGGCCGCCGCGCCCGAACTGCCAGGAATCGGAGACCTGGCTGGGCGAGTAGTGAATCTGCAACAGTTGCAACAGGAGTGGTGCCAGCAGATCGAGCGGCAGTTAGGCCTGCGACTGGTGTTTCAGTCCCCATTAGCCGAAGTTATAGAAAGTGCCCGTATGATCGAGGCGGAAAAGTTCGGAAGCCAGCGGTGGCTTGAGGCACGTTAGGTGCTCGAATACAGGCCGTTGCAGTGAGACGTCAGGGTAGCTTTCGGGGCACTGGATGCCACCGGTCGCGGCGTGCTCGCAACCAGCAAACAAGGGAGAGGCAACGACTTGCGTTTTGTACACAGATTACGAACCCTGCCAAATGGTGGGTCCGCCCCCAAACTTTTACGACTGTGTGCCATCGACCTGACAGCGTGCATTGCCGCAATCGCCACTTAGGGGGTGCAAAATACTTTGACTTCGCAATAGCAAACCGTTACGATTAAAGGAGTAGAAGGGGCGGGGGCCGCTTCTGGTCTGAATGCTGATTCGCCATATTTTTCATTATCTTCTTTCTGGCGAATCTGCGGATAGTTTGGGAGTTGCTTCTTGAGTCGTCAGGGGTAACGTAACCGGTGCGCCACTCGGTCAGTACCGCTTGTTAGTATGTTTGTCGTGAGATTAGATGGGGGCAAACCGACGGGCCTATGAGTCAGTCTGGTATTTGTCAGTCTCGTTTGGTCCATGTACGTTCTGTTAGCCTAACCTGGTGCTCAATATTTCGTAGCGGTGTGTTTGCTCGTATGGCAATCATTTCTCGCTCGGTTTAAATCAAACCACCCTACGATTGTCAGGCAGGTTTTATGGAAGTAACTCTGAAAGTTGTGAGTGGACGGCACGCCGGACAGCAATTTGCTGTCCCGGTCCCTAAATTCATTATTGGCCGATCCGAGGACTGTCATCTTCGTCCTCATAGTGATCTGGTCAGCCGCCACCACTGCGCCATTCTGATCGATAACGAAAAGGTTGCCGTGCGCGACTTCAACAGTCGCAATGGGACGTTTGTGAATGGCGAAAAAGTGGTCGGCGAGCGCGCGTTGAAGACCGGCGACCAGCTATCCATCGGCCAGTTGGTCCTGGAGATCAACGCCAAACCGAGCGAAAAGCCCAAGCCGGTCTCGGTGGCCAAGCACCCCAAGGTGCAGAGCGTGGCGGATGCGGCGGCCCGCACGGTTGCCAAGGAATCTCGCGACGACGATACCAGCATCTCGCAGTGGCTTTCCGAAGACACCTCGATCAATCAGATCCCATCCGATACCAAGGCCAACGACCTTAATTCCACCACGCAGATAACTCCGCAGCAGCAAGAAGAACTGGCCGCACTGATCGAAGGCCAAACTGCTCACAAGACCTCGGACAGCAAGGTTCCTTCTGGACCTAAAAAGATCCCGCCTGGAAAATTGCCCCCGATCCCTTCCGTTCCACAGTCCAAGGACAGCCGCGAGGCGGCCTCGGAAATGCTCAAGAAGATCTTGCGCAGTCGGTAGTGGTGGCCCTGGCCGGTCGTCTGTCTCTGCGGCTCAGTCTAATACTGCACCTAACAGGGCATTTGTCCCTTTACTTGACCCTGCGGTAGCGCCGATCCTATTATTGAAGCAGCGATTTGCGGTAACAGGTACCCGGGATCTTCAACAGTGAAACCAGCTAAGCGAAAGCCTGCCAAAGCCACGTTGCTCGGGATGGGGCTTGATAATGACGATGGCCATACTCGGCTAACCCGTGGCGACAATTTCGTCCTCTGCGGCGGATCTCAAGAAACGCATTCCCAAATGCAGGAAACCGCCATTAAGCTGAACGAGCAGCTAGCCAGCCGAGGAAAACGGCTGGAAGAGGTCTCCCCCGTCGAATTGTGCGATATCATGCACGATATCCATAAGTAAGCGTTGGGCCGCCACTCTGGACCATTCAGGGCACTTGCGCCGCACTTCTCGGTCTCCCATCCGGCGAATGCCGTCGGCGTTACCTGATTTTCTCCCCTTTCTCTTCCCATTTGCCAGTTCTATTGCCCGTTGGACGGCTGTAGAATACGGGCACACCTTGGCGGCACGCCGCGATGGTGCCTACGCCGGGAACCGGTTTTAATCACGGGATTTCATTCCGCGTTGAAACTTTCCTTCGCTCTCTCAGGTATACCCTCGCAGAGAGGCACTGGTTTGTGCGAAAGGAGCGTTGGTTTTGAGCGAATGTCACCTTCGACTCGTTGATCGCTGTCTGGCAGGGGAACAGCCGGCGATGCTCGAATTTGTACAGCGGTTTCAGGACCAGATTTTTGGCCTCTGCTATCGCATGCTCTCGCACCGGCAGGATGCCGAAGACATGACGCAAGAAAGTCTGTCGCGCGCACTCCGCAGCCTGTCCACCTGGGACCGAACCCGTGAGCTGCTCCCCTGGCTGATGGCGATTGCCGGCAACCGCTGCCGCAGCTTGCTGTCATCCCGCCATCGTCGCATGACCACCACACCCCTGGCGGACCAGTTTGCCGACCGAACCCCACCGCCGGACGATGCGGACAATCTGGCCGAAGAGGTCCAGCGTGCATTGGACAGGGTCCGTTTTGACTACCGGCAGGCGTTTCTGCTGTTTCATGAGCAACAACTGAGTTACCTGGAAATTGCCACCACGCTCGATCGGCCATTGGGAACCGTTAAAACCTGGGTCCATCGTGCCCGTCGAGAACTGATCGATCAACTGCGAAAGCGCGAAGTGCTGGAGGAAATTTCTGATGCATTGCGATGAGTTTGAACAACGACTGAACCTGGTGCTGGACGAGCGCGGTGACCCCGGTTTGGATGGTCCGCTGCAATCGCACGCCATGTTCTGCCAGTCCTGCGCCGAAAATCTGCACCTGTATCAGCTCATGCTCCGCGGGCTGTCGCAGTCGCGTCGCCAATGCAAACCTTACTCGTTAGCTGGCGTTATTTCAGAAAGTACGCCGTCAGCAATTACACCATCCTCCATCACATCATCATCGGCAGTGCTCACTCGCAGTTTGCCAGCGGCAACTTCTCCTCCTAGTGCCAATTGGATGACCTGGGTCCTAAGTACCGCCGCCATTGTGGCGTGCGTAATGGTATTTAGCTGGTCGCAGCCGAGCGCACAGCAAGTGGCCAATCATCCATCCGCCGGGCTGTCACCGTTCGCCATTTCTCAGCCAAGTCTAGCAGCGGTTCGGCCCGGGTTTTCGACTGGGTACGAGGGACCGGCACCTGCTTCCTCGGACGCCACACAATTCTCTGCTTACTTACTCAGCTCCAGTATATTAGTCAGCCAAAACTGGTCGAGTGAGTCGTGGTCTAGTGAGGAATGGCCAAGTGAGCATGGGCCAGCTCAACATGGCAACACGCCGATGTTCTGGCTCGGACATCGAATCGCGGACGGTTACCGTCCAGTGGCCAACTCCATGTTAGCGGCGATCGATCTGCTCTTTCGGCGTACGACCCCTGACCCACTCCCCGCCAATTGGCAGCGGTCAAGCACTTTGGACGCCAGTGCCAACTTGGAACTGGTTGCCTAACTTTCTGCTTACTGCTCTCAATCAGCCATAGTGCGCTAGCACATGGTTCTAACGGCGGTTCTAGAGATACGGCCATACCGCCCAACCGGACGCTAGCGCGTTCCGGCTGATGGCGTAGTTTGATCGTATCAGCCGCAGGTCTGCCCTTCTAATCGGCAAAATCGTTCAGGTCGCTAGAACGCTAGCCGTCGCGCAGTCCCTACAAGCCGGATAATTTCGCGCATTCGCCCCTTTTGCCGGATCGTTGCACTTTCGCAAGCTAGTTGCCGATTTTACCCCTATCGGCAAAGTGCTATGCAGCTTACCTGCCCCCCCAAGTCAGTAAAGGCGAACGACCGTGGCCAAGACCAAGAAGCTCGATCCTAAAGTGACACTGGACCGTCGAAAGCCCGCGAAGGAACGCCGCACCATCCCCACCGAACGTCGCGTCAAGGAACCGACCGCAACCATTCCCGTCGAACGCCGGCAGCTAGAACGCCGAGCCAAGGTCACCCGTCGCCGGCAGATCGACCCGACCACCTGCGAACGCGATTACTCGAATGAAGAGGTCGAGTTCATGCATGCACTCGACGCCTACAAGCGGACCAGCGGTCGGATGTTCCCAACTTGCAGCGAAGTGCTGGAAGTCCTGCGCGGACTTGGCTATCAAAAGTCCTGTGCTACCGTCGAAGTGAACTACTCGCTGACCGAAGATTCGATCCGCTAAGCGGCCACGCTAGCGTGGCAAGCGGTTTACATCGACTATTCAATATTGATGTGTATCGGCGGCTGGCAGGGTGGTTTTTCCACTTTGCCAGACCGCCGTTTTCTTTTGATTGATCTTGCCGGCCAGCCCTGCTCGGGCTATTCTCCCATGCCTTATCCACCAGTAGTCGGCAAGTCTCTATTCGCCACTGCGCACTGATCGCGCCTGTAAAATCGCGGGTGTATGCCTTGGCACTTGAGGAGCCTGATACGATGCATCGTTTAGAATCGGTTCAGTTGTTGCGCGGTCGAGCATTTCAAACTCTCGTCTGGTCGCTGTTGGCCAGCGCGCTGGGTGGGTGCAGTTGGAGTGCGCAAAATGCCAACACAACGGGCGTGCAAATGTTTCAGCAGGGTCAGTATCAGGCGGCGGATACACAATTCCGTAATGCATTAGCGGCGGATCCCAACAACGCAGATGCGTATTACAATCTGGGGGCAAACTATCATCGCCAATGGAAAACGTCGGGCCGTCCTGATGATTTGCACCAGGCCGAAAGTAATTATCAACAGTGCCTGGCGCGCAATCCACAGCACACCGATTGCTATCGAGGGATGTCGGTCCTGCTGATCGAACAAGGTCGCGCGGTCGATGCGTTTGCCCTGATGGACCGCTGGTATCAGCTCAATCCGTCGAACCCTCAGCCGCAGATCGAACTGGCGCGAATGTACGAAGAGTTTGGCGAGCCAGAGAATGCACAGAAGCGTCTGGTAGATGCACTGGCACTGGACCCGACCAACAGCCGTGCCATGGCGGCGCTCGGTCGCATTCGCGAACAATCGGGCGATACGGCGCAGGCCCTGGCGAACTATCAGCGCTCCCTCTCGGTCAATCCCAACCAGCCACAAGTGACAGCGCGGGTTGCGGCATTGCAATCCGGGGCGATCAGCGCACCAGGTATGCCGGCACCAGCCAACGGCCAGCGCTGGGTTGCGACGCCGAATACCGTTACGCGGTAGGCATTCTCTCTGGATACCAGCTCGCCGCGATCTACCGTTTAACTTTCTCCGGCATCATCTAAACATGTCGCGCAAATGCACTGCCGGGCAAGCCAGCACTGGCACCCGGCGATAGTTCGTCAAACTCAGGTTCTGGTACGTTCCACGCACCGGATGATTGGTTGCAATCCACCGTTCGGTAATTGGACTGCATCCGTGTGCAACTTCAATCGGAGTGTGCGGTGCGTTGCACGTCCCCTACAGCAATGTATTGTCAAGCTTGGGTTCTGGTACGTTCCACGCATCGGATGATTAAGCCGCAACGCCCGATCGCAGATTGCGACGTAATGGTTGCGCTACCTCAAACTGAGTGTGCGGTGCGTTGCACGTCCCCTACAAGGCTACTTCTCCACCTTGGCATGCAGCGAAATGTGCGGGGCGGGGACGATCGAATGCTGTTGAGATTGATCTGCCGCGTTGATCACTGTGTTGATGACTGCGGCGGATTGAATGCCTGTTGTATTTCCAGACGGCAATGTATCGGCTTTCTTTCGCTTTTTGCGTGTGATGCAGTTTAGTGCATCCAGCACCCCAGGGGCCAGACGCTTGGCTCGCCACAAGAAATGCGCCATTGGTGTGACGATGACCATGCCGCGATTTTTTTGCACGCCGCGGATGCCGCGCTTGGCGACTTGTTCGGGTGTGGCCGAGAGCCAGCGCGGAGGGTTGGGTACCTTGCGATCGGTGCGGCCGTTCATTGCCGAGTCGTAAAGCTTGGTAATCACCGGGCCAGGGCAGAGGGCCGTCACGCCGATACCGCGACGGACGTATTCGGCGCGGAGTGCTTCGCTAAAACCGACCAGGCCGAATTTGCTGACGTGGTAGGCACAGAATCGGCCAGCGGCGACTAGCCCGGAGATGCTGCAGACGTTGAGAATGTGTGCCTCGGGGAGCTTGAGCATGTGCGGCAGGAGTTGCCGCGTCAGGTGGATCGGTGCCATCAGGTTGATGGTCATCAGGCGGTCCCATTGCTCGGCGGTCATGTTTTCGGTTGGGCCGTAATAGGCAATGCCGGCGTTGTTGACCAACAGGTCGACGCGGTCCCATAGTTTCCAAAGCCGCTCCAAACCGATTGAAATGTTCTCGATGCGCGACAGGTCGCAGCTATCGATGACGATGTGCGCGTTGGGATTGCGGATCTCGTGAGCGACACGGGTCAGTTGTTCCTGGTCCAGATCCCACAGATAAAGGTGCGCACCGGCGGCGGCCAGTTGTTGAGCGATGGCACGGCCAATGCCAGAGGCGGCTCCGGTGACCAATGCATGTTTGCCTGCTAAATTTTTCATGGGGATGGAGCCTCCTTGCTTTTGACGATGCCAGCGGCCAGCGCCGCCGCGACAGAGCGCGGCATAAAGCGCAGGGCGAAATTGTTCAGTCGATACCACCAGCCCGGCGTGATAACCAGTTGGCCACGCTTAAGCCCACGCAGACCTTGCTCGGCAACGCGGCGTGCGTCGGTGGTGAGCATGCGCATGGCGCGGGTTTTGGCATGCTGGGCCACGTCGTGGAACTCGGTGGCCATGAAGCCCGGGCAGAGCACACTGGTCCGCACGTTGCATTTGCGGAATTCGTAGTTCAGACCTTGTGTCAGTGCAATCACGTAGGCCTTGGCAGCGGAGTAGACTGAGTATCGCGGGATTGGTTGCAGGCCAGCGTACGAACTGACTTGTAGTATCTGCCCGCCACCTTGTTGCTTCATCACTTCGGCGAAGTGTCGTGTCAGTCGCGTCAATGAGCCAAGGTTGACCTGAATCATCTCGTCGAGCTGCTCGGTACGTTGACCGAGGAAGGCACCGTAGTAGCCAAAGCCGGCGTTGTTGATTGCCAGGTCGATGCGACTGGTTGCAGAAAGAGATTCAATCAAGCGTTCGACATCCGCAGGGACGGCTAGATCGGCGGCAATGGTTATTACGTGAACCTGATGTTTTTGGCGCAGAGTGTCCGCCAATTGATCCAACCGGTCGAGCCGCCGTGCGGTCAGAATCAGGCTGTACCCACGCTCGGCCAGTAGCTGTGCGAACTCTCGGCCAAGGCCGCTGCTGGCACCAGAAATAAAAGCGACGGGAGGTGCAACAGCAGTCGGTGCGTCCATGCGGTAAATTAGGTGACGGGGAGCGATTTTCGACGGGCGCATGCCGCCCGCGAGCGGTACCTTAGCGATTGCACGGAATTGGACCAAGATAAACTGGCGAACTTGTCAGGCGCGGAGCCTGTCCATGCTGGCAGGCAGGAGTGCTGAATTAGAAGGAAACGAGCAGAGCAGGGGCAGGCCGCAGGCATTGCTTGCAAAGCTGCTTGACAGGTTAGAAGCCACCACTGCGTAAGGGTTTAGGTAGTTTCAGCAGTGACGATTTGCAGAGCACTGGCGGAGCCAGTGGTACACGGTCATAGCACTGGGAAAGTCCGTGGCAAAGGAGTGCTGGCACCCCATCGTAAAACCAAGTCAACAAAGTTAAAATGCTTAATTCAGTCGGTCGGAGAAGTTAATGACTTCCTGCCTGGTCGTTTGAACGCAAGGCACGCTCCCAGATCGATTTGCGCTTCCTATTCGGTTTTAGCTTCGCAGATGTACAAGCCGCGACTTTTGACCCCTGGTCCGACTCAAGTGCCCGAAGCGGCACGCTTGAGCCTGGCGCGCCAAGTGGGTCATCATCGGACGCCGGAGTTCATGCAACTCATGGCCACCGTGTTGCGCGGGCTGCAAGATATCTTCTTCACGCAGAACGACGTGTTAATTCTGGCATGTTCTGGCACCGGCGGCATGGAAGCGGCGCTGGTCAATACGGTCCCGCGCGGAGGGAAGGCCATTGTGCTGAGCGCTGGTGTCTTTGCGCAGCGCTGGGCACACATCGGTCGCGCGTTTGGAATTGAAATCGTCGAGCATCAGGTGGCGTGGGGGCGTGCGGTCGACCCGGCCGATGTGGCAAGGTTGCTGGTGCAGCATCCGGACGCGGTGGCCGTGTTTGGCACGTTGATGGAAAGCAGCACCGGTGTGGTGCATGATGTCGCGGCGATTGGGGAGATTGTTGGCAAGACCAAGGCGCTGTGGGTTGTTGATGCCATCAGCGGTGCCGGGGCAATTGAATGCCGGACGGATGACTGGGGGATTGATGTCCTGGTGGTTGGTTCCCAGAAGGCCCTGATGCTGCCGCCCGGTCTGGCGTTCTTGGCGATCAGCAAAAAAGCGTGGCAACAGATGGACCGGGTGGAGTGCCAGGCATTCTATTTCAATTTGAAGCTGCATCGTGCTAAATTGCGTGAAGGGCCGACGACACCTTGGACGCCGGCGCATACGTTGATTGCCGCACTGGCTGAGAATCTGAAAATCATGCAGAGCGAAGGGATAGATCAGTTGGTAGCCTATAATCGGCAACTGGCGATTGCGACTCGTGCGGGAATTGAAGCGCTGGGGCTGACCATTTTTGCCAATCCACCGGCTGACGGGATGACGACGGTCAGCGTGCCCGATGGTGTGGATGGGGGAGTGCTGTTGAAGCGATTGGAATCGCGGTTTGGAGTGAAATTGGCAGGGGGCCAGATGCAGCTCAAGGGGAAGATCTTTCGCATCGCGCACTTTGGCATGATCGATGCGCTGGATATTTTAGGAACACTGTCGGCACTGGAAATTGTATTGCTTGAGCTAGGGTGGTCTATCACGCTAGGGAGTGCAGTCGCCGCGGCAAGTCAGCATTTGGTTTTGGCCGAACCGGCTTTGGTACACCACGCAAATTGATCAACTCATATCAGAAACAGAACCAACTCTTAACTTTGAAGACCTACCATGACTGATCGAGTTTATAACTTTTCACCCGGACCAGCCGTACTACCAGTGCCAGTGCTGGAGCAAGCGCAGCGCGATCTGTTGTCGCTGCCAGGGATCGGCATTTCGCCGCTAGAGATCAGCCACCGCTCGAAATGGTTTGAGGGAATCCTCGCCGAGACGAAGGCGCTCTTGACCGAACTGCTTGGCATTCCTGCCGGGTACAGCATTGTGTTTTTGCAAGGTGGCTCGAATTTGCAGTTCTCGATGATTCCGCAGAACTTCCTGCGAGGTACTGGCAAGACGGCCGACTATGTCGTAACAGGGACCTGGGGACAAAAGGCGGGGCAGGAGGCTGTGAAGGAAGGGGAGGTTAACATTGCCTGGAACGGCAAGTCGCATAACTTTTCGTATCTGCCTGCTGCAGGGGAGGTGAAGTCCAGCCCCAGCGGTGCCTATACACACATCACGTCGAACGAGACGATTCAAGGCGTGCAGTTTCAGGAGGATCCGAACTTTGGCGACGCACCACTGATCACCGACGTCTCATCCGATTTTCTGTCTCGCCCGGTGGATGTCTCAAAATATGCCATGATCTATGCCTGTGCTCAAAAGAACGCCGGCATATCAGGGGTGACGGTTTGCATTTTGCGAGACGACATGCTGGAGCGCGTGCCCGAGAATCTGCCGACGATGTTGGATTTCCGGCAGATGGTGAAGAACGATTCGCTTTACAATACGCCACCAACTTTTGCGATCTACATCGTCAATCTGATCTGTAAATGGTTGAAGAACGATATTGGGGGTCTTCAAAAAATGGCCGATCGCAATCAATCGAAGGCCAGCTTGCTGTATGATCTATTGGATGGGGAGTTTTATCAGGGGCATGCCCGGCCGGATTGCCGCTCGAAGATGAACGTCACGTTCCGCCTGCAAGATGAGGCGTTAGAAAAAACGTTTGTTCAGCAGGCCGCGGCGCTGCAGTTGTTTGAATTGAAGGGACATCGTTCGGTCGGAGGCATCCGCGCTTCGATTTATAATGCGATGCCGGTCGAGGGAGTGCAGCTGTTGGCGACATTTATGAAAAAGTTCCGACAGGACAATGGCTAGTGTGTTTGCAAGCCATATAGCAGATTACAAAATTCCCTTTGCCGGGGAAGATCACATTCACCTTAACCCTATATTCGCATGCCACGTGTTATTGTGCTGGATACGCTGAGCCAGGATGGCCTCGATTTGCTGGCCGCCGCTAAAGTCTGGGGAATTGAATACGAAGTTCGCACGGGCCTTAAAGGGGACGCGCTGAAGGATGCGCTAACGCAATTCGACGGTGCCATCTGCCGCAGTGGCGTGAAGCTAACTTCCGATATTCTGGCCGGCAACCACCGCCTGCGAGCCATTGTCCGAGCTGGTGTCGGCACCGATAACATCGACAAGGAAGCGGCCACGCGACTAGGCATCGTGGTCATGAACACCCCGGCCGGCAATACGCTGAGCACGGCCGAGCATACGTTTGCGATGATGCTTGCTCTCTCGCGCAATATTCACCCGGCTTATCAGAGTCTGATTGAGCATCGCTGGGATCGTGGCAAGTACATGGGGACGCAGTTGGCCGAAAAGGTGCTCGGCATTATCGGCCTGGGACGTATTGGGCAGGCAATTGCCAAGCGAGCCAAGGCCTTTGAGATGCGCGTGGTTGGCTACGATCCGTTCATGTCCGCCGAAAAAACGGCAGAGCTGGGCGTTGAGCCAGCCGAGAGTATTCAGGCGCTATTGCCACAGGTCGACTATCTGACCGTGCATACGCCGCTGACGGACGAAACACGCAACATGATCGATCGGCGGAGCATCCCATTGCTCAAGCCGGGAATCCGGCTGGTGAACTGCGCACGTGGCGGAATTTATAATGAAGCCGATCTGGCCGAAGCGGTTCAGGCAGGAAAGATCGCCGGCGTCGCGCTCGATGTTTTTGAGACCGAGCCGAATACCGAAAGCCCTTTGTTCGGTTTGCCAGGAGTGCTTTGCACGCCGCATTTAGGTGCCAGCACTGAAGAGGCGCAAACACAGGTCGCTGTGGAAGGTGTGGGCCTGTTGGTCGATTTCTTGACGACCGGTGCGATTAAGCACGCGGTCAACATGAGCCCGTTGGATGCCAAGACCCTGGAGAATATGCGTGGGGATCTGGACCTTGCCTATCGCCTCGGGTTGTTGCTATCGCAATTTGATCGCGGTGTGCCAAAGCGTTGTGTGTTGCACTACCGTGGTGATGTTGCGAACAAAGATACCAAACTACTGACATCCGCCTTTGCCACCGGCTTGCTAGAGACAGCGCTCGACGAAGCAATCAACATCGTCAATGCGGAGGTGCTGTTGCGGGAGAGAGGAATTGAACTGGTTGAGCAACGACGCGCAGACACGGCGGCGTTCAGTTCAACGATCACGGCTGAAGTGATTGGTGATCGCGAATCACACAAGGCGACCGGCACGATCTTTGGCCAGAACATGCCAAGACTGGTGCAATTGGACGATCATCGCCTTGAGGCTTACATGGATGGCATTTTGCTGGTGTTTATGCATCGCGACGTGCCTGGCATCATTGGTCGCGTAGGGAGCATCTTTGGCACTCATAAGGTCAACATCGGCCAGATGTCGGTCGGGCGTGCTGTGCCCGGTGGTTCGGCAATCGGCGTACTTAACTTGGATCAAGAGCCAAGTGCAGCAGCGCTCGCCGAAGTACTGGCCTCACCAGATATCACGTCGGTCCATGTGATCAAGCTCCCTCCGGCGGGGCAATTGCCAGCCTGGTTGCAAGGCTAAGCGGAACCGGTTAGTAGTGATTTCTGAATCGCTGCAAATTACAGCGATGATGGACTGACTCCGACATCGACAATGCTGCAACCGCGTAAGACATTCAGCCCGAGCGATTCGGCGCGCTCCAGCACTTCGTCGTTGTACGTACCGGGGTTCAAGAACAGTTCATCGCACCCTTTCTGCGCAATATCATCCAGCAGTCCCAACAATAATGAAGGGCGCACATAGACGCTGACGCGGTGTAAATGCACCGGGACTTGCAATACCGAAGCTATAATCGGCAAGCCTTCCACCGCTTCACCATGCGGGGCAACAGGATAGCAGTTGTAACCTGCCATCAGGTGAGCGCGCAATGACTTGTTGGCCCACTTGGTTGGAGTGATGACATCACCGACGACTGCGCAATTCAGTTTCTTACTGCACACGGTTTTCTCCTTTGCATGAGCACCTTGCCGAATTGGGTAGGTGCAACCTGCGTGCCATAAAACGAGTTGCGAATGTTGAAAACCGAAATCGAATCGGTCTAATTTAGGTAAAAAGTAGAACCCCGATAATATACGGCGTTAATCGCGGCGACCGGCGTTTGGAGCGGCAGCTTTTTTCTGTGAGTTGTGCCAAGACCGCCAGGCGTTCACATTGAAGCCAAAGTTCTGGCCATCAGATAGCTTGACCAAGGAATCGAGAATCCCTTGGTTGTTGACGTTGTTCTTTTCGATCACTGTGCGTCCGCCGCCGGCTGAGAAACCGATTCCTCCATCGCCACTAAAGCCAGGACTGATACTACCGGCACCTCCTCCTTGTTGCACCTTCGTTCGATGCACTGTTTTCAGCACATCGATCATTGGGCCGATGGCGGCTTTGACATGCAATGTGCCTAGCGCGATGCCGGCGCGATTAATGCGATAATTGTTGCGACTCTTCAAAGCGCCAATCAAATAGACACCGGCGACAGTCTGGTCTGCATTCTTGAGCAATTCGGCCGCACGATCGCGGGTGTCTTCATTGCTTGATTCCAACGCGATTTCCGCCATCGCTTCGACCGCTCGCGGCGCAGGAATGCGCGATAAAACATCTAAATACAGATCGCGCACATCGAGCGAGTTTTCGTTCTTAAACGCTTCAAAGATAGCACCAACCGCGTAGGGATCGACAATCGATTTGATCTCGGCCAATGCCGCATCGCTACGCGGGCCACGATCGGCAAGCTGCCCGCGCAATCGCTTTAGCTTGATAACCCACCCCTTTTCGGCGAGGTCGGCCTGGCCTCGTTCTTCCTGAATGGCCACATCCTGAGGCGACAGCCATTTTCCTTTGTAAAGCTGATAGCCTTGCTCCTTCATGAGGTCCGCGCGACGGACCCAGCGGCCTTCAATTTGATTGTAACCCAGCGTGATGCGCGCTTGCCGATGTTCGGGATCCAGTTCAACGGTGCGTTCCATATGCACGGTTCGCTTGCTGGCCAGATTGTGCTCGCGGCACCACTCGGCCAACTGCCACTGGCCCTCGACCGTGTCAGGGTAAGAGAAGCGAATCTTTTCGTATTCTAATTCCGCCGGAGACTGAGTAATTACATTTTTTACCTGAGAGTCATCCAGTGTGATCTGTCCCCCGGTGCGAGTCTGAATCACATATGTCTTGCGGGGTTTCTCATCCTCATTGAGCAGAGTGCCCTGGACCTGGCCTTCGTTCTTGAGCACAAAGATGTCGGCCTGTGCCGCGCGGGGAGCGGCAATCAGCAAAGCGCAGAACAGCATGTCGCACATCATTTGATGTCGTTTGCGATGCATGTGCTAGCTGCTCCAAAGATTAGAGGTTCACCGCGATCTGCTGAGTACCAACTGACAAATAGGACTTACCACATTCGGTAGGACCAGTGTACGTGGCTACTCAATATTCGGCCCTTGTATTATAGCCGGCCACTGGCGGAGGTCGAAAAATCGGGCCATCTGGGTGATAGCTGGCATGTAACAACAAGATTCGAGCTGTCCTAAACGCACCAAATGGACCATTGTGGCACCAAGCAACCGCTTATTGACCACACAGCCATTTTATTGAGATTGTGTATCATGTTATGGAGGGCTGCAAGTCAGGCGATTAAGAGCTGAATTAACTGTTGATAATAGCCATTCAATCTGGAATCCTCATGCCGGTCAGATCGATAAATATACTATTGAAACTCAATCTCAATTGTGATAGTCTGCTAGGCACGTTGCCCATGATCCTGCTGTTTTGCACTTCAACTGGTCCCTCCGCTTATGTTCAGCTCACCTGATTCCGATCGCACCACCAGTCCAATGTCCGCATCGGCCAGTCCCGTGCCGTCAGACCGGTCAACAGACGTTTCCAGCTCACCGGGCCTGCTCCAATCTGGCGACCTGTTGCAAGGCCGGCGCGAAGTCTGGATTCAGCATGGGACTGACCGATATCGCCTGATCCATACCCGTAATGGCAAGCTGATTCTGCAGAAGTAGTCGGCTCGGCTTTACAACTCATCACGGCAATTCAAGCTGATTTCGCCGTTTGCTCCTGTTTCTATTCCCCGCCAAAAAATGCGGCGGCGACTACTGCCATGACCG
>JAWXCH010000086.1:0-9615 GCA_034440595.1 Planctomycetota bacterium | reverse complement strand
CGAAACCCGAAGATGTAAGTCCGGTTCTGTGGGCGCCAGCGATGAAAGAACAGTTCGTTTTTGGCCAGGATGAGCGCACGCAGTTCGTCAAAATTCGCAATTGCTGCCGGTTCTGTTTGCGTTGGATTTTGCAATCGTGATGCCAGCAACTGTCCGAGCTTTTCATAGCCGGCCGTATTACCGTGGATTCCGTCGTCGGTCAGTGTGCTGGTGGAACCGACTGTTTTGGCGGAAGGCTTTTTTCCATCTTGCCAGAGATCGGCCAGTGAGACGAAAGTCAGCCCGTGCTTCTCGGCCAGTTTTTGCAGCGCGGCGTCGTACTCGCGGATTTGCTGGCGGTGCTGCTTGGAAGTCGGCTCCCATGTCGGTTGAATAAGTCCCAGGATCACAATCCGTTTGGTGTGTTTTTGTAAATCGGTCAACAGCTTCTCGTACTGTTCAATGAACGACTGCAGCTTCGCCGGCCCGCCAAAAGCCTCGTTGTTGCCGTAACCGAGGATGACGACGGTCGGTTTCAGTTCCTCTACCAGATCGAACAGGCTTTTGTACCCTTCGTCTGGTTTCTCCCAGTAGGCACGCGCGACTCCCCAGACAGTGTCTCCCGACCAGCCGAGATTGCGAAACGTAATCCGCCGATCGGGGTAGCTGGCGGCCAGCATCGATTCGATCGCCCCGTAGCGTCCTTCGCGCTCGATCAGCGTATTGCCGATCATCACGACGCGGTCGCCGTCCAGCAATTCAAACTTACTTGGCGCATCAGCGGCTGCCACTGGCAGCGCGGCAACAAGCAGCAGTCCGATCGCTAAAGTACTGGCTGCAGGCCTGGCAATACTGGCCAGACACGCGCGCAATCTTGGAAGCATTTGCATATTGATCCCATTCCCCCAGTGTCACAAATTGAGCAGCTACTGCGAGGGAGCCTCGCGATTCTGACTTGCACGGTTTGCTAGTTTAATCGGTCGCAGTGCCGGAAGCCACACGGGTGGCATTTGGACGCGCGGCACCGGCGCAGCGTGCCCATTCTCGTTCGAGTCAACCATGATGATGCACAGGTCGCATCTGCTACGCTTTTTGCAACCCTACAGCGTCCAACCTTTTCGATACTCTTTGTGCAGGTACCGATTGGCCACATCGCTGCTGGTCTTGAGGTTGGTAGCGTCCCAGTCAAACGCCTCCCCGGATCGGTAAGCGACAATTCCCAGGAGCACGTTTTCACTCAATCGACCGCCGTAATCGAAGTTGCAGGTGGTCGTGCCCCCGGTCTTGCAAGCTTCGGTCCATTCCTTGTGGTGGCCAATCGACGCCGGAATCGATTGCGGCGGCGGAGTGAAGTCCTTGTATTTTTCTTCTGGGTACAGTTTATGGTCCGTGTAAGTGGCCCACAGGTTCCCTTTTTCGCCGACAAACAGAATGCCGAAATCGCCGACTTTCTGGCCGTGGATAGCCTTTGGGATTTGCTCGCCGTCGTACCAAAAGACCTTCACCGCGGGATTCTTTTCGCTGGCGGGAAATTCGTATTCCGTTCGCAAACCGCGAGGCGCAGTTTCTGGGTCAACCGGCGGACCAAACGCGGCGACCTTGGTCGGGTGCTTCAGGTCCAACGACCAATGCACCAGATCCAGCAAATGGCAGCCCATATCTCCGGCTGCGCCACTGCCAAACGCCCACCAGCAGCGCCAGCCGCCGGGGTGGTACTCGCGGTCATACTGCCGTTCCTGCGCTGGGCCTATCCATAAATCCCAATCGATTCCCTTGGGGAGCGGCGCATGCTTGAGCTTTTTCGGGCCTCCCCAAATAGTATGCACGACCGCATGGGCCTCGGTGACCGGGCCAATTGCACCAGACTGGATCAGTTCAACCACACGGCGATAGTTGTCGCCAGCGTGGATCTGCGTCCCAAGCTGCGTGACACGTTTGTTCTCTTTGGCCAGTTTGGCCAGGGTGCGTGCCTCGTACACGGTGTGGCTGATCGGTTTTTCGCAGTAGACATGTTTGCCCATGCGCAAGGCCATGGCTGCGGCCACGGCGTGAGTGTGGTCTGCCGTACTAACGGTCACCGCATCGATGCCGGGCATTTCCAACATCTTACGGAAGTCATGAAACTGCTTGGCATCCGGAGAATATTTAAGGCCATCTCCCATTCGCGATTCGTCAATGTCGCAAAGGGCCACGATGTTTTCATGTCGCACGTCTCGGACGTTGTTTTCGCCACGGCCCCCGACGCCAATGCAGCCGATATTCAACTTTTCGTTGGGGGAGGTCGACTCCTCGGCCTTCAATTGTGAGAAATACCCCATGCCTGCCAGACCAAGTGCTCCGGCCGTGGTGGTGGTCAAAAACTGGCGACGATGTAGCGAGCTGGGCATAGAGGGACTTCCTTACCGATGGTTGGTGGGATCAAAAGCAGGGTCTTTAATATCGACTACCCGATTAACTGTTGCAACTAAATAAATCGAATTCGTTGGCTCAACTGGCCAGATTTCGCTTTCGCGGGCCAAAACGGCGTCTTCGGCGGCCATAAAGCACAAAATTCGGAAGTTACCGATTGCCGTACGCCCGGCGGCCTGCTTGTGGTACGAAACCGAACGGCCAGTGGTTTAAGTTCCACTGAAGGCGCGGTACAATTTAAGTTCTGAATCGCGGTATCCCCCCGTCTGGAGAATGACCCTGAATGAAACGCGCGCTGATTACCGGCATTACTGGCCAAGATGGATCGTACTTGGCTGAGTTGCTGCTGGAGCAAGGGTACGAAGTTCACGGGATCATCCGACGTTCCAGCACCTTCAATACCAAACGGATTGACGCAATCTACAACGACCCCCATGAAAAAGGGCGGCGTCTGCTCCTGCATTACGGGGACTTGGCGGACGGAACCTGCCTGCGGCGCGTGATGGAGATCGCGCAGCCGGACGAAGTTTACAATCTGGCCGCACAGTCGCACGTAAAGGTCTCGTTTGAAGAGGCCGAATACACAGCCGACATTGTCGCGACCGGTACCTTGCGGCTGCTGGAATGTTTGCGCGATCATATTCGGGCTTGCGGCAAGCAGGTGCGGTTTTACCAGGCTGGCTCATCGGAAATGTTCGGGGCCTCGCCACCGCCGCAGAACGAGGACACGCCGTTCTACCCGCGCAGCCCTTATGCAGTGGCCAAGGTGGCGGCACACTTTTTCACGAAGAACTATCGCGAGGCGTATGGCATTTTTGCTTGCAACGGCATTTTATTTAACCATGAGAGCGAACGCCGTGGTGAGACGTTTGTAACCCGTAAGATTACACGGGCCGCCGCTCGCATCAAGCTCGGCTTACAAGACAAGCTATACCTGGGGAATTTAGACGCCAAGCGAGACTGGGGCCATGCCAGAGATTATGTCCGAGCGATGTGGCTGATGCTGCAGCAGAAGGAGCCGGATGATTATGTCGTAGCCACCGGCGAGCAACATTCGGTTCGCGACTTCGTCGAAAAAACGTTTGAGTCAGTTGATTTGGACTGGGAAGAGTACGTGAACTTGGATCCACGCTACCTGCGTCCGACAGAAGTCGACAGCTTGATGGGAGATCCATCCAAAGCACGGCAACTGCTTCGTTGGGAACCAGAGGTCTCGTTCGATGAACTGGTTCGTCTGATGGTTCAGCACGATCTGGAGCTGGCGCGGCAAGAACACACTTTGAGACAGGCGGGTCATCAGGTTACGGGCAGCCAGATGGCCTGATATTGAAGTCAAAGGTCAGAGGTCAGTTGTTAGGCCGCCTTTCAATTGCTGAAGTGGTAGTCATAGCAGAATTAGGGGGCCGGAAGTTGCAGGCGGTAAGTCACATCACCGGACACCGCATTCGCAGATGTCCAGAAGGTTAAGGTCAATGCAAGTTGGCAGTCGGATATATGTCGCAGGCCATCGCGGGCTAGCCGGATCGGCGATTGTGCGCGCATTGAAATCGCAAGGTTTCGATCAGCTTATTCTGCGACCACGCACTGAGCTGGACCTGACCGATCGGCCGGCTGTGGAGCGGTTTTTTGCAGCGGAACGCCCGGAGTACGTCGTTCTGGCAGCCGCCAAAGTCGGTGGAATTCTGGCCAATAACAGCTACCCGGCGGATTTTATCCGCGAAAACCTACTGATTCAGACGCATGTGATCGATGCCGCCTATCGCCACGGCGCGAAAAAGCTATTATTGTTAGGCTCCTCCTGCATTTATCCGAAGTTCGCCCTGCAGCCGATGCCGGAGAGTTGCCTGTTGAGCGGGGCGCTCGAGCCGACCAATTCGGCCTACGCACTAGCCAAAATTGCCGGCATTGAAATGTGCAATGCCTATCGCCGCCAGTACGGTTTTGATTGCGTTAGTTTGATGCCGACCAACCTGTATGGGCCAGGGGACAATTTTGACCCCAACGGTTCGCACGTGTTGCCGGCGCTGTTGCGACGGTTTCATGAAGCACAACGGGATCGGGCGTCCGAGGTCGTTGTTTGGGGAACGGGCACACCGCGCCGCGAGTTTTTGTATGTGGATGACCTGGCGGCGGCAGCGCTGTTTTGTTTGCAACGGCCAACGGAACAGACGTTGATCAACGTCGGGTACGGATCGGATATTTCGATCCGAGAGTTGGCGGAATTAATTGGCGAAATTGTTGGTTTCGAGGGGCGGATTGAATTCGATTCGAGCAAGCCAGATGGCACCCCGCGAAAGCTGCTGGATGTGAGCCTGCTCAAATCGATTGGCTGGCAAGCGGAAGTGCCGCTGCGAGAAGGTCTGGCAAGGACGTACGCCTGGTATCAAGAGCATCAACCTGCTGGTGTAGCATGAGCGAGATCAAGACGCACGAAGGATATTTCAATACCGAAGCGGCTGCGGCGGCCAAAGAAGAAGTGAGCTTCAGCTTTGGTGCCAATTGGCAGCGGTTCCTAGCCGAAGTCGACGACAAGGCAGTATTGAAGGCGGAAGAGTCCTTCGTGCAGTTTACCAAGCTTAAGAATTTGCATGATTACGACTTTTTGGATCTCGGATCGGGCAGTGGCCTGAGTAGTCTGGTCGCACTTCGACTTGGTGCTCGGCGAGTTGTCTCTGTCGACATCGATCCAAATTCTGTGGAATGTACCAAGGCACTGCGGCAGAAATATGAAATCCCAGAAGATCGATGGCAGATCCATCACGGCTCGGTGCTAGATCGTAAGTTTTTGGAATCACTGGGTCGGCACAATTATGTGCACTCATGGGGCGTGCTGCACCATACGGGCGACATGTGGCAAGCTGTCACGAATGTAATCGAGTTAAATACGGTAGAAAACGGACTTTTCCAAACCGCACTATACAATAAACATCGCACTTCAAGAACTTGGTTGAAGATCAAACGAATGTGCAACCGATCGCCGAGATTCTGGTTTCCTGTACTCAAGTGGTTGTACATTTCCCTGTTATTTCTCAAGATGACACTCACATTGAAGTCACCAATCCGTTATGTTCGCGAGTACGACTCGCATCGTGGAATGAACTTCTTCCGCGATATTGATGACTGGTGCGGAGGACTGCCCTATGAGTTCTCCAGTCCTGCCGAGACCGTCAATTTTCTCTCCGATCGAGGCTTCAGTCTGCTGCGGATCAAGACTGTGGACTCGGTTGGTTGCAACGAGTTTTTGTTTCGACGCTGCGGCAGTTGAGTTGAAAGTTCTCCACTTTTCGTCACTCCTCATAACTTCAAGTCGTTTCGCCTATGTGCGGTATTTGCGGGCTGGTGTATCGGGATCCGCGCAAGCGACCAGAGTTTGAGTTGCTTCGTTCAATGGCGAACACGCTTCGTCATCGTGGACCTGACGACGAGGGGGTGGAGGTCCACGGCTCCGCCGGCCTGGCCTTTCGGCGATTGGCCATTCAGGATCTTTCGACGGCCGGCCATCAGCCGATGAGTAATGAAGACAAGACTGTGTGGATCGTCTTCAATGGGGAGGTTTACAATTTCCTGTCGTTGCGCAAGGATCTTGAGAATCGGCACCATTTTGTGTCGCGCACCGATACGGAAGTGCTGGTTCATCTCTATGAAGAACAAGGGGACCGGATGGTCGACATGCTGGATGGCATGTTCGCCTTTGTGATTCTGGACACGGTCCGTCAGCGGCTATTGATGGCGCGAGATCCATTCGGCATCAAGCCGTTTTACTATGGCCTCAACGACTCGCGGTTTGTTTTTGGTTCCGAGATCAAGCCACTGTTGGCGTCTGGCACAATTAGCCGCGAGATCGACAAAGAGGCGCTCAACGACTATTTCGATTTTCATTGTATTGCCGCACCGCGATCCATTTTTTCGGCTGTGCGAAAGTTACCCGCCGCGCACCTGATGACGCTGGACTTGCGCACCTGGCAATCAGAACAGCATCGCTATTGGAAACCCGAATACCGGCCGCAGGCCGGTAAATCACTGGATGATTGGTCCAACGAGGTTGAGCAGGCGCTGAATGTTTCGGTGCGCGATCAAATGGTGGCGGACGTTCCGGTCGGAGCATTTCTGAGTGGTGGTATCGATTCGACCCTGGTTTCACGCGCTGGAACTTTGGCTAGCAGTCAGAAACTCAGGACGTTCACGATCGACTTCAAGGATGAGTCGGTTTCCGAAGGAAAATACGCGGCGCAGGTTGCCGCCGCCATTCATACCGATCCAGTCGTCCGCTGCGTGGAATCGACTTCAATTGATCAATTGCCGGAACTGGTTGAGTATTACGATGAACCCTTTGCCGACAGCTCCATGCTGCCGACCTTTGCGGTTAGTCGCGTCACGCGGGAGTATGTCACCGTCGCACTTTCTGGCGACGGAGGTGACGAACTGTTTACCGGCTATAATCATCATGCCTTTTCGCATCGATTGAAAATGGCTGATCGCGTTCCCGATTGGCTATCGTCCATGCTGTTTGGAAGCGCGTCCAGGATGATTCCGCCACGGTTTCGTTTGCAGCAATGGGCGCATCGCCTGGCCTTTCCGCACGAGTTGCGGCGCATGTCTCTCGGTTGGACTCCGGCCCGCAAGCACCGCACGCTAGTGATGGAGAGTGACTATCGGTTGAATGGTGCCGGCCGGCTGGCAGAATTTGATTCGCTATTAGCAGAGGTTCGCGGGCTACCTCCGGTCACACAGTCACAGATATTTGACATCCTGTTGTACCTTCCGAATGATATATTGACGAAGGTGGATCGTGCCAGCATGGCGCACAGCCTTGAGGTTCGCGTGCCGTTCCTCAGTCGCAAGATTGCCGATCTGGCCTTTCGAATTCCAGAAGAACAGCGGTTTCAGGTCGATGTTCCCAAACGTGTCCTCCGCCATCTGGTGGCCCGGCATTTTGGAGATAATCTGGCCTATCGCAAAAAGCAAGGTTTTGGCGTACCACTGCGGAGTTGGATGGCAGAAATGGCCGCTGGTCCTCGATTGCAGCAGTTATTAGAGTCGGACGCGGTCCGCAATGGTCCGCTCGATAAGCAGGGAATCCTGCAGTTAAGCCGCGATGTCCTTGGCCCCTCCTCGCGCTGGAGGCTCAATCGGAGCGGGGAACTATTCGCAGTGCTGGTCTTCGCGGCCTGGTGGGATCGCTACATGCTGTAGTGTCCAGCTAAACGGATTATGCGGCATAACTCGGAAGTGGCGGTTCATATACGGGTTATTGGTCCGGTCCGGTCCGGAAAACATAGCACTTTGGCCCGCAGCGCTTTATAGTGAAGTACTAGAGGATTTTCAGAGTCATTGGCTCTCCCCAGGGAGGCCAATTGTGGAAAAGTGAAAGATGGCAAGCATAGCGCAATCAAACACTTCGCTACCCCCTTGGGCATACGGAGAGACGCGCGCCGAACCGGTCAATATCCTGGCACGATTCGCGTTTGTCCTCTTATATTACGTCAGCCTGGTCAATCTGACTGCCATTTCCAGTACAGCGAATCGGGAGATGGGCGTAGTTGGTGGACCGACATCGTACATTTATCCGGGACTGTTCCTCATTTGTTCTGTCGTGATATTGGCATTGACGACGCCTCGCGACCGTAGCGTGCTAATGAACATGCTGTGGGTCTATTTTCTCGTTTATTTCTTCGGTGGATTTGTAAGCGGTACCGGAGTTGGTAACGCCAACCCGATTCAACTCGCGCAAAATATCATTAAACCGGCGATGAGTGTTGTTGGTTTGCCCTGGCTGGCACTGCGTGCCGTTTCAAAAGAAAAGCTGGCCGGCTTTTTGCGCGGCACGGTCTTGATTACCGCGCTGGTCACAACTCTTGGTTTGATCCAAGTCGTGGACAAAGACTTTCTCGATAAATTTGTAGTTGGCGTTGGTCGCGCTGCCTCGCTGTGGGTCAACCCTAACCATATGGGAGCGATGTGCTGCAGTGTATTGATGCTGTCGATGATCTGCCCGTTCAGGCGTTCCTGGCTGACCCTTATCTGCCGTTCGATTTTGATTCTTGGCACGCTAGGAACATTTTCGCGCGCTGCGACTCTGTCGTTATTGCTCGGTTGGATTGTGTACGGTATAGCATCGAAGAAAATTACAACACTGCTGAAATCATTTGCCCTGATTGGTGTCTTCGTTCTGTTTGCGTTGTTTGGGTTGTTGGCAATGGACAACATTCTTGTTGGAGACGAGGATCGCATTCGGTCCATTGTCGCACTAATTTCACTAGACTTTTCGCAGGTAGATGATAACCGAACCGGTCTTTGGGAGGAAGCGTTGAGGCAGATCTTTGACGATGGGGGAGCTATTCTAGGATTCGGCCATGGTAGGATGTTGTCCCTTGAAGGAAGTGGTATTGCCTCGCACAATTACTTCCTTCATACCTGGGGAACGGCGGGCATCTTGTCCTTAGTCTGCTTTCTGGTGCTGTCAGTTTTGTTCTTTACAGAAGCTGCGAAGTGCATTGACCGCAATACTCGCGCCGGACTGATGGCGATCTCTGCCATATTTGTGTTGACGAACATGACTGACCACTCGTATATCGGCAGCCCATTTCAAGGAGCTATCTATGGAGCGATTGTGGTCACTGCGTACTACGGGCAGCGCGTTCCCAATCTGTTCGGTACCGAAAAACCGCGGAAAGGAAAACAAAATCTCCCAGCTCAAGCCTCGCGTATGATGCCGCAGGTTCGCCCCGGCGGAGCGGTTGGTCTGCCACGCGCAAGCAACGGTCGCACGCCGCAGGTACCAACACGCTTGCCACCAAGTCGTTCACCGCAGCCGCGGCCCACGCAAACTCAACCGCGTGCCGCGCAGTCACTGCCTCGTGCCACACCGAAAAGCACCACACCGCAGAATACCAAACAGCCGCGATCAGCGCAGCCACCATCAGGACGGCCTCAACCTCCGGGGAATGGACAGGCCCAAGCCAAGCAGCCACACCAGAACGGCAAGGCGATTCCATTGCCGAATGCTGCTGACGCCCCACTCCCCGTAAATGGTGAATCATCGCTGGCCGCGCAGCCACCTTCTACAATGCAGACGCTGCCGGTCGAATCGCCACCGGCCAAGACACAACCGCCGACTGCGGTCGATCGGGTGATCGCATTGCCCCCGCCCGGAGACACTGCCCCGCCAGACGGCACTTCACGGCCAAAAGATACCTATCGGACCCCGGCGACAGCCTGAGCAAACTG
>JAWXCH010000085.1:0-5976 GCA_034440595.1 Planctomycetota bacterium | reverse complement strand
TAATTAACTATTCAAACCGTGACTTCGAAACTTGCAACCATTGGTAGCCTGCACGATTGCGCCTGCCGCGAAACGCGAAAGCGAGGGCGGTACCGAGCAAGTGGACCGCTGAGTAGGGCTCCGGAATAGCGGTTAAGGTTGCGCTGGCATTTTGGGATGTCCTCCCGAAATTTGCTCGCCACAAATCGTAGTCGGCGACGTCAACAACCCCGGCACTTGCGCCAGTGTCATCGGCATTTGAATTGAGTGGAAAAGTTGTCCCCAGCTTTTCGCGCCAGACAACATAATCCGCAGCATCCACAGATCCGTCGGCGTTGAAATCACCCGGTAGTCCCGCCCCCACCACAAAACGAGTCAAATCAACTAGAGGGGGCGACACATCAATGGGTGGTAAACCGGCAAGGTGTTGCCGCTGGTATCGGGGGAAACCTCCCGTGGGCCGTGGGCTGATGTCAACAAGTGTGTTGCCGCGGAACTTACCCTGATATGAAATGATAGTCTCGGGTGATCCCGCCGACGGTGAGGGATACGAACCTTCATACCAGATCGCATTCGCATCGCGCATCTCGTAGATGGTTTCGGTATAGACTTCGATCGGAAACTTTACGAGATAGGACGTGTCTGGCTGAATGTTGTTGATGATCGCATATTGCCCGGACAGCCACGACCATTCGTTCGCATTAAGCGTTCGCTCGTTTCCGAGCGGGTCTCGTTCCACAACCGTGACTGCCTGTTGGTCGGCCCACCCAGGCACGCGTACGCCAATCGAGTTTAGCGGGCCGATGTCAGACTTCATTTCTGCTTCAATGACTCCGCGATAGGGCAGATCACTTTTAACGTCGAGATACTTACTCGCCTTGTTGAGTGCGAAATTGATCTGGGCGAAATTGTCCTTGTATTCGACGGTCTTGTTCCAAACTTCATACATACCTGCAAAAGTATTGGGAGCATAATCGCTGGTGCCGCCGGCAGATTTAAAGGGAATTCTGGCCACGTGTGTTCCGTCGGCGAAGAACATTCCCGTCGCCTTCGTACCGATGTTTGTATGCTCATACTGGCTGAAAATGTTATTAGGAATAAGCTGGGCTGCCTGGGCATCGATTTGTGTCTCAGCCATGGCATTGCGAGTCCACGCTTCGACTTCGTCGTAATACAGCGCGACACCCTGTTCGGAGAGCTTAATTCCGAGCAATGCCATGTCCCCCGTCGTACCCGACTCGCCAAAGTTGCCGATTTTCCCAGCTCGCGTTCGGCTTTTTACGAAGTTGTAAACATTGTTCGCCATGTTTAGCTCCGATTGGGCGAGCGAACTGGAGGGGTTGGTAACGCGAAGCGCTTCGGCATGCGTCGCGAGCCCCATTGCCACCTGCAACCAACTGTGAATGTGCCCGACAAACTGCCCAGGGCCGGAGCTGTCGGTGAAGCGTGCGGGATTTGGATTCTGCCAAATTTGTCCGTTCTCATAATTACGAACAAAGTCGGAGAGCTGATTGGACATCGCGAAGGCGTTCGTGTCGCCCGTTTCCAAATACCACTCCGACATGACGCGCAGGGCCTTGCCGTGAATAAATGGGGTGTAGTAATTACCGAGGTAGCCCACGTGCGTTTCCGGACTCGGATTGGGTTCCTTGTAAAAGACGGTGTTGAAACGTTTTCCTTGCGAATCGGTGACGGATGTCCGGACGTTGAGGTGCATTCGTACAAATTCCTGGACTGCGGAGGCGATTTCCGGCCGAGGCTCTCGCCGCCACTCTGAAATTAAGGATTGCATCGCGACCGTTTGGGGCGTGATCGCATTTTGGGGATATACGATACCTGGGTAGCCGCGATTTAAGAGGTCAAGCGTAACGTCCCAGTCGAGCATGTTCGTCATCATGCGATGCTGCGTTTCAAGCGTATGGTCAGTGTCGTTTCGATCGTAGCCTGTCATCTCCCGAGCTTGCGTCAGTCCCTGCATTACTTTGCCCCAGTTCGGCGAGCTATTGAAAAGACACGGTGAATGGCTTTCACCGCCCCGACTGCAGTCATACAAGGTCGTTTCCGGGCGTAGCACAATTCCAGCCGGCGCATCATGTAGCGATGGAGTGATCGATTGAATGGCGCCGCGAAGGAACCACTCAGCGCGGGTAGCTAGGTCGAGCGTATCGGGGACCGAATCTACATAGGTCTTGCCGGAAGGCAAGAGTGAATTCTTCGACGGAAAAACTGTGTTCGGAACGATGCTATAGTACGGGTTTTCAACCGCGCTTGCTTGCTGGGCGATCGACAGAACTGCCGCAGCGAATGCGAGTAGAATTAGTCGCACGGCAGGGTGTATGTCCCGGCTGAATCTCATCGAAATCTCCCAATCGCTTCACTGATAATTAAGCGACGATTCATGAAAAGCATACAAAGCCCCGACGCACTCTAGGATTCCACTTTGAACAGTTTCACGGATTAACGACGATCTCCGACGAAATCAACGTTGATTATAAGTGATTAACGAGCCACTGACCAGCAATTTCTTCTAATGACCGGTTCTTGGTCTCAGGAATCCACTTGATTCCAAAGAAAAACGAAACAAGGCTGATAACGCTGAAGATCCAGAATGTTCCACCCGGCGATCCGGTCCAAGCCTCAAACTGATCGAACAGGACTGGGGTGGCTTGAGTCACCAAAAAAGACATCAACCACACATTAATCGTACACACACACATGGCACGGGCGCGGATACGCGTTGGAAAGATTTCGGCAATTAGCAACCAAACCAACGGGCCTATCGCAACCGCGTAAGCAGCGGCACACAATAACACCGCCACCAAGATCGGCCAGCCCGTAATCCCCAAAACGAAAAGCAGCCCGAGCAAAAAGGTGGCCATCGCCATCAGCAGTGAGCAAACGATCCATAACGGGCGACGGCCAATCCGATCAACCAAGAGCATGCCAACTATGGTGAAGAGCAGGTTTGCCACGTTCGCCAGAATCGATTGATAAAGTGCATCCGTCGCTCGCTCAAAGCCAGCTTTTTGGAAAATGGTGCTCATGTAGAAGCTAATTGGCGACCATCCGACCCACTGGTTGAGCGTCGCAACACCAAGCCCGATAAAGAGCGCAGTGCGTATCCCAGGACGCAGCAGTTCTTTGTAGGTCCCCTCCTCTTCCGCCAAGGAAATACGAATCGCGGCCATCTCGGCCGCCGCGACGTCTTCACCATTGATCCGTGTCAGGACGGCCAGCGCTTCTTTGTCCCTGCCCTTTTCCGCTAACCAACGCGGGCTGAAAGGCACGAAGAACAACGCGACGAAAAACACGATCACCGGCGCCAATTCAGAACCGAACATCCATCGCCAACTAGTCTCTTCTGGTAGTCGTAAGGCAAGGTCGTGAGAAAGAATAATGGCGATGAGTGCACCGGACACAATTGCCAACTGGTTTAGGGTGACCAGCCTGCCTCGCAAATGCGTCGGTGCAATTTCTGCCAAGTACATCGGGGAAGCGACACTAGCCAGTCCGACTCCGACCCCACCCATAATGCGATAGAGATTGAACTCCCACAGTGTGTCTGGCAATGCGGTTCCAATCGCCGAGATGCCGAAGAGCACGGCTGAGAGCATTAACGTGCGTTTGCGTCCAATTGCATCGCAGAGCCAGCCGCCGATGATCGGCCCAGCCAGGCATCCCAAAAGGGCACTGCCAATTGCAAATCCGAATTCCGCAGACGACATCTGGAATGCGGTACGCAGAAATGGCTGGGCACCAACAATGATGTTTAAGTCGTAGCCAAAAAGGAACCCACCGACCGCCGCGATGAATGCGACGGTAAACGTGTAGGCCATCCGAGAAGTGTTGCCTGGGGACACCTCGCCTCCTAGTAAAAATCCAACTTGCATGCGAACCGCGCACACCTTCTACCAATCGATAGTCTTCACGGGTACAAAGCGAGTAACTGTAGTCATCGGTGTTCGCTCGGACCGGTACCGATCCCGACGATAAAGCGGAAACCCGGCAGCGCTGTCGCGGGGTTCAATGTCGATGAGAGTATTAGCGCGGAACCGCATCGTGAATATCGAAGGTTTCGATCCGGGCTGCCAATGCGTACCAGGATTGGTACATTCCTGCCAGAACTGATCGGGGCGCCACTTGAGCGTCCATGTTTCGATCGTTTCCTTTACGGCAAAAGTAATCGTCACTTCGCACTTGGGCTGCACAGACTCGAATACCAAATACCGGCCGAGGCACGTAGCCCCAACGAGCTCGCCATCGATGCGTGAGTCGGTCGCCTCTAAGTCGACCCACAATGGCATTCTGACTGCGATCGACTTCGCTGTTTTGTTACGAATGACGACCTTTCCTTCGAAAGGTAGATAGCTGTCAATATCCAACCACTCAGATGAGCGATTCAGTAACAGGTTGATTCGCGCATTTCCCTCATCGCAGCGAACAATGGCTTCCCAAGCTCCATACAAAGCAGGCACGCAGTTTCCTGTGCAGCAAATTGTGTACAGCATGCACGGAGCAGGGATTTTTGACGGGTGACTACCGTCTGACCAATATGCACCGATCGACCTTTCGATTGCTCGTCGATCCGATTCAGTTTGAGGCTTTAACGGCCCTACTTCCGTATCGTTGTTGCCGCGGCCCTTCGGCATTTTCGACGCGATTGCATGAAGTCGTTGGGCGTCCGTAATCTGCAGTTCCACCAGATGATTTCGGACATATTGGTCTACGTCCTCCCAGTAGTCGCCGACACCGAGGTCGCTGAGCTTGATTGCCAGAAAAACCATGTCTCCGGTTGAGCACCCTTCGCCAAATGCCCCAATGCGGGCCAAACCAAACTTTCTGAAGTATTCGTAACCATCACGCACGAACTGTTTAAGCCGAACATCGTTAGTTCGCTCAGCGAAACAAAGCACGCCTTTCAAAAACGACAACTGCGAATGGTGATGACCATCGAATTGCGCGTGCTCATGTCCGACGACCGCCTTCGGAGCCCCTTCTGGCGTCCAGTACTTCGGCTGGAGTGCATAATCGACAAGCTGCCGACAATGTACTAATAGACCGTCTTGATTCGAGTATTTGGACCATCGACTTAGCGCGTGAATTGCTAACCCAGAGACGAAAAGTGTCATACCGTGCCGCTGGATGCCGATGTGGGACTCTCCCAAATCTGGCTCGGGGTCCCAGTAAAATACACCGTTAATTCCATTGCGAGTCGCTGCCGCCATCTCGCGACGGGCCAGGCCGTCGAAGAGCGAAACCAACTCTGGTTGTGGATCGACCTGATGCAAACTCATAATGGCAAACCGGCCGACGTCGATCGTGGAAGGAATCTTCGGATCGCGGTCTGCCAAATCACGAAGCATGCCTGTAATCGTCAGCTGGTCAATGGATAGATTCTCTACGCTACCGCTCATCTGACGCGCCATAATCAAGGATTCAATGATATTGCCCCAGTTAGGCGGCCCGTACTCAAATCGACCCAAGTACGGTGGATCGGCATTAAGAAAATTCTGACCGTACGGCGCATGGCCCTGTTTCTCGTTCAAGAAACTCGTCAATGCGCCAACTGCGAGCCTCCCTCGTTCAGCCAAGTCGAGAGTATCTGGCACGGTCGACTCGTAGTACGTGCCTTTCGGCGATGTATCAAACCGAAGGGACACAGTGGCGAGGTTTAAATCAGAGACTTCCGCACCGTAAAGGTTTGTATTTGGAATCGCGAATATCGCGAGTAGCAAAATAGGTATTGGCCGCATCACCGATTCCAGTGTTCTTACCCGAGATAACATCAATACTCCACTGAAAGTCGCTCAAGCTGCCGCAAAAGATGACTCGGTTTCCACCGGATCTCCTGAGTCGCCAATTTTAGGCTTGGCAAGCGCGCCATCATTGTTGCAAGGACAATTTCTACTTCCGTCTCGGCTAGTATGGCACCTAAGCAGTAATGAATTCCAACACCGAAGGCGACATGCGAATTTGGCTTACGTTCAATGTTAAAGC
>JAWXCH010000084.1:0-3073 GCA_034440595.1 Planctomycetota bacterium | reverse complement strand
TTCTGATCGGTATCGCAACCTGCCAATTTGACGACTTTTTGATAGTCGTGCCGCGCTTTGCCGCCGTACTACTGAGCTCATGAGTGCGTCAGTCCGACGCGCGCAAAAAGCAGGCGAATCAGATCACCTCGGTCAGCATGCTGCGCACCTGTCGTTCAGTTTGTGTGGTGTTTTTCTAAGAAGTTCAACAGCTCCGTCGCAAACTCCGGGCGACTAATCGCTGTCATGTGATTCGCCCCCTCGATAACGACCGTGTTCATCCCGGCAAGGCGCGAACTCAGTGCGTCGACTTCGCGCTTGAGTGGGTCGAGACTGCCTATCAGCGCTAGGACGGGTACCTTGTTCGCCATGAGAGGAGCCTCTGGTACCGCCCACTGCCGTACTCCCCGGATGACTGCCGTAAGCGCCTGCTGGTCATTCATAGCGATGAAGGCAGTATTGATCGCTTTGAGCTGCTCCTCGGGCTGCGGCGGTTCACCAGGCGGACGCAGCGCCATGAACAAGCGAGTCGCCCCCTTGCCCGCCTCCAGATCATCCGCCAATTGATCATAGAAAGTAAAATCCGCCCCCTCCAGCTTGCCCGCATTGCCACCCAGCGTGGCCGACAGGAGTCGGTCGGGATGATCAATGAGGAGCTTAGTGACAATCGCCGCCCCCATCGAGTAACCGACGACGTGGGCACGCTTAACATCCAAATGGTCGAGCAGCCGCACGGCGTCCTCTACCAACTCTTTGCCGTACTGCATCGGATCGTGCGGCTTTTCGCTCTTGCCATGGCCCCGGTTGTCGTAGGCAATCGTTCGATAGCTCTTGGCGAGCGTGCTGAACAATCTGGGACCTACCCAATTGCGCTCTAGGTCGGCTGAGAATCCATGAATGAACAGGACCGGCTCGCCTTGCCCCTCTACCACGTAGCGGATTTTGACACCGTTCGACTCGAAGAAGCGATCCTCGGATAAGGCTGCGACCGGAACCCAAACCAATAGAAACAGAACGGAACCCAATCGACGAGTCATGGCGATCACCTGCAAATAGGCGACTAGGGAACAGCAGTTGGCTGCATAATAGGGTCTGCCTACCGGTAACAATAGTGCGCTTCGATCACGTCGATCTCGCGCACCAAGACGCAGTGTCGGACTGAGTCAAATAACGTTCGTATTGTGACGCGGCTCGTCGGATGCCCCTGAGTTGCAATCGCCAAATACTCGTGTTCCGAAGAACTCATCTCGGAATTCAAAACACCGAGTACCCGTAGCAACGTGAACGTTGCACAAGTAGCAGCGCGGCTTCGCACGATTTGATCACGAATATGGTGGAAACGGTGGAAGAAGTGGCTATCCCGGATAGGATACGTCTAAAACCCGTTTTCCTTAACCCTTAACTGTCAACGGGTTTTCGTGAGATCGACCAACTGTCCTAAGTCCGGGTCGGTGTAGTCCATAGCAGTAGGTCAAAAGTCGATGTTCAGCCGTTGCCAAGTTCCCGTATTTTCGCCGCCGGACTGACCACAATCAAGTTCGAACGGTGTCAAAAGCGGGCATTCTGAGAGCGGCATCCATTTGCCGTAGGCCAAAAGGCATGGCGTTTAGGCTAAAAATCGGTCAGAATGTCGTGAGCAATTTCCAATTCTATCAGTTCAGCAAATTTGAGGGATTAGCCGTGGCCGATGCCCATCCTACCGACCACCATGAAACAGATGATATCTGGCAAGATATGACGCCGGCGCGCCAACAAGAGCTGAAGCTTGAGGACGCTGAGGCCTGGAAGCAGGTGGTGGGGGTACTCCTGTTTATCATCTCGATTGGGCTCGTTCTGGCCGTGGGAACCGCGCTGCTCAGCGGCGTTCTGAGCAGGAACCTCTAGTCTCGGTTGCCGCGTGGTCGAAGTATTTGGTTTTGGCATCATTGGCGGGGTGATTCATGGCAGCGGACGATATTTTGCTCGATGTGGAAGACCGGATGGACAAGGCAATCGTCCATCTTAAGACGAGCCTGGCAGGCATTCGCACGGGGCGAGCCAACCCAGGGTTGGTCGATACGCTGAAGGTCGAAGTCTATGGCTCGCTGACCCCGATGAAGCAACTGGCGAGTGTTGGCGCGCCAGAGCCGCAGCAGATTTTGGTCCGGCCTTACGATCCGAGCACGATTAAGGACATTGAGCGGGCGATTGTGAATAGCAATCTGGGTCTGGCTCCTCAGAACGATGGACGGGTGATCCGCATCAATGTGCCGCCGCTGACCACGGATACCAGGAAAAAATTGGTTTCGCGAATCAAGGAATTGACGGAAGAAGCGAAGGTGAGCGTCCGCAATGTTCGCCGCGATGGCAATAAGGCTGCCGATCAGGGAGAGAAGGATGGCGACTTCTCCGAGGATGAACGGGACAAGCTGAAGGAAGACATTCAGGAACTGACGAAAAAGTATGAGAACACCGCCGGCGACATGGCCAAGAAGCGCGAAGACGAAGTGATGGAAGGTTAGATTCCATGAGGCACTTGATGAACTGCAACCGCTTTTCGATCGTTCTTTCCCTCCTGATTCAAGGAGGCTTTGTGGCATTCACTCTAGGAGCTGATCTGACCCCAGCGCAGAAGCTGGTTGGCCAAACGGGGACGCTGATCATCGCGCACCGGGGTAATTCGAGCGTTACGCCCGAGAACACGCTGCCGGCGTTTCAATCGGCGATTGAGGCGAAGTCGGATTTGGTCGAGCTGGATTACTATCATGCGGCTGATGGCGTGCCGGTGGTGATTCACGATGAAATCTTGGATCGTACGACCAACGCGGAGCAGGTTTTTGGCAAGCCGAAGTTGGTGATTGGTGATTTCAGTTCAGTGGATTTGCGAAAGCTCGACGCGGGGTCTTGGTTTGACGATAAGTTTGCTGGTGTTCGCATTCCGACTTTGACCGAGTCGATCGATTTGATTCAAAAGGGCTCGGTGACATTGGTCGAACGCAAGGGAGGCGATGCGGATACGGTGGTGAAGCTGCTGGAGAAAATGAACCTCATCGACAAGGTGGTGGTGCAGGCGTTCGATTGGGAATATGTGAAGCGTTGCCGCGAGCTATCGCCC
>JAWXCH010000083.1:0-15689 GCA_034440595.1 Planctomycetota bacterium | reverse complement strand
GTCCTGGTAGTCGACCCCCTTGCCAAGTTCCAGCCCACGCCGTCCCTTGGCACTGACAATGCCGAATGTGAACGAATGGCTTTGGGCAAAAGGGCTGCCGACCGCTAGCACGAAATCGCCGATATCCAGCTTATCGCTGTTGCCGATTCTGGCCGGAATCAGGTGTTCGGCTTTAATCGCCATCACGGCAATGTCCGTCCCTGGATCTCCCCAGATTTTGGTCGGGTTGAGAATCCGTCCGTCGGCGAGCTTCAGACGGATATTTTGTGCCTCGGCCCCTTCAATCACATGACGATTAGTGATGACATAGAACTTGTCTTTGTACTCGATGAGGGTGCCAGAACCGGCTTCCTCGATGGAGTTGCGAACGCGGCCAGAGACTTCGTCTGGCTTGGCGGCTTCAATATGCACGACCGTCGGTTTGACGAGGTGAACCACCTTTTTCAGCACGGCGACCGTCTGTTCCAGATGGGCAACATCCTCGGCCAGGGTGTCGTACATTTTGGCACGTTCTTCCGGCGTCGGAATGGGAGCAAACTGTGCCTGTGCCGAATGGATCGCAGTCAGACTGCAAAACATCGACAGCACCAAGAGTCCAACGAACCGCCGCGTGGCATTGTAATCAGGCCGAGTCATGCGCTAAACCTCCAAGCGGGGCCGAGCAAATTTTGCTCGGAGATGTTCGTCTAATCGTGTCTACGGAGCCAGTGGCACACAGGAATGTAAGTTGTCACAAAGCGCTATCGGTATTGCCTAAAGCGACATCATAGCAAAGTCGCCAAAAAAAATGCACCTGCGATCAAGACGGCTGGCAATTGGGCACGATTGCCACACCGTCGTCGATGCAAGTGCATTCAAGCAAACCAAGTTGGCTGCGTAAAGAGGAAGTCTTAGGAGACGTCCATTTCGATGTCATTGATCGATAAATCGTTGTCCGACCCGCCATCCAGCAGTCGGCCCCAGTCGGCGTCACCGCCATCCAGCGAGCCGTATTTTTCGGCTTCTCGCTGACATTCGATGCAGTACGTCGCGTACGGCAAGGCATTCAGCCGGGCCAGCAGAATCTTATTATTGCAACCTTCGCAGATCCCATACTTGCCGATTCGCATCCGCTCCAGGGCGTTTTCGATGCTGGCCAATTCGCGGCTTTCCACCTCGGCCAACTGGGAGCTGATTTCGTCCTGTGCGGAATCCAACGCGGCGTCGACCAAGTCTCCGCTGCTTTGAGCTCGGAGCTCCTTCAGCAAGCTGAGGTCTCCGGCCAGAGCACTGCGTAAGGCATCGCGCCGTTTCAGCAGGACTTGTCGCATGTTGTGTAGAGCGTCTTTTCGTGCCATAGGATTATTACCCTTCTTTGTCCGATCCCGGTCTAGCCGAAAGGTCCCCCCCTCCCGTGCGCGTCCATGTCGAACTGCTAGTGCCTTCTTGGTCCGTGATTGTTTTTCGGCCTGGCCAGTCCCTTCCTCTCCGCGATGGATCGTCGGATGCCATGTCGAAAACAACAAAATATAGTACGCAAGTTACCCAAAAGGGGTCGCCAAATTTCGCGAATCTTTATGCCAGGTAAGATTGATATTATTCGCGGTTGGTTCTTTACACCTCACCTTTGAGGGGGAACCGCTCACAAAATAGACCGAGCTGTTATTCGTGAACAAATGCACGAACTTTTCTTAGTCGCGTGCCTGTGTTTTCTTGCGGTTCCGATATCCGAGGTCTCCGCCCGAAATCGCAGTCTGCCCCGCCGTATTTTCTGCCCCAATGTTTTTTTCATCCACATTCCCGGCATCTGAGTGAGAAAACCTGAAACGCTTAACTGCCGCCTTCCGTTAATCGGCACTTTTTGCGCCGCAGTCCAGTTGAATTTGCCGGTTCGGCAGGATTTGCGGCCTGCAAAATCGTTCCGGTCGCTACAGACTCCGCAGTTTATGCCAGCGTTCCTCGAATATAAGGCCTGTCGGAATGAGTGCCGATTTTGACCCGGTATTAGACGTAAGCTAAATCACCATTGGATTCTTTCGCGTTGTCAGGTTCCGAATATGGCTCGAACCTGGGCAGCTTATTGTTCGTTTCTGGCAAATGCCAAAAAAGGTTGTCATGCCCGCATCGACTCAAAATGTACCCTACCAATCGCTCCTGGCGAGTTTGCCCGAAGAGGAGCTGACACTCCGCGTCCGTGGCACTTCGCTGGATGGACACTTACTCAAGTTGAATTCCGCCAAGTGTACAGTCGGCTCGGCCAGCGACTGCACGCTCCGGCTGCGCGCGCAAGGGATCAGCGCGGTCCACTGTTTAATCCTCCGCGGTCGAGAAAAGACCGTCGTCCGCCGCTGGGATCCAAATACCCGGCTCAATGGTCAGGCCTTCAGCGAAGCTGCACTGCAAATCGGTGATCGACTGGGCATCGGCCCGATCGAACTGGAGGTGGTAGGTGGAATCGGCTCGGGTGGTCATGTCAGTCCGGCGTTCAATACGGATTCCGTTCCTACGAATCGGCTCCCTGTTGCCAAGCCGCTAGCTCCTCAGTCCAGCGAAGAGTCGCTCCTGAATGAACCGACACCTTCCTCCAAGCCGAGTTTCACCCGTCTACTGGCTGCCAAGCTAGGAGAGGCTCGCAATGAGAGTGAACGACAGCTTGAGCTGCTGGCCGAGCGGTTGCAAGTTCGCTTGACGAATTCGTCACGGCAGAATCGTGCCCGCATCCGCCGGCTGCTGACGCGGTTGCGAGATGTGAATCAGGAAACCGATATCACTCGGACCCGTCTAGGAAAGCTAGAGGCGGACCATCGCCACTTGCGGGAAGAGCTGACGGCACAGCGTAACGCCGCCGACACTTCGGCCAGCCGTGCCTTGGCGCAGTCGGCTGTCGAAGAAGCCGAAGGGCAATTGGCTCTGCAACGAGCCGAGTTGGAAGAACGGCGTGCAGAGTTGCAAGCAGAGCATGTGCAACTGGCCGCTCAGCAGCAATCGTTGCTATTGCAACAAGAGAAACTCAGTAGTGAGCGTGCGGAGCTTGAACACACGCATCGCCTTTGGACAAGCGAGCAGGAGTCGCTTGATGGCGCACTGTCGCAGCGGGAGTCGGTACTCAATCGCCGATTGGATGAACTGAACGAAGCCGAGGTCAGCCTGCGGCTTCGCGAGCAAAGTCTGTCGAATGAATCGATACGCCAACAGGAAGAACTGCTAACCGCGCTGGATAGATTGGCCCAGGACCGATTGCAGCTTGAGTCGGAAGTCGCCGCGCAACAGCAGTCACTGGCACAGCAACAAGTAGAGCTGGATAATCGCTCCGCCGCGCATCTTCAAGAACAAAAGGATCTGGAGGAGCAATCGCAAGCGATTGAGCAGCGTCGCCTGGAATTCTACGGTCGGTCGGACGAACTGGATCAGCGTCGCCGTGACCTGGACCAGCAGGCCGCCGAATTGCAGCAGGAGCGTGCCGAACTGGACAAGCTATTCGGCGAACTAGGCCAGCGTGAAGCGGCCTGCGAAGCTGAAGCGAGTGAACTGCAACAGGCCGAGGCGGGCTTCACCCGTCAAAACGAAGAGTTGCTGAGCCGTGATGCTGAATTACAAGTTCTGCAACAAGTACTGAACCAGCGTGAAGAGACCCTGGCCCAGCTATCCAGCCAGCTAGAACTGCGGCAGACCGACCTGACCGCCCAGGCTGAGGCGTTGGAACTGACGCGCAAGAACCAGGAACAGCAGACGGAACTGCTAGCTACCCAGCGTCTTGCCCTGGACGAACAACAACAATCGCTCGATCAGGCCGCGCAACAGAAAATGGCCGCTGTCGAAACCAGCGAATCCTCGTTGAAAAAGCAGGGGGAAGAATTGGAAGCGTGCCACGCGAAACTCCAAAGCGATCGCGCGGAATTTTCCCAGGCACAGCAAGAGTTGGATCAACAGCGGCAATCGATCATCGCGGAGCGAGCAAACCTAATCACGGAGCGAGCCGCTTTATATGCCGCGCAAACGGCATTGGCTGCCGACCGTCAGTCTCTGGAAGCCGAACGAACCGAGTGGCAGGCCGAGTTGGCCAGGGTCGATGCAGAACTGACGGCTCGTCTTGAGACTGCGGACCAGCATCAAGCGGCCGTTGAAAAACGACAAACCGATTTAACCGAAGCCGAGACAGCACTGCAAGAGTCGCAAGCCCGACTGCTTGCCGAGCAAAGCAAGCTGGCCGAGGCCACACGATCGCTAACCGATCAACAAGCCGAACTGGCCAAGCAAAAACAAACATTACAGGCCGAACGTGACGAGTTCGAACAACTGCAACAGCAGCTTGCCTCGGAGACATCAGCACTGACGACTGCTCAGGCCGAGTTCGATAGGCAGATCACCGCACACCAACAGTCTCTGGCGCAATCGTTAATTCCGGTTGCTGCTGTATCCGCTGTGCCGGCTGTCAATCCATTGCAGGCGGAACTGGACCACGCGAACGAACTGCTGCAAGTGGAGCAGGAACAGTTGCAATTGGCCTCGCAGCAGTGGAATGCCGAGCGCGAAACACTGCAATCGCAGCTCGATGAGCAGACTGCATTGCACCAGGAAATTGCTCGCCTGCAAGCCGAATTGACCGAGCAGCAGTCGGTTGCTCAGTCACTGGTCGCCAAGCAGCAGGATACGACGACAATCGACGACCGCCTGGCGCAGCTTGAAAAGTGGGCCAGCGATCTCGAGCGGCAATCCGAGGAACTGGCCGAATACCGTCAGCAACTGGTCGACGCACAAGGCCGCTGCGAGCAGGACCGGGTGGGCCTGGAGCAAGAACGTGCCACCTGGACAGCCGAAAAGGATGCTTTTTCTGCCCAGGCGGCAACGAACAGTGCTGCTACAAGTCGGCACGACTCAACAAATGAAAGTGAAGCGTCGACGACGACCACCAAGGCAAACAGCGATCTGGACGTGTTTGCCCGTCTGCGCGAGATGTCGCTATTAAAAGAAGATCAACACGACGTCGGAAAAGTGCAGGAAACTCGGCACGTCGGGCTGTCCACAGCGGCTGATATCGATCGCTCCGTACCCGCGCCGGTCTCCGCTCCTGTCGCGCATCGGGCAGAATCGGTTCCGTCATCCGAAGACGAGTCAATTGACGAATACATGGCCAAATTGCTCAATCGTGTCCGCACTCCTGGCACTCCCTCTGGCCCTGCGCAGCAAGCGGCTGAGATTGCCGCCCCAACTCCGCAAGCACCGTCAGTAGTTCAGCCAATTGCAATGGTGGAGCAGCCCGTGCAAGAAGCGATACCAGCTAGGTTGGTTCCTCGCTCGCAGGCCCCCGAGTGGTCCACTAACCTGCAAGCGATGCGCGATCTGGCGAATGTTTCTGCCCGAACCGCCATCGAAGCACACGTCTTCCGACGCTGGGGGCAAGCCGCCACCAGCAAATTGATGATCGGTATGTCCGCGCTCGTAGTCGGTCTGGCGGCCATGTGGTTTGCTTCAGGCAAGAATTCCGTGATCTTTATGGCGGGCGGTGCCTGTCTGGTGGTTTCCTTGTTCTGGTTCTTGCAGGCTGGGATTCTGGCCCGAAATATCTTCCAGGTCACGCGACGCGAGAAACAGATTGCTCAGCGGCAAACCGAGGCGGCCGCACAAGCTGCCGCCAAAAAACCAGTCGCGACCGATCGAGCTGCGGTGACCGAGGTAGAACCGACCCAAGTCGCAGAATTGGATAATGAGTCGCCAACATTAATTGCGACAGCCGCAGAGGAAAAAACCGCGACCGACGCAATTACCGCTGACGCAACGGATGGTGAAGATGCTGTCGACACAACTGTCGATTCAAGTAACCACTAATGACTTCTGATGTAGCGAGACTTACAAATTGGCGATTGTGTGCCACTGGCTCCGCCAGTGTGAGCAACGCACAAGTCACTTTGTCGCATTTCTGGCAGTCGCCGTAGAACGGATCAAGCCCTGCCATCACCATACGGCACTGGCAGAGCCAGTGGCACACGCGACTGCGACCAAGTGGCTATTCACTCGCCCCGTGCAGCCAACACATCATCAAAGTCGCGCAGGTGATAGTCCAGCTTCACCTGATCGAGTACTTTGCACAGGCTTCGCATTGCAACGCCAAGCCCGTCTGGCCCGCTGAAGCCGCCGTACTGCCCACCTCCCTTGACGTGTGGTTCCAGTTCCAGAAACACGCCGGGGATCCCGCGTCGTTGCAACTTCTTATCGAGCGATGGCACGATCGTCCGAAAATCGGCCAGGATCTTCGCATGATCACTCTCTCCGATGTCGGCCGGGACAAAGTGCTTCAGCGCGCCTTCATCAACATGCGATTTTCGCTTGGAGGTTTTCGGATGGCGATAGTCCTTAATATGCATCCAGCCGATGCCGGTCTTCATCGCCTCGTATTGTTCAAACAGTTCCTTGGCGGTGAATCCCTGCACAATGATGTTGGCCGCGTCAAAGATCAGCACCAGTGCCGGATGGTTCACCTGCTTATATAGTTCCGCCATCAGATAGCCGTTCTGGCCAACCAGATTCGCCTCCACCTCCAAGCCAAACGTCAGATCGGATCGGTGACACGCCTCGCAAATCTGGCCGATCTGGTCGACCGCTTGCGGCAGATGCTTGTCCGGGTTGGATCCCTTCGGGTGATAAAAAGAGAACCCGCGGATCAGTTTGGTCTCAAAAGCATGAGCTAGCTCACAGGCCCGATGGACATCTTTTTCCAGATACTTCTTGAACGGAATGAAGTTATTCTTGGTGCCGTCATCCTTATCGACCAATTTCACTTTACCAATCGGTGAACCGATCGAAGTCACGTTCAGGCCGTACTCATCTTCCAAATGCCGCACCTTCTGGATTTCGGGCGTGGTCAACTTCATCACGTTCTTGATGCCGCGACCGACATCAATAAACCGCAAACTGTAATACTGCAGGCCGAGCGCCGCAAAGGCGGCAAACTGCTGCACAGCCGTCTTTTGGTTGGCGGCTTCGTCACCAAATCCAGAAATAATAATCTGCGGGTTCTTGGCCATGGAGGTACGGTCTTTATGGAGGTTGAGTGCTGCTGTTGACTACGAATAGTCCTGTCAGCAGAAATGGTTAGGAAAGGGAAGAAGCGGCATTGTCGGCCCTGTGACAATTGATTGCAAGGGGGCGAATTGCCTAATGTAGTCATCTTGCTCCGCAAGATGTACCGTCGCGTACTGCTTCGCCGCCTCGGTCTATTTCTTCGCGCTTGCGACATGCTCTACCTTCACCACCGTACTGATCCCTCCCCGCGGCGTGAACGAAGCCACCAGCGTCATTCGCCGCGGCTGCAATACGCCGACCAAGTCATCCAGAATCCGGTTCGTCACATTCTCGTAAAAGATCCCCTCGTTGCGGAAGCTCTGCAAGTACATCTTCAGGCTCTTCAGCTCCACGCACAGTTTCTCGGGGACGTACGTAAACGTCAGCGTGCCAAAGTCCGGCTGGCCTGTTTTAGGACAAACCGAAGTAAACTCCGGGCACACAATTTGGATCTCATAATCTCGCTGCGGGTTCTGATTCTGGAATGTTTCCAGCAATTTGACCTGTTCTTCACTCACCAGTCGGCTCCTTTTCACGAAAATGCTATTGTGGCATGATGGGCGTTTGTCGGCCACCCCTGCATCACCACAATTCACCGCTATGAAACCAGCCGTCCTGTTACTTTCCGGAGGTCTCGATTCCGCCACCACCGGTGTTATTGCCCGTGCCGATGGGTTTGAACTGCACGCCCTGTCGCTGGCATACGGTCAGCGGCATCATTTTGAGTTGCAGGCTGCTGCCCGTGTGGCCGCGGCGCTGGGTGTCAAAAGCCACGTGACGCTATCGATTGACCTATCGCAGTTTGGTGCCAGTGCCCTGACCGCGGCGATCGATGTGCCGAAAGATCGCACCGATAATCAGATGCAGCACGGCATTCCGATCACCTATGTCCCGGCGCGAAATACGGTGTTCTTGTCGTTGGCACTGGCATACGCAGAGACCTTGTCGGCGGCGGATATTTTCATCGGAGTGAACGCTGTGGACTACAGCGGCTACCCCGACTGTCGACCAGAATTCATCGCGGCCTTTGAACGACTAGCGAACCTAGCGACCAAGGCGGGTGTCGAAGGAGAATTGCAGTTCAAGATCCATACCCCGTTGATCCTCATGTCCAAGGCTGACATTATTCGCCGTGGAGTTGAGCTAGGCCTGGACTATGGCTTGACACATAGTTGCTATGATCCCGATCCCACCGGTCGACCTTGTGGGCACTGCGACTCCTGCCAGATCCGCCGTGCGGGCTTTGCAGCGGCAGGTATCCCGGACCCGGCCGATACTATTTGAAATGCGCATCGCCGAACTCTACAAATCGATCCAGGGAGAAGGTCGCCACACCGGCGTCGAAAGCATTTTTGTGCGCACCAGCGGGTGCAATCTGCGCTGTGGATTCTGCGATACACCGTACACATCGTGGCAGCCGGAAGGGGACGACCGGAGCGTTGACGAGATCATGCAGCAGGTCGTCGAGCTACAATGCACCCACGTGGTGCTGACCGGTGGCGAGCCAATGCTGCATGCCGAGCTGGTTCCGCTAACACAACGGCTGCGTGCGATTGGTTCATATATCACGATCGAAACTGCCGGCACACTATTTTTGCCAGTGGAATGCGACCTCTTGAGCATCAGCCCAAAGCTGGCCAATTCGCGTCCACCATTGGCGGTTGGTGCGCGGTGGCAACAGCGACACGAGCGGGACCGCCATGCGCCGGATGTGATTCGCGCACTCATTTCCGCACACGACTATCAATTCAAGTTTGTCGTCGATTCCCTCAACGACTGCGCCGAGGTGGAAGATTATCTGCGTGAATTCAACGAAATTAAGTGTGAGAACGTGCTACTCATGCCGCAAGGGATCGATCCAGAGACGCTGGCCCGGCACGAAACCTGGCTGCCACAGTACTGCCAACAACATGATCTGACCTACTGCCCGCGCAAGCAGATTGAATGGTTCGGCTACACACGCGGCACGTGATGTAGTCATCATGCTCCGCATGATGAAACGTAGCAGGCACGGTCCCCGTGCCGTAGCCTTTGGCTAGTGCGGTCGGCCCACACAGCAGAGCGTCTGTATCGTGCGTATAATGCACCAAGAACTATCGATTACGTATGACCTTCACCTGTTCTACTCTCTCGCGCAGCGACTACTTCGCCACCGCTGGCGGATGCCCCTTCGGCGCAAAGACCAGCACGGTCACTGCGCCAATGACTGTTATGATCAGTCCTGCAATAAATGTCGGTCTAATCGGGTCGACCGGTTTTTCGACGATCATGCTGGTGAAGGTATTGATGATTGGTGCCAGTCCAAATACCAGTGGCATAACATATATCGGTTTGCCACCAAAATTGAACGCCATGATGATGCCAATCGCACCGATTGCGCCTGCGGCACCTCCGAGAAAACTCCAGGCAGCACCCGCGTTGGTGTAGCTACCCCCTTCGTCGATGATGGCACGCAGAATCAGTGGTATCAATACGGCGATCACAAAGTACGAAACGCCGACACAGACCAGCGGTCGCAGCCGACTCCCTTGCATCGCCATTTGTCCCTTATGCAAAACCGGTCCATAAATTCCCCAACTGAAAATGGTCAGCGCAATCGAGCCGACGACCTTGACCCATTCCGAAAACTCTTCCATGCGCGTTTCGGTAGCTCCGCCATGACCTGCCGGTCGAAAAATCAGCACGATTGACGCTCCAGCAATCACCAGGATCAGCCCAGCCAAGAACATCGGGCTGGCTTGTTTCAGCGATTTGTTCATGTACATGGTCACGGCGGTGTTGACCACGGGCGCACCACCAAACACCAGCGGAGCGACATAGATCGGGTTGCCACCAAAGGTGAGCGCCATGATGATGCCGAGTGCCCCGAGCGCCCCCGCAGCACCGGCGATCAGACTCCACAAGATGCCGCTAGCGGTCCAAGATCCTTTTTCGCCGTACCATTGCAACCAGATGCTTGGCAAGATGACCGCCAGGACAAAGTACGCCAGCCCAACCCAAATGAATGGCAGCAACTTGCTGTTTCCCATTGCCTGCTGGCCGTTTTTCATGACAACGGCATAGACCCCCCAGCAAAAGGCGGTGGTCAGAATCGATAGCGGTATGGCGGCCAGGCTTTTCATCAGCACTCTCCCAGGGAGACATTCATTTACGCGACCGCCAGTGTAGCAAAGAGGGGCAAACTGCGGAATGCGATACACGCAGCACGAGTTGCTCACATTAAATATACGCCATTATTCTCCACGCAGCGCACCCACCAGCGGCGCTCTCAATACTGCCCGCACTGCTGCGATGCCGGCCAGTAACCCAGCCGCCAGAATCACTAACAGCATGATCGCCAGTGAGTCAATAGGTAGCCCCGCGTCACCCGAGAGCAGATTCGGCGAGATGGCCACCAGCGCTGCGATCACGCCGACCCCCAGTCCAACAAGCAACAGCGATCCGTTCTCCAGTAGCACCATGCTTGCCAGGCGCCGGCGTCGAAAACCAACGGCGCGCATCAGCGCCAGTTCACTGCGCCGCTCCAGCACGCTGCGCAGTTGCACTGTGGCCAGGCCAAACACGCCGAGTAGTAGCCCGAGGCCGCCAAGACTCTGAAACGTCGACAGGTACGTATTCTGCACCGCCATTAGCGCCGCCAGTCGATCAGCAGTCGGCACTATGTCCAGGCCATAGTCCCCTAATGAGTTTTCCAGTGTAGTGGCGAGCGCTGAATCACTAGCGCGGTGCTGCGTACCACTATCTTCTGCAACGAGAAACATCCGATATCCACTGACCGTCGGAAACAGCCGTTTGAAATCAGCCTCGCCGATGAGCAGGTCCCCCTGAAAAATACTGTTCTTCAGCAGGCCCACCACTTCCAGCTCAACATCGTTCCCTTGCAAATCCTGAATCGTCAGCCGGTCCCCCGGCTTGCCACTCAGATGCAAACTATACAGCGCCGTGTTCTGATCCAGCACCACAGGAATCGGTTGAGCAGCACCCGATTGCGATACGCTCGCCACTCGTTCAAGCAATAGCCAGGGATTAGCTTTTGCAGCATCACCCGTCGCCGCTGTGTCACCCCATTGAAAGCCTCCACGCTCGATCATCGCTGGCGTGACACCGAGCACACGCGGCTGTCGTGGGCTATAGAGATTCAAACAACTCGCGTCGTCACCACTCTGCACTCGCAGGGGTATGATTTGCGACTCTGCAACGACCTTCTCCGCCTCCTCATCGAAACCTAATTCGGTCCGAGCGGCGACGTCGTTCAGATTTTGATAAATCGGCTGATCGCTCGTCGCCATCCCTTGATAACCTCCAGAGCCACTGTTCCGATCGCCGGTGTCCGGTGAAGGACTAAGCCGAAATGCACTGATCGCCACTATCAAAAAACAGGCTGCCGCAATAAGGCCGATCGTTAGCGTGCTGCGCAGCGGTGCCCGTGCGCCGTTCCGCCAGGCGAGTCGCGGTAGTGTCGTCGGCTGGCTAGCTGTTCTGGGACTCTGTCCACTCAGTCGCTGCCAGACACAAGCCAGCAGCCCTCCCAGGACCAAGAACCCTGAGCCAAAAAACGCTCCCGCACGAGCTTCTCCTTGCAGCAGTATCGCCATGCCAACCAGAATAGCAGCCAGCACCACTAGCACAATCGCAATGGCTTTCGACCAGCGTCCAGCATGCCGACGAAATCGACTCTCAACGGTTTGACCTGCCAGCAACTGCCGAATCGAGACCTTTCTGAGCGATCTCAATGACAACGCGATTGTCAGCACTGCAATCACGATTCCAGCCAGCGCCCCAATCCACAAACTTCGCGACGTGATATGCAACTGCAAAAATGGCGTACTGATGGCATCCACCCACCAGGTGCGCAGTCCAGCAATCATCAGCGCCGCATAGCTGATCCCGACGAGTACTCCGATCGCCGAACCGGCAACCGCCACCAGCATCCCTTCTCGCAATAAAATTCCGCGTGTTCTCTGTTGCGAGATTCCGCAAGCCAATAGCAGCCCAATCTGATCGGCACGCTGGTCGATGCCCAGCTTGAAAAGCAGCGCGATCAACAGAATGGCCGCCGCGATGATAAAAAAGCTGAATCCCAAAAACAGCAAATCAAACGGGGTGGTGCCGGCACTCGCCTCCAGCCCCAGCCGCTTCACGGGCAAGAACTGAAAGCCGAGTTTCGCCGGATCGATTTGTACCTGCTTTGCCGCTGCATCAGCCGACAGACCGTTTTCAATCGGCACGCGAATGCTGGTGGTACTACCAAAGCGGCTGCTCCACAGCTTACGCGCCGTTGCCAGCGAGACAAACGCTTTCGGCGTGGCACGGTACTCATCCCAATACGCCTCATCCTGATCGTTCGGCTTAACACTCCGCACACGCGAGGAGTCGTACGGAAACGGCGGATCCCAATTGTCAATCGACTCCTGATCCGTCACCCCTTCTAGCTCCGGCGTCAAGTCCTTATCCGCCGCTGCGCCAGACATTTCGACAACAGCCTTCAGCTTGAAAGTCGCACGTTGCTCCTTCACCTCGCCGTGCGTACTCTCCGGTTCAAAATAAATCAGCTCAATCGGCCCACCGGGCTGCACATCGACACCCTGCGCCCTCAGGTCATCCGCTGCCCAACGATTCAGCACAATCTCGTCATCGCCAATGGACGTGAGCGGCCCGTCTGCCGTTTCCAACGGCCCCAGCGGCGGCTCAGTTGTGACATCGATCCCGGCCACCGTCGAGTACGGAATCTTTCCCTTACGCAGTCCATCGTCCGTCTTGTCGCCTGCCAAAATATAATTGGCCAGATACACCAGCACCGGTTGCGCCTGCTGCTTGGCGAAGGCAGAAAAAATCGCTTCACTTGCCGCCGGCGGGATTAGCATCTGATCGCTATTGAAATCCAGATAACCGCGCGGAGTTGCCGCCAAACGTATTCCATAATCCGCCAACTGTGGGCGTAGCCACTTTTTCAAAACCTCTTCACCCGCCGCAAGCGAAGCCCCGTCACCCGGCTCAACTTCCCGCGAAGCGACCAATATCGCATTCACCTTACCCGGCTGGTCGAGCAAGCTCTGCAGCGTTTCTGTCGAAACAAACGCGTTCTTCGACTCTAGCTGTGAAGGACTAAGACTGAATCGACCAAGTCCTGTGGCCGGGATAATTGCCGACACGGTTAAATTACGACTGCGCGAGGTCGCAATCTTGCGACCCAGTGCGCTATCTGCCGGAATGTCGTTCATCTGCGGCAGCCGCAGCAGCACTCGGTCACCCACCTTGGCCTGCAACTCAGTCGCCAGAGGTTGGTTGAGAATCACCTCATTCGGTTTCAACTGCGGCGGGGCAGGGGAGGTCGACTGCTGCCAAAATCTCTCATCGATTCCTAAGACAGACACGCCGCTAGCACGGGCCGTTCCCCCTCCTGTTCCAGTCGGAGATGGCCGATCCAACGTTCCTTGCAAAAAGATCGCCGGAATCGCATCGGCATAGTATGTTGAGAAACCATCGGAGGCGCGAACCTCATCGGCTAGTGCGGCACGAAAGAACGTTGGAGTCACCAGCACCGCATCAAACCGCCCCAGTCGATCCAGTGTGATATCGCGCAGGCTTCCGCGCACAGAGTCCCCTACCAGCAGCGCACCGGTCAACACCGCCGTGGCCGCCACCACGCCCAGCATCACCGCCAGATGGATCCGCCACCCATGCACCAGCGATCGCAGTATTAGCTTCCAGCGTGACATATAGATAGTGGACTGAGTGATTATTTCAGTACGTGCACAACTCGAAGACCGTAAGCAAAAAAAGAATTCACGCAAAGACGCGGAGGCGCAAAGATGTGTCTTCAATCTTTATCCTGTCCATCCTTGTTTAAAAACTGAACAAGGATGGACAGGATGAACTGGATGGAATTTGATTTGCTTTCCTGTCGAGCATTCTTCTTTGCGTCTTTGCGTGAGATCTTCTTCAACACGCAACCGTTTAACTCCGCACATGCAGAAGTCCATCATCAAACTCCATCCGCCGCGAAAAAATCCCCGCCAGGTCCTGGCTATGCGTCACGGTGATTAGCATCATCCCCTCGCTCTGTTGCAATTCCAGCAGCAACCGCCCAACGCTCGCCGCAGTCGTGCGGTCCAGGTTCCCCGTCGGTTCATCTGCCAGCAGCAGAGCAGGGCGGTGAATGAGTGCCCGAGCGATTGCCGCACGCTGCCGCTCTCCCCCTGATAATTCTGCCGGTCGATGCTCCAGCCGCTCGGCCAGTCCCACCCGGTCCAGTAACATCCGCGCTCGCTCTGTCGTCTCCCCACTTGCCTGACCATTCGCAATTGTCGGCAGCAGCACATTCTCCAGCACCGAGCACTGCGGCAGCAGATGATGTTCTTGAAACACAAAGCCAATCTGCCGATTGCGCATATCGGCCAGGCGTGGTTCATCCAGTGTGGTCAGCACTTCATTGTGCAGCGTCACCGTCCCCGCCGTCGCCTGATCCAACGTGCCAATAATGTACAACAGCGTACTCTTGCCCGACCCGCTCGGGCCTAGAATCGCCAGATTCTCCCCGCGCGACAGTTCCAAGGAGACCCCACGCAAGACCTGTAGCGGTTCGCCGCGCGTCGGAAACTCCTTGGTCACACGTTCGACAATCAGATCCGGCATAGGGCGCTGGTTAGCTGGCTGGAGTTGTCTTAACAATTGGCCTCAGCTTGTCCGAGACCTCAGCAGGAATCGGCGTACTCTCCATTTTCCCACCCGCTGTTAGTCGCACACAGACCGCCACAATCCGCCCATCGGCAACGGGCTGGCCATTTGTCGTCGCGGTGAAATGCCAGGTGACGCTCTTCTCCCCCAAGCGTGCAATTCTGAGTGAGATATCCAGCACATCTTCAAACCGCGCTGGTCCACGATAGTCGCACGTAGCCGAGACACGTGGCCAGGTGAGAATCCCTTCCGGCTGGTGAGCCACCACACTCAGCCCGACACTCCGCAGGAACTCATGTTCGACCGATTCAAACTTGGTGAAGAACGCCGAAAAGTGCATGATCCCGGCGGCATCGGTGTCGCGGAATTCGACTCGGCGAGTTGTTTGAAACGTCGGCATGCTGCTTATGGTAAGACTTCGCGCATAAAAAAAGGACTCAGCACCGAGGCACCTTGTCCTTTGATTCTACTATTGATTGACCGATCGGGTACCGGCAACTACTCGCCGACATACGGCAATAGTGCCATAAAGCGTGCCCGCTTGATGGCCGAAGTCACCGCGTGTTGGCTGGCGGCCGTGCAGCCACTCTTGCGGCGGCTGACGATCTTGCCTTGGCGATTGGTCAGTTTGGTCAGCAGTTCCAGATCCTTGTAGTCGATGTACATCGGCCGCGGGCGCTGGCCATCAATAAAGATCGGGTCTTTCTTCTTGCCACGAGGCTTGGCTTTGGCTCGCTTGCGTACCGGTTTATCACGTCGAACAAAGGACATAAGGACTCGCTTGGAACTGAAAAACGGTTAAGTCTTGAGATATTTGGGAAGTCGCAAGTTTATACGATTTTGGACGATGGATCAACCGCCTCACGCCCAAAACGGTCGCGGGCTTTCGGAACGTCGCAAAACGCCGATATTTACGCTGAATTACAAGTGTATTTGCAAAGTGGTACCGGTATTAAGCAATAACCGGCTTAGCG
>JAWXCH010000082.1:0-6555 GCA_034440595.1 Planctomycetota bacterium | reverse complement strand
GGAAAAAAACTATGTTCAATTTAGCCGGCGGGGACATAACGAAACCATATTGCAAAAGCTTTTTGGAAGGCAGAGCAAACGAGTCGCTGGACCGTGATTCCTGGTTACTTTCGACCTGCAATGACGTAGCCATGGATCGGGTGATTGAGCAAATACTCAAAATTCAGCCCATGGTCGTCGTACGCCAATCGGAAGTGGAGTGTACTAAAGGAATTGCTTTAAGTGCCGCAGTGCGATCAAGCATCGACGACGCTGTAAACAAACGCGGCATACGGCAATTCATGCTCTGTGGACACTCTCTCTGCTCGGCAATTCCATTAGCAAAAAGACAGTCGCCCTCTGACTCGACTAGTGGCGGGTTTGCGGGCCCAATCGAGCGTATGCGGCAGCGGGAAGAATTGAACCGGCTCGCGCGGGAAACAGTTGTTCGGCAATTGTCGGCGATTGAGACGTGTTTAACTTGTGATCATGGCCTCGATTGGCGGCACTTCGTGGTACATGGAATGTGCTATCTTGAAGAAAGCGGAATTCTCACTATTTACGATCGGCCTCAGCAGCGGTTTGTGGCGGTTGAGAGACTCATTCCCTTTACGGGCTAAGGAATTTAACGATGCCGTACTTCCGACGGCCATGTTTAGATTATGTTCATCAATTGTAATGCCCTCCTACCGGTGAAGTTGTGGGAGGCAAAGCACACCCAAAACAAATGACTTCGCAGCGGGCTCATGAGATCGCAGGGATACCATGATGCTCGCGGCCCCTTGGAAGCCTCGCCCGTGAGATAACTTCGGCACAGTCGAATTCCTCATGATTGTGGAGGGCGACGTTAAGTATGTCTCGACGATCGAAGCGAGAAGCAGAACAACCGACGTGGCCTGTGCATGGCTTCCATGCACGGAAGACCCAATCTTAGTAACGATCCCGAAAAAGCTGATTAGGGAGAAGGTTATGCCGATATGCGACATCATCGCCAAAGAGTTGGCTGACGTTTTGAGTGTGATCGCACACCCCGCGAGGTTACGGATCATCGAGGAACTCAGCCAAGGCGAGATAGATGTGTCGGGATTGGTCAAGCTTACAGGCCTGCCGCAAGCCACGGTCTCGCAACACCTGGCGGCATTACGCAATCGTAAGCTAGTCCATGATCGGCGTGAGGGACGCGGCGTCTTCTATTCCTTGAGTCAGCCGTGGATGGCCGACTGGATGCTCGATGGGTTGAAGCTTATTGTGAGCGAAGGCGTTTATGGATCGGAGCTGGCAAAGGCAGCCAGCAAGGCCCGACGCGTGTGGTTAGCACGCAAAAAGTAGAATTCGTATTTGCAGGTAGAGACGCGCCATGAACGGTGATTTCGCAGCTGAGTCCTCGGCAAGTTCTTTAGAACGGCGGCGGGATTCACTTTCTGAAGTAAACGCATCTCAGGCGTTCGTGGCGTGCGATTCATCAGACCAATTGCGACAGCACAATGCCGATGCTTTGTTAGATTTTCTGGCGTCGGCCGCAGACGCCATGTCATTGACTTTCGACCGCGTTGTGGCCCGACGAACGTTAATTGGTGTGAATCATAGTGAAATCGCGCCGCTAAAGGATGTGAGTGCTTGTACGCAACGATTAATCGAATCCGCGGCATCATTCCGGATGCGCATCGACGCGATCGACCTGGACCTTAAGCAAGCTGCAGCCTTAATCCGTCCACGATGCCCCCTGGGCCTGTTGTGGAAGGATGAGACAGGCAAGCTGGCTTGGTTGCTGCTAGTTGACCACCGCGGCAACAGAATTCACGTTTTGGAATCATCGAGGTCAAATCGCCCTCGTTGGCTGAGTGTGCGCAAGCTAGCCACGCAGCTCAACAGTCTGGCAGAAACTACCTACTGGCTTTCCTTGCAGGCCAGTTTTCCTTGCGAATCAAGTCGAGGCTCCGACGGACAGCGTCCAACTCCTTTATCGCGATACATTTCGCTACTCGCGCCAGAACGAAGTGATATTGGCGTGATCCTGGTATTTGCATTGTTTATCGGTGTTTTGGCGCTATCGACTCCGATTGCGATCGAGGCCTTGGTGAATACGGTGGCCTTCGGTCAGTTCCTCCAGCCAGTTATTGTCTTGGCATTGATACTGTTCGTCTTTCTGTCGTTTGCAGCTGCGATGCGGGCAGTTCAAGCCTATGTGACAGAGATTATTCAGCGTCGCCTGTTTGTGCGGGTGGCTGCCGATCTCGCTCATCGCCTGCCACGTGTGAAGGCTGAGTTCTGGCGGACTCACTATGGACCTGAAATTGTCAATCGGTTTTTTGACACGGTCACGGTTCAAAAAGTAACGGCACAATTTCTACTGGACGGAACTGCCCTTGTGTTGCAAACGCTGGTAGGAATGTCGGTGATTGCCTTTTACCACCCTGTGTTGCTGGGCTTTAATGCCTTTCTGTTGACAATGATGGGGCTTATTGTTTTTGTCCTTGGTCGTAAGGCCGTTACAACCAGCACAGAAGAGTCCCGGCAAAAATATGCCACAGCTGGCTGGCTCGAAGAATTGGCCCGACATCCATCCTTGTTCCGTTCGCGGGGTGGCTTGGGATTCGCGCTGGATCGTGCCGATCAATTCGTGACGGGATATTTGTCGGCACGTTCGGAGCACTTTCATATTGTGATGCGGCAAATCTGCGCCGCATTGGCACTTCAGGCGGTCGCCAGTACCGTACTCCTGGGCTTGGGCGGATGGCTGGTGATTCGAGGTGACCTGACACTTGGGCAATTGGTAGCAGCGGAACTGATTGTCACGCTTATCGTCGGTTCGTTTGCCAAGATCGGCAAACAACTCGAAGGTTACTACGATGTCATGGCGGCCATGGATAAGCTTGGGCATTTGTTCGATATGCCAGTCGAGAGGCTCGAGGGTTGTGAATTGCCTCGCTCGATCGAAGGTCTATCGGTCAGTCTCCATGACCTCGCGCTAGAACCGTTACCGGGCGGACAAACTATTAAAAGAGGAAATCTTTTCGTACAACCCGGCCAGCAGTTGGCGCTAGTCGGAATGCCGGCCGGCTTGCGATCCCAGGTTCTACAAGCAATCGCCGGCTTACGCGCACCGCTCTCCGGTCACGTGGAGCTTGATGGCAACGATATTCGGCGAATCTGGCTGGAGTCCTTGCGCGACCAAATCGCCTTCGTCGGAGAAGTGGAGGTGTTTGCGGGAACCATATTCGAAAATTTGCACGTCGGGAGAACCCACGTTGGTGAAGACGACATCAAACACGCATTACAACGCGTTGGATTATTGGATGACGTTCTCGATTTGCCTCAAGGTTTGGAGTCTTATTTGCAAACGGATGGACGTGAATTCTGTATGGATCAGCTGGTGCGGTTGATGCTTGCCAGGGCGCTGGCAGGCTGCCCACGATTGGTGCTCGTGGACGAATTGCTGGATCGATTGTCAGACGATGGACTGCTCCAGGCTATGGCTGGCTTAGCAGAGTCCGGCTTTTCAACCACCATGATTGTTTCGACTGGCAGACGAGATGTCGCTGCGCACTTCGAGCGGCACGTGCTGGTCGCGACTGATGGTACATTGGGGCCGAACCCGGATGAAAATGGGACGCCTACAATCGTGAGTCCACATGAACGGCGGCTAGCGCAAGATAACGAGTAAATCGAAGAGGCTTTTGCTGTGAATACTTCGAACATGTCTCAGGCGACGCTGGCACCAGCCCTTCCAGCGTTGCGACTCGTAACATCACCAAGCACGCCCCGTAAGATTGCGAAGGCACTGCTGGGCCTCTTAGGGCTCGCGCTCGTGGCGCTACTATTCGTGCCTTGGCAACAGTCTGTGCGTGGTACAGGACAAGTGGTGGCCTACGCGCCGCTCGAACGAATGCAAACAATTCAAGCCAACATTTCCGGCCGGGTGTATCGATGGGGTGATGGGATTCAAGAGGGCTTACATGTTGCGAAGGGGCAAAAAGTGGTGGAAATCCGTGACGTCGACGAACAGGCGTTAGAGCGACTTGAACTTCAACGATCTTCAATTCAGGAAAAAGCGCGCGCGTCGAAAATGGTGGCAGAAGCCTACAATCTTAAGTTGCAGGCAGTAACCGATGCACAGAAAAGTGCGATCGCCGCCGCCGAGCAGGAAGTCGAGATGGCGGACCAAAAAATATTGGCGGAGGAGCAAGGAGTGCTTGCAGCCGACGCGGCGCTCTCGCAGTCACTTGCCTACTACGAACGGAAGCGAGCTTTACTGGCCGATCGACTGGCCTCGCCTCAAGATATCGAAATAGCGCAGCGCAAGCTCAGCGAGGATCAGGCAAAGCTCAAACAGGCCAAGGCGTATGTTAGCTCCGCTCAAAATGGCCTGGAAGCAAAAAAGTCGCAGCTTCTACAAAAGCAGCAGGAAGCGGCCGGCTATTGCGAAACGGCTCGCGCGGAATACCAAAAGTCTCTGGGAGAAGTGGCGATTGCGGATAAGGAACTTAGCGAGATCGAGGGTAAGTTGGCCCAGCAAAGGAGTCAAGTTATTGTTGCTCCGCGCGATGGTACTATCGTGCGACTGTTGGCCAATGAAGGGGGCGACATCGTCAAGCAAGGTGACCCGCTGTTCGTGCTGGTGCCAGAAGCGGCGGACCGAGCTGTAGAGATTTGGGTCTCCGGAAACGATGCACCCCTGGTGTCCAAAGGGGAGCACGTGCGGCTGCAGTTTGAAGGTTGGCCGGCGGTCCAATTTGCCGGCTGGCCGTCGGTAGCCGTGGGGACGTTTGGTGGCACCGTGGTAAATGTTGATGCGATCGACAATGGCAAGGGCCAGTTTCGCGTGCTTGCCGTTCCAGACGGCAAGAATTCCTGGCCGGCAGATCGGTACTTGAGACAGGGAGTTCGAGTAAATGGCTGGGTCTTGCTGAATCAGGTACCACTTGGTTACGAGGTGTGGCGACAACTTAACGGTTTTCCACCAGTCGTCTCGGCTAAAGAACCGAAAGAGAGCGATGCAAAAGGAAAAATCCCTAAGGTCAAGCTGTGAACTGGCTGTCTTGCATGCTGCTAGCTGTGATGGCTGCGTCCTGTGGTTGTCGCTCGTCGAAGGTCGACTTGCGCACGACCAGGCCGGATACACCCGTGGCCTCTCGCGCCGAGCCATCAGTTGACCAAGCCGGGGGTGCCGCGGTGACATTTAATACGGCGGCCGCAGTTTCCGCGGATGGCCCCGTAACGAATACTTCCGACGTGATTCAAGCCGCCCACTTCTCGACTCCGCCGGCAACAAATCCCCCTGCAACGCCTCTCCTGCTGAACCCGGCTGAGATGTCCGTTGAGTCCCGAGCAGCAGCGCCGGAGCTGCTGCCATCGCCGCCCAAGCCCGTTACGTTGGGAGACGTAATCGCGGCAGTTTACGCGAGTTATCCCTCGCTGGACGCCGCCGCCCGCGAACAGCAAATTACAGCGGGTAAGCAACTTAGTGCCTCTGGCGAGTTCGACCAGATGTTGTTCGGTGACGTGATGACCGAGCCGCTCGGGTATTACGAGAACTATCGTTACAAGTTAGGTCTGAAGCAGTATCAATGGAACGGTACGCAATCGTTTGCTGAATATCGATTGGGCCGCGGATCTTTTGAACCGTGGTACTTGGAGCGTCAGACGAACGCCGGCGGCGAATTCAAGGCAGGTTTCTTAGTTCCCTTTGTGCGAGACCGCGACATTGATAAGCGCCGCGCGGCGGTATTCCTTGCTGATTTGGAAAATTCAGCAGCAAGACCTATTTTTCAACTCGAAGTCATTGACGCAGTGCGGTCGGCCTCGATGGCTTACTGGAACTGGGTCGCCGCCGGGCAACGGAACCAAATTGCGAAGCAGAATCTGGAGCTTGCCGTCGATCGGCAAGAGGGAATCGAACAGCGGGTTGCCAAGGGTGAAATTGCCGCCATCGATATTGTCGATAACGAGCGATTAATTGTTTCGCGGCGGGCGAAGTTAATCGAAGCCGAAAGGAAGCTACAGCAGGCAACGATTAAACTATCGTTGTATTTGCGCGATCCGACGGGAACGCCGCTGCTTGTTCCGGCGGATCAGGTCCCCGGTGATTTCCCCCAGGTAACTCCGCCCACTTTAGTCTTGGAAGATGACCAAATCAGTACCGCGTTGTCACGACGCCCCGAACTACGGCTACTAAATCTGGAACAACAAAAGCAGCGAGTTGAAGTGGAGCAAGCTACCAATCTCACTTTGCCATCGTTGACAGGTGTATTCACAGCATCGCAAGACGTTGGAGAACCGACCAGCTACAAGCGGGACAAGTCTCAAGCAGAGTTGGAGGCCGGTGCGCTTTTGGATGTGCCACTGCAGCGCAGTGAAGCGCGTGGCAAGCTGCAAACCGCACGGGGAAAACTGGCTCAACTCGCCGCAAAGCGCCGTCTTATGGAGCAGACAATTATCGCTGAAGTGCAAAGTTTTCGAACGGCATTGGAGGCGAGCTTTGCGGCGGTGCAGCAGGCCGAGCGCGGTGCGGTGCTCGCTCAAGAGATGGCCGATGCCGAACGAAAGCGCCTCGCCCGCGGAGACTCCGACATCCTG
>JAWXCH010000081.1:0-10245 GCA_034440595.1 Planctomycetota bacterium | reverse complement strand
TCCTCAGCCGATGGCAACCGAGCCACCCGACCTTCTGGGATTCCGGTATCAGTTCGCGAGAGGAAATCGGGCACTTCGCGACGTGATTCCGCCAAATTGGCCGCAACTGCCTGCAAACTCTTCGCACGATTCTTGACTCGAATGACATCGCCAACACGTACCAGGTAGCTGGCAATGTCGAGCCGATGCCCGTTGACCGTAATATGACCGTGGCCGATCAATTGCCGGGCCTGCGAACGCGATTCTCCCCAGCCGAGGCGATGGACGATATTGTCCAAGCGGCGCTCCAGCAGGCTCATCAGCGCTTCGCCGGTGTTGCCTTTTCCGCGAGCGGCACGGGTATAGTACCCACGGAACTGCGTTTCCAGCACGCCGTAGTAATGTTTGACCTTTTGCTTTTCGCGCAGGTGCAGGCCGTACTCCGTGAGCTTTCCACGGCGAGCCTGATTCATGCCCGGCGGTACGTCGCGACGCTCAATAGCGCACTTGGGAGTGTCGCAGCGCGAGCCTTTCAGAAACAACTTCAAGCCGTCTCGACGACAGAGACGGCAAACAGCACCAGTAGTACGAGCCATGTAGATTCCTTCGTATCCCAAATCGGTTCAACCGCATTCAATGGCGGTGGAACTCACAAACTGAATTGAACTTTGCTTATCGTTTCTTGCCAGCGTATTCGCCTCGCCGGATGTTATGGCCAGATATTCTTTGAGCTATCGCGAACTAGACGCGACGCTTCTTCGGAGGTCGGCAACCGTTGTGCGGCAGCGGCGTGACATCTTCAATGCTCTTGATGTTCAGGCCAGCGGCTTGCAAGGCGGTGATTGCGCTTTCGCGTCCACTCCCCGGACCCTTCACGCGCACATCCACTTCCTTGACACCAAACTTCGACGCCTTTTCGGCACACTGCTGTGCGGCACACTGACCAGCAAACGGCGTGCTCTTGCGGCTCCCCTTGAAACCCGACGTGCCCGCACTCGACCAGCACAAGGTATCACCCTTGCTGTCGGTAATCGTAACGGTGGTATTGTTGAACGTCGCCTTGATGTGGGCGACTCCCACAGTCACGTTCCGGCGAACTTTACGACGCTTGCTAACTGCCACGAATACGTACTCCCTTGATCAAAACGTGCAGACTGCACTAATACAAAACTGAATGATATTTGCTTCAACCAGCTAAATGCCGGAGGTAAACTACTTCATATCCTTAACGCCCTTCTTACCGGCAACCGTCTTCTTTGGACCCTTGCGGGTGCGAGCGTTCGTTCGCGTGCGCTGGCCACGGACTGGCAAGCCGCGACGATGGCGAATTCCTCGATAGCAGTTGATATCTCGCAAACGCGAGACATTCTGTGCTACCTGACGGCGCAACTGACCTTCGACCGTGTAGTCCTTATCCAGCAGTGCCGCGATGCGCGCGACTTCGTCTTCGTGCAAATCGCGAGCCTTGGCATGCGGGTCAACGCCTGCCTTTTGGCACAGCTCGCGCGCCACCTGCGGGCCAACGCCATACAGATACTGAAGCGAAATGACCGTTTGTCGATCAGACGGAATATCAACACCCAACAGACGCGGCATACCCGATTACTCCCGTGACGGCCCCAAACCTGGAGCCACTGATTTTATGTTCTTTACCTATCTATCGATTAGCGTCAGATGCGAACCCACCTTCGCCGCTAAACTCTTACACAGCAACGTTTTGCTGTCAATTAACCGCTACTGTCAATTAACCCCTGCCGTTTACTAACCCTGACGCTGCTTATGTCTTGGATTGCTGCACACCACAAAAACCACGCCGCGGCGGCGCACGATCTTGCAACTCTCACAGATGCGCTTAATGCTGGCGCGGACTTTCATGGAAAACTCTCTTGCTACGAATTGTCCCGGTTTATCGAAAGCGAATCAGTATAAATCGCGGGCCAGTCCCCTGACAAGCCCTACAAAAACTTAAATCCCGTTTTCTGTCGACTTCTGGCAGTTTTTGGCCCGCCGTTCGCACATCGGCAGGGTCATTTTTCCCATAGTCGTTAAATTCCCCCAGCTAGCACCCAAGCATGGCCAGTCATCAGGCTAGCTTCGCCAGTTCTTCGGCCGTTGGCTCGGCGGTCAAAACCCAGGGACCGTTTTCAGTGACCGCGATTGTATGCTCAAAATGAGCACTTGGGCGGCTATCCTGCGTGGCCTGTGTCCAGTGGTCCGATAGCCCCTTGACCTTCTTGGTTCCCATGTTGACCATCGGTTCAACTGCGATGACCAAGCCCGGCTCCAGGCGGAAATCGCTAGTCCGCCGGAACGCGGGGCTGACAAAGTTCGGCACCTGCGGCTCCTCGTGCATATCGCGACCAATGCCGTGACCGACAAAGTTCTCGACCACTGAAAAACCCGCGTCGCGCACATAGGTCGCCATTTCGGCGGCAACTTCCGACCACAGGCTCTTTTCGCCAATCAGCCGAATCGCCAGATCCAAGGTTCCCTTGGTAATGTCCAATAGCTTCTGCACATCTGGATCGATCTGGCCAACTGGATAGGTCACCGCCGAATCCGCACACCAGCCGTTGAACCGGCAGCCCGTGTCGACGCTGACCACGTCGCCTACGATCAATGGCCGATTGCGAGGAATGCCGTGGACCACCTCTTCGTTGACCGAAATACAACAAACGGCTGGAAACGGAATCTTGCCAGGAACCCCTTTGAACAATGGGACAGCCTGCCGCTCAGCAAAGTACTTTTCGACCTGATTATCAATTTCCAGCGTCGTTACGCCGGGGGTGACAAGCGTCGAAACCAGTTGGTGTGCTCCCCAATTGATGATCCCAGCACGGCGCATCTGGGCCAGCTCGCGCGGCGACTTCAGATACGGAAGCTGGGGCCGATTTGCAGCCGATTTGTTACGCATGGCAGCAGTCTCACTCATGATCCCTAGGCACTCTCTTGGCCACTCTGTTCGTCGCGTAATTGTAATTCTATCTGGCCAGGCCAGGATGTATCAGCCGCAACGCGCTAGCGTCCGGTTTATTCGGGAAAAACCAGGGGCTAGCGCCCTCTGGCTGATACCGCGAACTCGAATTTACAGTTGTAACAATGCGCTGGCACATACCCCGCTTGTCTCAGCGCGGCAGATCGCCGTGCTGGCCGTCACGCACCTCGGGTGCTTTTTATACGCTCGCCGAGCCGCGTTAGTGCCTGCCGAATTCGATCGAAGACCTCGTCCTGAGTACCGATGCCGTCGATGCTTTCGAGGAGTCCCCGCACTCGGTAATATTCCAGCAGCGGTTCAGTTCGATCGCGATAGGTGCGAAATCGCTGGCGAATTACTTTTGGCTCGTCGTCGCTGCGTCCTCGGCCGGCTAGGCGTTGAATCAGCACGTTCTCGTTGACCTTCAACTCCAGCACACCATCCAAGGGGCCGCTGTGTTCGGTCAAATATCGGTCCAGTGCCTGCGCCTGTCCGAGCGTGCGTGGAAAACCATCCAACAAGCAACCGCCCAGGCAATCTGGATCATCCAGCCGTTTGCCGACCAGGTCGATCATGACCGGATCTGGGACCAGGCAGCCTTCGCTCATGTATTTTTCGGCGAGCAACCCTTGATTGGTGCGGTTGCGGACCGCCTCGCGGAGGAGATCGCCAGTCGATATGTGAGGAACCTGCAGGTACTTGAGCAATCGTTGCGACTGAGTACCTTTTCCAGCTCCTGGCGGTCCTATGAACACTACCCGCATGACATGTCTCGGCTGAATTCTTCTTGGACAAGCCGCCTCCAGCATTGTCGACTTGACGCTAGAATTTGTGAATGGCCGACTGACAGATGCAAGATCGTATCAAACGGAGCAGACGTCTGTGGTCAGCAAAAGCTCGGACCCTCTTCCGCAATTAGGATTTTTCTAACAAGCCACGATAGTTACGCATCAGCAGGTGATTGTCGATCTTTTGCACTAGGTCGAACGCCACACTGACTGCAATCAACAACCCGGTTCCACCATAAAACGACGCAATATTCGGGGGCACGCCCAACAGTCCGGAAACAATGGTCGGTGTGATTGCCACCAGCGACAAAAAGCCCGCACCAACATACGTGATCCGTACCATCACCTTCTCAAGATAATCTGCGGTCCGCTTGCCAGGGCGATATCCTGGAATAAACGAGCCAAAATTCTTCAGATTATCCGCCATATCCTTGGGATTGAATGTAATCGCAGTCCAGAAATAGCAGAAAAAGTAGATCAACGCAACAAACAGCAAATTGTAGGTAAACGAACTGCCTCGCATAAACGACGAGGAGAGATCGATCCAAAAGGCGTTACCGGGGTACTTTGACTCGATAAACTTGAAAATCATCTGCGGAAATAGCAGTAAGCTACTGGCAAAAATGATCGGCATGACACCGGCCTGATTGACACGCAGCGGCAGGTACTGCTTGTTACCGCCATAAACGCGGCGCCCGCGCACGTGCTTCGCACTTTGCGTCGGAATTCGACGTTGCCCTTGCGTCATGAGGACCACGCCGGCCACGACTCCAAAGAACAGAATGACCAGCACGATCAGCGTTTCGACCCCCTGCTTGCCTCCACCGGAGCCACCTAGCTCCATACTCGTCATTTTTCCCAATTCGATGAGTGCCGTCGGCATTTGAGCGAGAATATTAGCCATGATCAGCAGGCTGATACCGTTGCCGATCCCGTACTCGTCGATTTGCTCCCCTAGCCACATCAAAAAGACCGTTCCACAGGTCATGGTCAAAACGGCGGAGAGTTGCCAGAGAAAGGCCAGTCCACCGCTATCATTCATAAAGGCGGGGTCGATCAGGCTGGATTCGCCAGTGCCATAGCTGGCCAGCATGCTGATGTACATCCAGCTTTGAAACAAGCTGAGAATGACCGTAAAATAACGGGTATATTGCGTGATTTTTTTGCGGCCGACTTCGCCTTCTTTTTGTAGACGCTCAATTGGACCGTAAAAAGTGCCGAGCAACTGAAAGATAATCGATGCCGAAATGTACGGCATGATGCCCAGGCCGAAGATCGTGGCCTGGCTCAATTGGCTGGCGCTGAATACTGCAACTGTTGAAAGAATCTCGCCCAGACCGGTCTGGTTCTTAAAAACGGCCGCCATCTTCGTTTGGTCGATGATGTTCAGCGGCACTTGCCAGCCGACTCGATACACCGCCAAGAGGAGAAGCGTCAGAAGAATACGCTTGCGCAGCTCGGGAATCGTGAATACGACGCGTAGTTTTTCCAACATGAATTGCTCCCTTTATTCAGGACGTCCGCGATGGGCGCACCATCAAGCCAAAGGGACCTCGTAATGCATGCCAAGGTGTTCAATCAGCGACGCTAGCGACAGGGCTATTCGGCCAACTGCCATTTCGATTGCACAACCGCCCGTTCCAACTGTCGGTCCCATCCTTGTGAGACAACCGAAACAGGCATTTGATTAAAAGCAGCGATAGCTTACTGCTTTTGCTTGTTCTTGACTACCGGAGCTGGACCTGGCAGCACGACCACCTGGCCACCGGCCTTCTCGATCTTTGCCTGGGCCGCCTTGCTAAACTTGTGAGCCGAAATCTTCAATTTCAGCGTCAAATCACCGTCTGACAGGATCTTGACGAAGTCGAATCGACCGCGAATCAAACCGCGAGCCACCAAATCGTCAGGGGTGACCTCGGCACCAGCCGAATATACCTCTTCCAGATCTCCGACGTTGACAATCGCGAAATTGGCCGCAAAACGGTTGTTGAAACCACGTTTTGGGACGCGGCGCACCAGCGGCATGCGGGCACCTTCAAAGATCGGCGATGCCGACCAACCGGCCAACTGCCCTTGACCCTTGTGACCGCGACCGGAGGTCTTACCATGGCCGGAGCCTGGACCGCGACCGATTCGCTTTGGCTTACGGTGTTTGTGAATACCCTGGTTAACATCGTGCAAGTTCATGCCAGCGAAACTCCTCGTAAACGTTCAATCTCTTGCTTGGGACGAAGCTGTTGCAGTCCGTTCATGGCAGCCTTGACCAGATTCACCGGGTTGGTCGATCCAAAACTCTTGCTGAGTACGTCATGGATGCCAGCAGCTTCGCAAACAGCGCGAACTGCAGCCCCGGCGATGATCCCTGTACCAGGGCTGGCTGGAATCAAAATCACATTGGCCGCGCCAAACTGACCATTTACCGTGTGCGGGATTGTCCCTTCGTGAATTGGGATCTCAACCATGCTACGCGAGGCGTCTTTGACAGCCTTGTCCACGCTGGGTGGAACTTCGTTGGCCTTACCATATCCCCAGCCGACTTTTCCACGGCCATTGCCGACAACGACCATAGCAGCAAAACTGAAACGTCGACCACCTTTGACCACGGCGGCGCAACGCTTGATCTTGATTACCTTGTCGACCAGTTCGCCTCGGTTTTGTTCATTCGCCACGATAGTACTCTCGATACAATTGAGTCCGATTCTTACAGGTAGCGGCAAATGCCAGAGCAAACCTGCGACCTACACCACAGCATCCATCCAAATAACGACCAAAATCAGCTTGATTTGTCAAGCGCCCACTAGAATGTTAGCCCACCCGCACGTGCCGCATCGGCCAAAGCGGCCACGCGACCGTGGTACTTGAACTCGCGACGATCGAAGCAGACCTCTTTCAGCCCGGCGGCTATCGCACGTTCGGCAATTGCCTTGCCAACCGCTTCTGCGGCGGCACGATTTCCACCGTAGGCAACGCCCTCGCGCACTTGCTTATCGGCTGTGCTGACCGAGACCAGCGTCTTGCCCGATGTGTCGTCAATCACCTGAGCATACATATGCTTCAGCGACCGATAAATGCAAAGGCGTGGTCGCTCGGCAGTACCGCGAATGCGCTTGCTAACACGGTAGCGGCGGCGCAGCTTTTGACGGAATTTTCTCTTTTGATGATCCATGATATTCTGCTCAATCCTGACACACGGAAACTTCGCGATCCGCTGTCACAATATACTACACTGTCACAGAACTGATTCTGCCGCGAAAAACGATCACGATTTGCGCTTCTTGCACTTCAACGCCAATTAATCTGACTACTTGCTATCTGCTTTACCAGCCTTGCGGCGGACTTGTTCACCTTCGTACCGAATTCCCTTGCCCTTGTAAGGCTCGGGCTTGCGGACCGAACGAATCTCGGCGGCAAACTGCCCGACCGCTTGCTTGTCGCTACCCTTGATCACAATGTGCGTTTGATCAGGACAGGTCACCTTCACGTTGGAAGGGATGGTCAAGTGGACTTCGTTGGCAAAGCCCACACGCAACTGGATCTGGTCCTTCTGGAGAGCCGCCAAATAGCCGACGCCGACGACCTCCAGCTTCTTTTCGTATCCCTGCGTCACACCGATGACCATGTTGCGAACCAAGGCCCTGGTCAGGCCGTGGATGGCGCGATGCTCACGAGTGTCTCCGCCACGTTCGACGACGATCTTCTTGGCACCTTCGTCATAATTCACGCTGACTTGCGGCAGAAACGACTGCTGAAGCTTGCCAAGCGGACCTTCGACGGACACAGTATTGCCGGCGTTTGCACTGCCAGTGACCGAGACTTTCACTCCGGCAGGAATAACGACTGGTACTTTTCCAATTCGCGACATGGCTCTACTCGCAGATTCTTAACCGTAAAAACTACTCGATCGAATTAACGCGGATCTCGCTCGCTGCTGTTCGCCAGGACGCCTGACGTTGCACTGAACCGGCCACTCCGTTGCCAATCAATCGATCAACAATAGCGCGCAATTCTCAGGGCAACTGTCCGACTACCACAGCTCGCACAGGACTTCGCCGCCAAGCTTTCGCTGGCGTGCCTCGCGGTCGCTAATCACTCCACGGCTGGTGCTGAGGATGGTGATTCCCATACCGTTGAGCACTGGCTTCAGCCCATCGGCACGACTGTAAACACGCCGACCTGGCTTGCTCACGCGCTTGATGTGCCGAATGACGCGCTCGCCATTGGGACCATACTTTAGCTCCAGACGCAACTGGCCTACCGGTAGCGATTCCACCTCGCTCCAGTCCCAGATGTAACCTTCACGCTTTAGCACTTCGGCTAAACCGCGTTTGACTTTAGACGCCGGCATCTCAACAGTGGGGCGCTCAATGCGCACCGCATTGCGGATGCGAGTCAACATATCGGCGATTGGGTCAGTCATCATGTTCGTTCAAATCCCCTTACCAGCTCGCCTTGCGCACACCAGGAATCAAACCTTGATCGGCCGCCTTACGGAAACAAATTCGGCACATACCGAACTTCCGATACACTGCGCGGGGTCGTCCGCAGGTCAAGCAGCGTCGATTAAGACGCGTCGAGAACTTCGGCTTCTGCAACGCTTTGACAATTTTTGCCGTGCTTGCCATAAAGAACCTACCAAGGACTAAAAAGTCGATCGAAACACCCACACCCACGTACTATCTACTGCACCAGCCTCAATTCCAGTCGGAACTTCGGACTAGGCTGCACCCTTTTTGCCAGTTTCTTCGGTGCGGAAAGGAACCCCGAGCAGCCGGAGCAACTCGCGAGACTCTTCATCGCTGGTCGTCGAAGTGACAATGCACACGTTCATACCCTGCGTTCGCAAGAACTTATCAGGGTTCAACTCAGGAAACACCAACTGTTCTTGCAGCCCCAGACTGTAGTTACCGTTACCGTCAAAGGCTTTGGGACTCAGCCCTCGAAAGTCACGCACGCGTGGCAACGCCAGGTTGAGCAAGCGATCGAGGAACTCATACATCCGATTGCCACGCAGGGTGACCTTGCAGCCAATCGGCAGGTTCTCTCGCAGCTTAAAGCCTGCGATGGCGACACGACTCTTCGTCACCAGCGGCTTTTGGCCGGAAATCTGTGTCAGTGCTGCCACTGCCTCTTCTAAATGCTTCTTCTCGACCGTGGCACTGCCAACACCCATGTTGATGACGACCTTTTCCAGGCGTGGCATCGACATTGGATTGCTGCGACCAAGCTTTTCGGCCAAAGCCGGCAGAATCTCTGATTTGTAACGTTCCAGCAAACGAGGAGAGACCGCAACGGCTCCTTCTCCTGCAACTTCACTGTCTTTTTTCTTCTTCGCCATGATTACACCCTAGTGCGATCGCACTGCTCAGCCAACTCTTTATGACAACTCTATATAATCAACCGAACTCGCAAACCGCTTAATTCGCGAGACTACTTCGACCGCGACGCTAACTTCTTCTCGCGACCCGGCGAAATCTCGCCGATCTCGCTCTTGCACTTCTTGCAGGCACGATGCTTGCTACCGTCCGCGCGAAACTTAATTCCAGTCCGGGCGGCCTGTCCGCACGATGGGCAAACCAGTCGCACAGTGGAAATACTGACCGGCATGTTCTTCTCCAGCCGACCACCCTTGGGGTTCTGCTGGCTCTTTCGCATGTGCTTGAAGACCTTGTTCACGCCTTCGACCACGACCTTACCCTCGTCGTGCATCACGCGTAAAACTCTGGCCTGAACACCGCGGTCCGAACCGGACATCACTTTGACCTGGTCATCTACTCGAATATGCATCAGACCACCTCGCTGGCCAGGCTTACAATCTTCATAAAACTACGATCTCTCAATTCCTTCGCCACGGCACCAAAAATACGTGTGCCGCGAGGGTTCTTATCATTGTCAATTAGCACAACGGCGTTGCTGTCAAACTGGACATAGCTGCCATCTGTACGGCGCGTCGGCCGGCGGCAGCGAACGATCACACATTTGACGACCGCCTTCTTCTTCACTTCGCTGCCAGGAATCACTGACTTCACCGAGCAGACGATAACGTCACCTAGACCGGCGGTACGTCGCTTGCTACCGCCGAGCACCTTGAAGCATTGCACTTCTTTGGCACCGGTGTTGTCGGCGACGGTCAGCCGCGTTTGCATCTGAATCATGATTACTACCCTGACTAACCCGCGAGTTATATCTGACGAACTGCACCTGTACTGTAACTGCTTAGCTCTTATTCTCTTCCTGAGCGGCGGCCTCGATCTTGGCTGCGGCACGCATGGCAGCAATATCAACCGCCTGGCTCTTGGCTACGACTCGCACCAACTCCCAACGCTTAGTGGCCGAACGTGGCTGGCACTCAATGATTTCGACTGTGTCCCCTTGCTGCGACTCGTTGTTCTCATCATGCACATGGCAGATGGTCTTGCGATGCAGAATCTTTCCATACTTGAAATGCCGGACCTGGCGTGGAAGCTCAACGCGACGCGTCTTTGGCGCCTTGTCGCTGGTCACAAC
>JAWXCH010000080.1:0-3410 GCA_034440595.1 Planctomycetota bacterium | reverse complement strand
GTAGTCGGCAGTGATGCGCGATATCGAGGCGCTTATCGCGACCGCTCCATGCCAAATTCCAGCTTCAATTGAGGGTCGCGCTCAACATCCGGATCCAGTTCGGTGAAGAGCAGGCTCGGTTGAATGTCGCGATTGTGTTGGTACTTGGAGCTGCAGTACTCAACAATCTCGCCACAGACCTGGTGGTAGAATATCTGGCAGATCTGCACCCCAGCGTAGATTCGCACCGGCTGCACAGCGAACATTTCCAGTGTCCAGTAACCGCAAAAGCCGACATCGCCAAACCCGGCGGTGACATGCACGAACAGACCCAGCCGACCGATGGACGAACGTCCCTCAATCATCGGTACTAGGTTGTGCGTCTCGGTTCGTTCCACCGTACGTGCCAGGTAGAGCTGGTTCGGGCTGAGAATCAAGCCTTCTGGCGGGATCTCCATCCGGCGCACGCGATTGGACTTGCGCATGTCCAGTAAGACTTCTTCATAGGTGATCAGTTCGTGATGCAGCGTCAGGTTGTAGCTGTTCGGATTCAGCCGCGACTCGTCAAACGGATCGATGACGATGTTCTTGCCGAGCTGCTCGCGAATCTCTGGTCCAGATAGAATCATGGCGATCAGTATAGCAATGGAGTGTTCGTGCGCTCGGCCCCGCAGGAGCAATCAATCTACAATAAATCGGCGGCGGTGTGGACCGCCTCTGCCTCGGAAGGTTTACGAGCCGCGCGGTTTGCCGCTGGTTCGGACTGCCGTAGACTCAGTGGGCTTGCTACCCCGGTCTTTTCGCCCCCCCGATCCTGTTGCACCTCTTTGGGGTTTTGCCTTTGAAGCGGGCTTTGGAGGATTCACCCCGACCTTTGGGCAAATATCGGCCAAAGTGCAGATCTCGCAGCGCGGTTTGCGTGCCAGGCAGACCTGCCGGCCATGATGGATCAACCGGTGACTGTAATTGATCCATTCCGACTGTGGTATTATCGCCATCAAATCCCGTTCGGCTCGGACTGGATCGGTCTGTTTCGTCAGTCCTAAACGGATGCTGATCCGGCCAACGTGGGTATCGACAACTACCCCAGAAGGGATTCCAAAGGCGGTACCTAGGAGAACATTAGCGGTTTTACGGCCGACCCCTGCCAAGGCGACCAGAGAATCGAGGTCTTTTGGCACTTTTCCATTGTGACGCTCAACGATTGCACGGCAACAAAGCTGGATATTCTTCGCCTTGTTGCGGAAGAATCCAGTGCTTTGGACCAACTGTTCGATTTCGGATAGTGGCCCGGCGGCAAAGGCCTGTGCCGTTGGGAAACGATTAAACAACGCCGGGGTGACCAGGTTGACGCGTTGGTCGGTGCATTGTGCCGACAAAATCGTGGCAATCAGCAGTTGCAGAGGGGTGGAATGATTGAGTGCGCAAACAGCGTCGGGATAGGCGATTGCCAGCCGCTCGAGCACGTGTTGAGCGTGTTTTTTGGCCTGCCGGGCTGACACCATGAGATTTCACAAATTGGAGGGATGAGGCGAATTTCGACGACCAAGCCGGCAGCGGCATTGTGGGAACGGGTATGGCAACTGTCAAGCGAGACGGATGCCGAACATTTGTTGCAACGTTTGACCATTCAATAACTTAGATGTACACTTTGGCTGCTGAGAGTCGGTGATTGTTCTGCCAGGATTACAGCAGTCCACAGGTGATTTTGTCCGACCGAACCATTCAACCAGTTTTCACGTTTTACGTAGGGGACTTTTCGCATGAGTTACGCTGACAATCCTTACCAATCGACATTCGGAGATTTTGCCGCCAACGCTGCTGTCGATGAGCGTGCCGGTTTTCTGCGCAAGACCTACGCGCATCTTCTGGGTGCTGTGTTGGCATTCGCAGCTCTGGAAGCTGTGCTGCTCACTTCGGGATTTGCCGAAAAATACGTCAACTTCCTGACCGGCCTCCACACGTGGGCACCATTCATCTTGCTCGGTGGCATGATGTTGGTCAGTTACGTCGCCAGCAGTTGGGCACAATCTACCACGTCCAAGGGCATGCAGTACGCGGGACTTGGTTTGTACGTCGCGCTGCAAGCGGTCTTGTTCATGCCGATTTTGTACATTATCAACACGCACATGCCCGACCGGCATCTAATTGAGACGGCCGGAATTATTACGGCGCTCATATTCGGTGCATTGACCGCAATTGTGTTTGCAACAGGTGCCAATTTCAACTGGCTGCGGAGCGTACTCGTTATTTCTGGAATCGCAGCGATGATTGCCATCGGTGCCGGTGCGATCATGGGCTTCAGTCTGGGCATCTGGTTCAGCGCTGCCATGATTCTGTTCGCCTGCGGCTGGATCCTGTACGACACGTCGGCGATCATGCGTGAGTATCGCACAGATCAATACGTGGCCGCCTCGCTGGCCTTGTTCGCTTCGGTGATGATTTTGTTCTTCTACGTGCTGCGTTTCCTAATGCAGTTCACAAGCAACGATTGATCGCCGTTTGATTATGTCGGACTGCGAATCACGCGATTTGCGGTCCTATTTAAAAAACGCTCTCAGGCGGCATGGCCACGCGGTCCATGCCGCCTGTTTTGTTGTTCAATACTGACATTGTGGGTCGAAATCCCCCGGAATACGCACGGTACAGCACTGACATTCGCGCAAGATTCCCCCTATAATTTAGAGGCTTGATTGAGGTTCAACGGCGGCTTGTCTGGTCGATACATATTCCTAGTTTTTAATCCCATTTGCACACGGTCCGGTTCGTATGAGCAACGACGCGTACGATCCGCTGTACCTGCAAGGCATCGAGCACTTCAACGTCTGCGATTTTTTTGAGGCGCATGAAGTCTGGGAGGAACTCTGGACCGAATATCGCGGGCCGTCGCGCAAGTATTACCAGGGGTTGATTCAGGCCGCCGTGGGGCTGCATCACTTTGGTAATGGGAATATTCGCGGCGCAAAGAAACTGTACGTCAGCACGCGTGCCTACCTGGAGCCATTTGCTCCACATCATTTAGGTCTGGATTTGGAAAAGTTTTTAAGTCAGTTTGAGCAATGCTTTGCCGAAGTGATGGCGAGCACCGAAGAATTTCCTGAGATTGAAATCGTTCCTGACCTGATCCCTGAGATTCATTTAGATCATGCCCCGGCCGCCTAACTCTGCGATTTAGACAGAATCAACGTACCTAAACCACGATGTGCCCGAAGATATGGCGATTGACGACGAATCATCCTTTTCGAGCGAAAAATTTTCAGGCACGGCGCGGCTCTTTCCGCTGCCCAATCTGGTCCTGTTTCCACATGTGATGCAGCCGTTTCATATCTTTGAACTGGACTTTTGCAAACTGTCAGTTCAACCCCAATTGGGCGAAGACGTGTTGCGGTTTTTTGGAATTATCGGTGATTTGAACGATGGCCCACTCGAGG
>JAWXCH010000079.1:0-5685 GCA_034440595.1 Planctomycetota bacterium | reverse complement strand
TCCCAGAGAAGCAGCAATCCGCGCCGGGCCATTGAATCGCCACCACCACCATTGTGCCCAGTTGGCTGGTAGCTCGGCGGCGCTCAACTGCATCATGTAGACGGCAACGGTGATCATCATATCGACCTTGAAAACGATCAGGATCGCAATGGCCAGAATAATTCCCATGCAGGCCTTACCAACATGCAAGAGATGTTTGTCCGATGCACGGGGATTGATCCACCGTCGATACAAATCGCTGGCCATTACCTGGCTGCCAAAGTTCAGATTGTCGCTGACCGTCGACATGACTCCTGCTAGCAGGCCAGCAATCGTCAGGCCCAGCAGTCCAGAAGGGAGCATCTCCTTCATCAGCAGTCCGTAGGATTCTTCTCGATCAAACTTGCCGGCAAGCTCTGGACCAGCCTGCCTGGCAGCAACTTCTGCTTGAACCAATGGGGCAGCAATGCAAGGAATCGACACAAGCCAAACAAATAATAGCAGTGTCACGGCCGTCACCACGTACATCGTGACCGCTTCGCGTGGGGTGCGAGTAGATAAAATGCGCTGACCCTCGACCGCACCGCCGACTGGTGAAGCATCTCCGCCATAACCAATCGATTGTCCAATCAACAATGCTCCGGCAATTGCTAGCGTGAAGTCAGGGTGCTCCAGAGGCGGAATGAGCGAGGTCATTTGCTCTCCCGCGGTGCCGAGCGACGCGGTTAGCTCTGCCGTTAATTGTGTGGGGCCACCAAAGCGGGCAAGTGTCAACAGCGCTACCGCGCCTGTGCCAATCGTGAAGACCACCATCTGGACGAGATTAGATACGACCACTCCTTGATACCCGGCCATGAAGACATAGATAAAGGAAACGGGCAGCACCCAACACAACGTCTCCCATTTGCTCATGCCGGCAACCGGGCCCATGATTTTGCAGGCGGCCAACAGCGTAACACCCGTCCAGGCGGGCAAAGCGATGACGGATGTACGAAAGGCGATCCAAAACCGCATCAGCGACGCCGCGTTGCCGGAGAATCGCAGTTCATAAAACTCCAGAGCGGTGAACAGCCGCATCCGTCTCCAAAAGACTGCGAATAGGACTCCGCCCAAAAAAAGCGCCAGCGAAAATCGTGTCAGATAGAACCAGCAAATCGATGCTCCGGTCACCGCCGCCAGCCCGCCATACGCAGTTGCTGCGTCAGCACTGACCAATGCTGAAGAGTAAGAGACACCGTTGAGCCAGCCGGGAACTTTCCTGCCGGCCAGAAAGAAATTATCCAGATTCTTGTCCGCAAAGCGACGGTAATACAGCCCGATGCCAAGCATCATCGCCAGATAGGCTAGGATCACGGCATAGTCGATGAACACTCGTGCTCCTTGGCTGGATATTCTGGCAGTTGTCGGCAGGGCGCGTCATTATGGGGTCTACCTGCTCGAACTTCAATTCGATTTCTACTCTGCAATGCTGTTTTTTTGGGCTTTCAGGGACGCAAACTAGCAACAATTGCTGCCGCAGCGCAGTGATGGCCAAGGCCTCTGCTGGAAGCGTCGGGAACATTGGAGGCGATGCCCAAGGGACGGCCATTGTCAAGCGTTTTCCACGGCATTGCGGATTAGCGCATAACTGTGCTGGCGTACACACCCGTTGCGGGTTAGCGCATTGACAATTGTGCGCATGCAGCACAACCGCACTTGCGATTGCGGCAGTCCGCATGGATTCAATTTCAAAGTTCCGGGCAATAACGGATGAACAGTATTCGCCGCAAAATTCTTGCTAATAACTTTATGATTTATCGTTGCATACACAAAGGTCTGTGACACTATTGCTTGCGAGCATTGTGCGGCTCGATTCAACCCACGGGGAGTACGGATGACATCGCTGGCGTTAATCGTGATTTGCCTTTGCTCTGCGCACCTGATTGGCGGGTTGATTGCAGGCTTCACACTGCGTGGTGGCCAGAACACTCGCGAACGTGCCAGGTCCGACATCCATTACCGCGCGGTCCGCGGAGATGCGGATATCTGCCTCGGCGACATCAACCGTCTGGTCACGCTGGCCAACAAACTGATCACCACCTGCCAGACTTCGACACCAAAGCCATCAATGGAAATCGAAGACGGCTTGCACTCGCTGTCCGGTGTCGTCAAGGATCTGCAAGGTGTCTTGCGGAGAATGAGCGTCGACATTGAAGCGGTGCATCCTGATAACACGGAAGAGCAGATCGCAATCGGGATGAATTCCGAGCCTCGCCAGCCGAGCAAGGAAGAGACTCAGTTCATGCAGGGCGAACTGAGTCGCTGCCACGTGAGCAATAACTCTCTTGAACCGAACAAATTCCGAAAGCTATACGACACCGCGCAGTTAGCGGCCTGCGCCGATGACGGCATACCGATTGCCTACGAGAAGGTCCGAACCTACGAACTTTCTCACGAAGGCGTGGCGTTTTTCATGCCTGATCGCATAAATTGGCACCTGGTTGCGGTCAGCCTAGGGAGCGAATCGAATCGGCGGTTCATGCTTTGTGAAGTAGTCCACCAACGGGCAGTCTATAAACATGGCCGCACACAGTATCAGATCGACTGCCGCTTTGTACAGCGACTGGACATGCAGCGCCAGCCAACAGTCGAGTGCCTGGCTGCAGTGTAGTCAGACAGCCGAAGCGGATTCTCCATTCGCAACTACACCGACTCGTTGTCGTCCGATTCCTCAAATAATGTCGTACGATCCAATGCGGGAGCCGTCTTCTTGGACTTGTTTTCGCTCGATGCACTCAGGTTCAGATCGAACTGAGAGTTTGAAGCGGCACCTGTTGATACATTTGTGGCCGCGAACCGGTCGACTTGTGGCTGCCCACGATCGTGGCGACTCCACCAGGCCTCGGCATCATCCAACGACCAGTCGTGCTGCGCCACACGATCCAGCATTACCGCCAGATCGCGCGCAGTCTGAGGACGTTTGGCACGATTCTTCTCCAGACACATCATGATGGCATGCTCTAGCTCCGACGAAACCGGTCTTCCCAGTCGCTGCGACGGCAGTTCTGGAACCTGACCGACCTGCTGCTGGCAAAGCTCACGCAGCGTTTGTGCTCCGAAAACGGTCTGCCCTGTCAGCAATACATAACCGACCGCGCCGACTGCATACAGATCGCTCCGTGGGTCGATCAAGTCGGGCGTCTGGATTGCCTCAGGGGACATATAAAGCGGTGTGCCCGAGATTTCGCTGGATCCCTTATCGTCAAGTGCCTTCACCAAGCCAAAGTCCAGCACCTTTACAACGTCTGGCTCGGCACCGCGGCGGTTGAGCATAATATTGGCGGGCTTGATATCGCGATGCACCAGCCCTTGCGTGTGTGCCTCGTACAATGACTCGCAAATCTGCCGCAGAATCTTGACCACGCGCCCCTCGGGTTGCGGGCCATCTTTATCCACTAACCTTTGCAAGTCGATTCCGTCCAAATACTCCATGGCATAGTAGAAAACGCCTTCCGGCGTGCGCCCGTAATCGTAAATCGCTACCGTGTGCGGATTGTTCAGGTTACACGTGATTTGCACCTCGCGTTCAAATCGCTGTAGTGCTACCTCGTTGACGCGATCAACATCCAGTAGCTTGATCGCTGTCGGGCGACGGAGCATGGCATGTTCCCCTTTGTAGACGACCCCCATTGCACCAGCGCCGATTTTTTCCTTCAGGCGATACTGACCAAGCTGCTTGGCTTCGATGGCAGCTTTTTGGGCTTGACGTTGCAGTTTTGCGACGATCAAGGTGAAGACAAAAATGGCCACAGCGCTGATCCCAAGTAAGGCATACAGTGCATAAAAACTCCATTTCAGGATCGTCAACGGACGGTAGGCTTCCTCCTTGGATATCTCGGTGATGATCCCCATCTGATACTTCGGCAGCCAGGTCCAAGCTCCTACGGCCGGGGAGCCGCGATAATCTCGGTATCCCTCCATATTGACGCCCCTGGTGCCGCTGACTGCGGTCGCCGCAATTTCTGTTAGAGGCAATTCGCGACGTCGAATTCCAGGGCGGAATCCGTCGAGCATGTTTCCACCCGGATCCCTAACCTGCACCTTTAGGATCGAACTGGCGTCGTCTTCGTCCGGCAGCAGACCGAGAAGCAACAGGCCATCGTCAAATCGGCTGTTAGAAACCATGATTCCCTGATGGTCGATAGCGTAAGTCTCGCCCGTCTCGCCAATGCGGCCAAGCTGTAAAATTTCGGTAAACTCTTTCTCCGGTCGGATACGCAACGCCAGCGCCGCGATAACCTGCAAGTTCTGGTCGCGCACGGGAGCGCAAACAAACATGGTCGGCACACCGCTCCGCATTTTTCCGGTGCTGTCTTTGAGGATGACCGTGCTTGAAAATGGAACCGACACGTTTGGATTACCTTCTAGCGTTCGTGCCAGAAAACTTTCGTATTGCGGTGCTGCCTTGCCAATCAATTCCGAAATCGACGACGCAACAATTTGTTGTTGTTTGCTGGCGACAACGTAACCCACAAAATCGTGCGATGCCATGCTGGCTTCCAGTTCTTTTTCCAGCCGTGCCTGCAATACGGCAACGGCTCGCTGCCGCTCGACAGGAGACGTTTCATCTGTCGCTTGAGAAGCAGTGTCACTGGCAGCTAGAATTTGTCCAATAATCTCGCGAACGTCTTGCGAGTTGGCCAGCGTTTCGGCATTCGATTCTTGCACGGCCAGCCACTTCTCGAGCATGGACTTCTCGACAGTCAGCAGGGTTTCCAGTTCGGAGCGCAGCGTGTTTTCCATTGTGCGCTCGATCGAGCTGCTAATTGCATAGCCAACGATGGAGAGCAGCACGACCGCGACAATCGGCCAGATCCAAAGTTGTTTCCGCAGAAACAATCTGGTGCGCGAAAGCGTGCCACCGAGCGACGTCTGCCCAAAAGTCATGTGCGCTTCGGCACGACTCCGGTTTCCGTTGGACCTACGAAAAAGCAAATCAAGCCACTTGGGCATGGAACGTCTCACCTGAAAGAAAGCAGCGGCTGGCTAAAAACCAATGGTTTTAGTCTGTTTGCTGAGTCGCGCTGCCGCAAGTGGAGAGGGGCGGTTTGGCACAGAATCGGCCGGAAAACCGCTACAATCTGCTCAAGGAGTTTGTGGCACCGTGAATCGCCGGCTGATACGTCCACGGGAATGCCAGGGAAAGCAGAATTGCGCCGTCCCCAAATCGAGTGCCGCTGAACAATTTACTTCTGATTGATCACCACCAGCGTGCTCTTTTTCAAAGCCTTGCACTCGGTTTCCAGAGTTATCGAGTCGCCATTCTTAAATCGCCAGAGGTGGACGCCATCAACAGGCGCTGCTTCCTCTGCTTCTGCCGTGTAGCCTTGTGCTTTCAAGGCATCGGTCATGAAAGTCTTCAGTTCTTCCGGCTTCAAAGCTGTTTCAAACACAATTGCCGCCGGCTCAAAACGGATCTGGATGCTTTTGCGTCCTCGGGAAACACCGGCTCAAAGAGGACCGCCGAGGCGTTCATGTTGACTGACGTTTTTGTTGGCTTGGCGGCCGCGTCGGCAGCTTGAAAGTAGAGCGATAGCTGCACGCCATTGCGGATGAAGTACTGATGCGGATCGGGTAGGAAGACCGCATTGGGTTGCGGTCCCCCTCCCGCCAAACCGGACGGGCGGATCTCCCGCATCCGGCTTTCCAGTAGTTGAGTTACCTTAT
>JAWXCH010000078.1:0-13048 GCA_034440595.1 Planctomycetota bacterium | reverse complement strand
GGTTTGCTGGTGACTAGCGCCATTGGTCGCCCGATCAAGATTGAGGGTAACCCGCTGCACCCGGCCAGTCTGGGTGCCACCGACGCCAAGGCTCAAGCGACCATTCTGACGATGTACGACCCCGATCGGTCGCAGACATTTAAGCATCTAGGGGAAATATCCACATGGGAAGCGTTTTTGCAATCGCTGCGTGGGAGCATGCCTGCCGAAGAGCTTCGCGGAGCGGGCATGTACGTCTTGAGTGCTCCGAGCAGCTCGCCGACGTTGATACTGCAGAAGGCCGCCTTTGTTGCGAAGTATCCAGCAGCACAGTGGCTGACGTATGAAGTCGAGCATCGCGATCATTCACGTTCGGCGGTGAAGACGGCCTTTGGACAGAATGCGACCCCCGTCTTCCAGTACGATCAAGCAAAAGTTGTTTTGTCGCTGGACTCAGATTTTCTGTGTAGCGGGCCATCGGCGGTGCGGAATGCCCGCGATTTTATGTCCGGACGGACGGTACTGGGCCAGAACACCGAAATGAATCGCCTGTACGTGGTGGAGAGCACTGTGACGCCGACCGGTGCCACTGCCGATCATCGGTTGGCTCTTCCTCCTAGCTCTGTGGCAGACTTTGCCTTGGCACTGGCAGCCGAGCTTGGTCTGGCACCGTTTCAGGCAGCAGCGACCGCCGCGGCAGCCAGTCCCTCCGCGACGTTTGATCCCAAGAAAGAAGCGCACGCCTTATGGGTTCGAACCGTTGCCAACGATCTGCGTGCCAATCGTGGCCGATCGCTAGTTGTGGTCGGAGAACAACAGCCGGAATTAGTGCACCTGGTGGCGCTGGCCATCAATCAAGAATTGGAGAATGTCGGCAAGACGGTTCGCTATATCGCCGCAGTCGACACGAACGATGGCAGCTCGATGAGTGCAATCGAGACCCTGGTTCGCGACCTAAATGCCGACAAGGTTGATGTGCTGGTGATGTTTGACAGCAATCCGGTCTACAACACGCCCGCTGGATTTGAATTTGCCAAGGCGTTGCAAAAGGCCAAGCTGTCGGTCCATTTTGGCATGTACGAGGACGAAACCTCGGAGCTATGCCACTGGCACATACCGGCCTGCCATTTCCTGGAAGGCTGGGGAGATACGCGATCGTTCGATGGTACAGCCAGCATTGTGCAGCCATTGATTGCACCGCTGTACGACAGCCGCACCGTGTACGACCTCATGTCCGCCTTGGTGGATCAGTCACTGGTCCCAACCTACGACTCGGTGCGTGCGACTTGGACCGAGCAGTGGCCGAATGGTTTTGATGCGGGCTGGAACAAGGCTGTGCATGACGGCTTGATTCCGGAAAGTGCTTCCAAGGAGCTTACGGTCACTGCCAATATTACCGCCGAGCAGGTGCAGACTGCGGTGCAGGCTTCGCCCTTTGTAAAAGCTGGTGCAGCCGCGCCGGACACATTGCAGGTTTCGTTCTTGCTGGATCCGCACATCGGTGACGGAAGCTGGGCCAACAATGGCTGGTTGCAAGAACTCCCCAAGCCACTGACCAAACTGACCTGGGACAACGCTGTCCTTGTTTCCAAGGCGACGGCCGAAAAGTACGGCGTCACTAATGGCGATATGGTCAAGCTGGAGTACGAAGGGCGCAGCGTTAACGGGCCGATCTGGATGGTGCCCGGTCATCCGAATCAGTGTGCCACGTTGTTTTTTGGCTACGGTCGCAAGCGCGGCGGTCGTACCGCCGTCGGTCATGGATTCAGTGCCTACGAAATCTGGTCGAACAGCGGCCAGGCGCTGGGTGCAGGGTTAAAGCTCAGTAAAACGGGCGAGATCTACCCGCTGGCCAGTACGCAAATCCACCACAATGTTGAAGGACGAAATATCGTCCACAAGGGGACGCTCAACGAATACAAGCTGGACCTTCAGAATCTCGAAAAATCCAAGAAGGAGCACGGTAAGAAGGACAACGAAGGGCATGATAAGAAACACGCTGATGAACATGGTGGGGTCCATCTAAAAGTCCACGCCGCGAACCATCATCCCTTCGGTGAAAAAGGTCCGCCGACTTTACTGCCCGAGCGTGTCTTGGAGGGTCAGTTCCAATGGGGCATGTCGATCAACATGACTGCCTGCACCGGTTGCAATGCCTGTGTCGTCGCCTGTCAGGCCGAGAACAACATTCCTGTCGTCGGCAAGGAGCAGGTGATCGCCGGGCGTGAAATGCAATGGATGCGCATCGACCTCTACTATGACGGCACCGAAGAGCAGCCAGAGGCAACCCATCAGCCGATGCTTTGCCAGCATTGCGAAAATGCCCCCTGCGAGGTGGTTTGCCCGGTCGCTGCGACCACGCACAGCCCGGAGGGTATCAACGAGATGACCTACAACCGCTGTGTGGGAACTCGTTATTGTTCGAATAACTGCCCCTACAAGGTGCGTCGCTTCAACTTCTTACAGTACGTGGATGAAACCACGCCCGTGCTGAAGATGTTGCGTAATCCTGAAGTGACCGTGCGCAGCCGCGGTGTCATGGAAAAATGCACCTACTGCGTGCAGCGCGTCAACATGGCCCGCATCGCTGCCAAGAATCACTCGATCGAAACTGGCGAGGTCACCATTCCAGACGGAACATTGCAGACCGCCTGCCAACAAGCCTGTCCGGCACGGGCAATTGTTTTTGGAGACACCAAGGATCCGAACAGCGAGGTTTCGAAACGTCGGGCAGATCCATTGAATTACGGGGTTTTAGAGGAGCTAGGAGTTCGCCCACGTACGACCTATCTGGCCAAATTGACCAATCCGGCCGATATCGGGACTGAACTGAGCAGATCATAACGCAAGCGCAATGAGCCAGCACGATAAAGACACCGAAGAGCGATCGAACGGGCCGAGCCAGGATATCCTTGGCGCCGGGCACACATTCTCGACGGTGACCGACAAGATCAGCTCGATCGTCCTCACTCGCGGGACATCGCGCGGCTGGTGGGTCGGATTTTTGATCGGCTTTGCACTGATGATGATGATGATCTACTCGATCATGGTTCTGCTGGTCAAAGGAGTTGGCATCTGGGGTATCAATATTCCGGTGGCCTGGGGCTTTGCCATTATTAACTTTGTCTGGTGGATCGGTATCGGTCACGCCGGCACGCTGATCTCGGCGGTCCTGCTATTGCTCAATCAGCCTTGGCGCACCAGTATCAATCGCTTTGCTGAGGCCATGACGCTGTTCGCCGTGGCTTGTGCCGGGTTGTATCCGCTATTGCATTTAGGTCGCATCTATCTGTTTTACTGGCTGACTCCCTATCCAAACACGATGGGAATGTGGCCGCAGTTTCGCAGTGCGCTGGTGTGGGACGTATTTGCGGTTTCGACCTATTCGCTGGTGTCGCTGATGTTCTGGTACGTCGGTTTGATCCCCGACTTGGCCACACTGCGCGATCGTTCAACGCATCGCGTTGGCCGAACCGTTTACGGGCTGATGGCGATGGGGTGGCGCGGTTCGGCAATCCATTGGCATCGGTATCACACCGCCTATTTGCTGCTGGCCGGATTGGCTACACCTCTGGTGGTGTCGGTTCATACGATCGTCGGCTTTGACTTTGCCACGTCGGTGATTCCCGGCTGGCATGTGACGATCTTCCCGCCGTACTTTGTCGCCGGTGCGATCTACTCTGGTTTTGCGATGGTGCTGACGCTGGCCATTCCGCTGCGCGCCGCTTATGGTTTGCAGGATTTTATTACCGATCGCCACTTGGACAACATGGCCAAGGTGATGCTGGCTACCGGCTTGATGGTAGCCTATGGCTATGCGATGGAAGTCTTCTTTGGCTGGTACAGTGCCAGCACCTACGAAGAGTACCTGGTCCGGAATCGCGCTTTCGGTCCATACGCTCCGGCGTATTGGTCGCTGATTTTGTGTAATGTAATTGTGCCGCAGTTTCTCTGGTCGCGCAGAATCCGGACCACGCCCGTGTTGCTGTTCATTATTGCGATCATTGCAAACATCGGCATGTGGTTGGAACGATTTGTGATCGTGGTGACCAGCCTACACCGTGATTTTCTGCCTAGTTCGTGGGGCATGTATTATCCCACGCGCTGGGACTGGATGCTGTACATCGGTACGATCGGGCTGTTTTTGACGCTGCTGTTTTTGTTCATTCGGTTCTTGCCGGTCATTTCGATATTTGAGATGCGCGAACTGGTCGAACAATTGGACGAACAAGCCGATCAGGAACGACTTGCCGCAGCCGGCGCTGCCAGCGCTGCCGACGGCAGTAAACATTGATAGGCAAATATATTGAGCGACGGATATAAGTAGGATTGAGCCAGACGAAATTATGCATCCCCCGGTCGACAATTCGAAAAACCTATTCCTGGACGCTGTTTCCCTGGACACGGCACATGGCCTGTACGGGCTGATGGCCGAGTTCGTGGAGCCGCACGATTTGCTCCATGCGGCAGAGGCTGCGCATGCCAAGGGTTACCGCCGGATGGATGGATATTCGCCAATGCCGATCGAAGGGTTGTCCGAGGCGCTCGGTTTTAAGAAATCAAAGCTCCCCCTGCTGGTGCTGATTGGCGGGATTATTGGCGGGATCGGCGGTTATGCGTTTCAGTACTGGGTCAATGTGATCGATTATCCGCTGAATATTGGTGGACGTCCGGATCATAGTTGGCCCGCGTTTATACCGGTTACGTTTGAGTTGACAATTTTGTGTGCGTCGTTGACCGCGGTGTTAGGGATGCTGGCCATGAATGGCCTGCCAATGCCGTACCACCCAGTGTTCAATTTGCCTGAATTTAGCCTGGCGTCTCAGGATCGTTTCTTTTTGTGTATCGAAGCGCGGGATCCGCTGTTCAAGCTGGACGAAACGCAGTCGTTCATGGAGACACTGGGAGCGGTGAAGGTCAGTTCGGTGCAGTGGTAATGTAGAGATGCGTGGTTGTAGTTAGGTATGTAGGTCATTTATTTCCGAATTTTATCGCGAATTTTGTCGTGCTTAACGGAAGTCACTTAAAAGATCGATCGAGGTTGGCCGGCCGGACATGGGCTGCTGTCGCACCGTTGCGCCTGGGGTGCTATGTAACCGGTGTGGTGCTCGCGTTGCTGACGATCAGCGGCTGCCACTCCGACATGTACGATCAACCGCGCTACGAGCCTGCCGAGAAGACCGAGTTCTTCGACGATCAACGCACGATGCGACCTGTCGTGGCGAATACGATTGCTCGCGGCCAACTGCGAGAAGACGACGCCTATTTTACAGGCAAAGTCAGTGACGCATTTGTCAGCGAACTACCTGCTCAGGTGAAGTTGTCCGAGACACTGCTCGCACGCGGGCAAGAGCGGTTCAACATCTATTGCAGCAATTGCCACGATCGCGTTGGCACCGGCAATGGCATGATTGTGCAGCGCGGTTTTCCGCGACCACCGACCTACCACAGCGACCGCTTACGAGGCATGCCGGTTGGGTACTTCTTTGAAGTCATGACGCATGGTTACGGAACTATGTATCCGTTCAATAATCAGGTCTCTGTCGCGGATCGGTGGGCCATCGCCGCGTATATCCGTGCCTTGCAACTGAGTCAGCATGCGACGCTTGATGAGATCTCCTCCAGTGAACGTACAGAACTGGAAGGAGCGAAGCAGTAATGGCAACTAACTCACAAGAGAAACCTGCCTACGGCCGCGTCCTGGCCGTCGTCACGCTCATCGCCGTAGCATTGGTCGTCGTCGGCTGGATGAACGACCCAGACCAGTTCTTTCGGTCCTATCTGGTGGCCTGGTTGTTCTGGGTAGCGCTCAGTGTCGGCAGTATGACATTGTTGTTGTTACATAACCTGACCGGCGGTGCCTGGGGCTGGGCCATCCGCCGCACACTGTTGGCTGCTGCTGGCACAATGCCGCTGGTCGCCGTGCTATTTGTTCCGATTGTCATCGGCATGCAGAAAATTTATGTCTGGTCCGATCCGCTTGTGGTGCAGAACGATCCCATTTTGCAGCACAAAGAGCCGTATCTAAATTGGTACGACTTTGTTTTGCGGACTGGAATTTACTTCTTAATCTGGTTGTCACTGGCCTTTTTTGTTCGCTGGCAAGCAAGACGCAAGTCGGCTCCAAGTGAAGATCAGGCACGCCGCGAACGTGTCATCAGCGGCCTGGGGCTAGGCCTCAGTGGACTGGCCGTGACATTTGCCTCGGTCGATTGGGGAATGTCGCTGGAGCCACATTGGTGGTCGGCGATCTATGGGGTGCAGTTCATGGTCTCGCAAGGCCTGGCGGCATTGGCTTTCGGAATTGTCGCCACCGTGTACTGGCCCAAACTCAATCGCGTTGGGCAGGTGGCCTCGCCGCAGCAGTTGCACGACCTGGGCAAGTTGCTGCTCGGATTTGTTATGCTCTGGACCTATATGGCGTTTTCGCAGTTCTTGATTATCTGGTATGGCAACCTTCCGGAGGACAATGTCTGGTACATTGCTCGCATCGAACATGGCTGGCAAATCTTGGCGTTTGTCATTCCGGTGTTTCACTTCATGTTGCCGTTTTGCATCTTGCTGGGGCGCGAGGTCAAACGAAACCCCAACACGCTGGCCGCCGTTGCGCTCTGGATTCTGGTCATGCGTTGGTTGGACACCGTGTGGCTGATCGAACCAGCCTTCAAACGTGATACCTACTTTATTCCGTGGCTCGATCTGGCTTTGACGGTTGCCATCGGCGGCGTTTGGCTGGCGCTGTTTGCCTGGCAACTTCCGCCGGAAGCAATGGCCACCGCGCCATCCAAGAAACGGGAGGTACTGGCACATGGCTGATGAATTGAAGCCAGACACGGTGCATACCCACGTTCCGAACACGGAGCGATCAAACGAGGAGCAGCGCGAATTTGACGTAGCACTGGCCGCCGGTCACGAGATCAGCGACGTCAGCACAGGAGGTATCTTCTACTTTTTGATCGGTATGGTCGCGGTCATTTTGGCGACCGTGCTGTTCTTGGGATGGCTGTTTGACCATTACTCCGCAGAAGCGACGCTTAACGATCCCCCAGTCTCGCCACTGGCCAAATTGCGACCGGAGAATCCGCCGAAGCCGAATCTGCAGGTTTCGGACGTCGCCGATATGGTCACTTTTCGCAAGCAACAAGAGGCCGATCTACAGACTCTTGGCTGGGTCGACGAAACCGAAAAGCTGGCGCGAATCCCGATCAAGACTGCCATGTCGCTGGTGCTGGAAAAAGGCCTGCCCAAATGGCCGCCATTGAAAACTGACGCTGCGAAAACGGAAGCAGCTAAGGCCGATGCTGCGCCGGCTGATGCACCTCCAGCAGATGTAACCTCGCCAGTTGCTGTTCCACCAGTCGATTCCGGTGCAAAGTCCGCCCCTGCTGAACCTGCTGCCAGCCCAGCCAAGTCGGAGGGAACGCAATGACTCCCTGTACAATTAAATCGTGTTGCAGTTCGGTTCGAGCAGCGTCCTGGTTAACCGCACTCCTATTGCTGTCGATCGCATTGCCCGTGCGTAGTATTGCCGCAACGGCAGAGGCACCTGCCATACCAACCGCCGGCCCACACTCTGCTGAAATTTCCGACAAACCAAAACATGCGCCGGAAAAACTTCTTCCGCCGCAGGCCTCATTGTTGACTAAGGTCGATTTCGTTCAGCGACTGGATCAGCAACTTCCCTTGGACCTGGTTTTTCAAGATGGCAGCGGCGCTAAGCGTCCGCTCAAGGACTTTTTTGGCGAGCGTCCGGTGCTGCTGGTACTGGCCTACTACAAGTGCCCTCGACTCTGCAATGAAGTGCTCAACGGTGTCTCAAACTGTAGCAACGCCATCGACTTTGTCACCGGCAAGGATTACGACATAGTGGTCGTGAGCTTTGATCCGACCGAGACCCCTGACCTGGCCAAAGCCAAACAAGACGCTTACACCGCGCGCTACCGCCGTCAGGAAGGTCGCAACGGGTGGCATTTTTTGGTTGGCTCCGAAAAGAACATTCGCGCACTGGCCGACGCGGTTGGCTTTCAGTATCAATATCACGATGAGTCCAAGCAGTACGCGCATGCCAGCGGTATTATGCTGGTCACTCCCACCGGGCGCTTGTCGCGGTATTTCTACGGCATCGATTACAACACGCGCGATATCACGCTCGGCCTGATTGATGCCTCGGCGGGTGAAATCGGCTCACCTGTCCAACAGATCTTGCTGTATTGCTTTCACTACGACCCTATCCAGGGACGTTACGGCTTGGCGATTTTTGCCTTGGTGCGGGTCGCAGGTGTACTGACTGTCGTGGGAATCATTTCGTATATATTGCTCTCACTCCGCCGTGAGCGTCGCTCAAGACGGCAGGCGCTCAGCGCGGCCGGTGTTTCGTCTGCCCCAGGAATCTGAACCAGATTGGTATGAATAAAGAGTTTCAACTATTTCCTGAAGCAGCCTCCAGCGTCGCCTCCAGCGTCGACGAGCTGTACTTCTTCTTGATCGGTCTGACGATCTTCTTCTCGGTCCTGGTCGCCGGGTTGATTCTCTATTTTGCCATCAAGTACCGCCGTGGAAATCGCCACGTCGACCGCTTGCAGCATCCGGCACCGATCTGGCTTGAGCTTTCGTGGATTCTGTTCCCCATCCCCATTTTGCTGTTTATTTTCTTCTGGGGGGCGTCGCTCTTTTTCAAGATTTATCGTCCGCCGGATAATGCGACGGAAATAACCGTCGTTGCCGAACAGTGGATGTGGAAGCTTCAGCAGCCGAGCGGACGCCGCGAAGTCGACACGTTACACGTCCCAATGAATCAACCTGTACGGTTGAAAATGATCAGTCAGGATGTGATTCACAGCTTTTATGTGCCGGCGTTTCGCCTCAAGCAAGATGTGATACCCGGTCGCTACAGCACGCTGTGGTTTGAGCCGACGAAGGAAGGCGAATTTCAATTGTTCTGCGCCGAGTACTGTGGCACCGAGCATTCGCAGATGATTGGCAAGGTCGTGGTCATGGAGCCAAACGAATATCAAAACTGGCTGGCTGGCGGAACGACCAATGAGCCGCCCGAGGTAACCGGTGCCAAGTTGTTTGAACAGTATCGCTGCGGCAGTTGCCATACGCTGGATGGCACGCGTGGGCGAGGTCCATCGCTTATCGGTATCTTTGGTAAGCAAGTGCGGCTGAACAACGGTCGCGTGGTGAAAGTGGATGACGATTACATCCGCAAATCGATCTATACCCCAGCGGCGCAGGTGGTGGAGGGCTACCAGCCAATTATGCCGACGTACGAAGGTCAGTTGAGCGAGGAAGCGGTCATGCAGATCATCGCCTATATGAAGTCGATGACGCAGCAGGCCCCGGCCGCGCAAGGAGAGAAGACGGAATGAGTGCAGAAGATAAAAATCAACCAACCGCTGCGCAGCTTGCCGCTCCCTCGTTGCCTAAAAAGCATTACCTGAACTCGCGGTATTCCCCCGGTTCGTGGTTGCTGACCAAGGACCACAAGCGGATCGGCCTGCTGTATCTGATGTCGATCACGTTCTTCTTCTTTATCGGAGGAGCGGCGGCGGTGTTGTTTCGCTTAGAACTGATGACTCCGCAGGGTGAGTTGCAGCCAGATACCTACAACAAGCTGTTCACGCTGCACGGCATCACGATGGTCTTTTTCTTCCTGATTCCTGCCATTCCGGCGGTTCTGGGAAACTTTTTGATTCCGATCATGATCGGTGCGCGCGATCTGGCATTTCCACGGCTCAATTTACTGAGCTGGTATCTGTATATGGTCGGCGGAGCGTTCACTATCTATGTCATGCTAGCCGGCGGTGTGGATACCGGCTGGACTTTTTACACCCCGTACAGCAGCACTTATAGCAATACTTACGTGATGGCCACCGCCGTCGGCATTTTCATTACCGGCTTTTCGTCCATCTTGACCGGGCTGAATATTCTGGTGACCGTTCACAAAATGCGCGCCCCAGGTATGACCTGGTTCCGCCTGCCGTTATTCGTCTGGTCGAACTACGCCACCAGCCTGATCATGGTCCTGGGAACACCAGTGGTAGCCATCGCCATTTTGCTGGTTGCGATCGAGCGCGGCTTTGGCATCGGCATTTTTGATCCGCGACTGGGTGGAGATCCGATTCTGTTTCAGCACCTGTTTTGGTTCTATTCGCATCCGGCGGTGTACATCATGGTCTTGCCCGCGATGGGAGTCGTTAGCGAGTTAGTCGCTACCTTCTCGCGCAATCGCGTCTTTGGCTACCGCTTTGTGGCCTTCGCCAGCGTGGCCATCGCGGTGCTCAGCTTCCTCGTCTGGGGACATCACATGTTCGTCAGCGGGCAAAGCATTTATGAAGGGATGGTCTTTTCGTTCCTCAGCTTTTTGATTGCCATTCCTTCTGCGATCAAGGTCTTCAACTGGACAGCCACCTTATACAAAGGGACCGTCACGTTTGATACGCCTCTGCTGTATGCCGCGGGATTTATTGGGTTATTCACCGTGGGCGGTATGACCGGCCTGTTTCTGTCGGCCTTGGCCGTGGATGTGCATGTGCATGATACCTACTTTATCGTCGCGCATTTTCACTACATTATGGTCGGTGGAACGGTCATGGCCTACCTCGGTGGGATTCACTACTGGTGGCCCAAGATGACCGGACGGATGTACCCTGAACTCTGGGCACGCATCTCCGCAGTCCTGGTCTTTGTCGGCTTCAACTTGACGTTCTTTCCGCAGTTCATTCTCGGTTACCTGGGTATGCCGCGACGGTATCATGTGTACCCCGACGGTTTTCAGGTGCTCAACGTCATGTCGTCGGCAGGTGCCTCGATTCTAGGTTTCGCCTATCTGTTTCCGATGTGCTACCTGCTCTGGTCGCTGAAATACGGCAAGCCCGCGGGGGATAATCCTTGGAATGCGATTGGCCTGGAATGGCAGACGACCTCCCCTCCGCCGACAGAGAATTTTACCAAAACACCCATTGTAGATTACGAAGCTTATGCATACCCCGGAAGCATTATCCACTGACGATCCTCACGGGCACACCGGCCTGGAGTTCGCACATCACTTCGACGACTGGCAACAAGAGTACCAGTCAAAGTCGCTGGGGATGTGGCTGTTCCTGGTGACCGAAGTCATGTTCTTTGGGGGCATGTTCTTGGTGTACATGGTGTACCGCTACCAATTCACGCCGGCTTTTGATGCCAGCAGCCGTCTGTTGAATCTGTGGGCTGGTGCCATCAATACTGTTGTCCTGCTGGCAAGTAGCTTCACGGTGGCGCTGGCCGTTCACGCGGCGCATCTAGGCAACCGCAAAATGCTAGTTCGGTTGCTTGCGGCCACACTGCTGCTCGGCGTGGTGTTTTTGGGAATCAAGGCTTACGAATATAGCGAGAAATTCCAGCCGGGCCATCAGTTAGTTCCGGTTGCTGGCTGGGCATTTGATTACCACGGTCCTGAGCCACAGCAGGCGAAGCTGTTTTTTGGCCTCTATTTTGCGATGACCGGAGTGCATGCGCTGCACATGATCATCGGAATTGGAATATTTGTGTATTTGCTGTGGTTTGCTCGGCAAGGCCGGTACACCGGTGGAAATTTTGTGTCCGTGGAGTTAGCCGGGCTGTACTGGCACTTTGTCGATATCATCTGGATATTTTTGTTCCCGCTGTTGTACCTGGTGGATCGTAGTTAGTCAGGCGTTTCTGTTTTTTTAGAGCACCGGTGTTGCCATGTCCGCGCAAGTTCGCACCTATACAATCATCTTTGCAATCTTGCTGGCCCTGATGGGGGCGACGATCTTTGCATCGTTTCACCATATCGGTCGCTTCAACCTGGCGCTGACCATGTTGATTGCCACGATCAAGGCGGTGCTAGTCGTGCTGTTCTTCATGCACGTTTGGGATTCACCGCGCCTGACCTGGCTGACCGCCGGAGGGAGCGTCGTTTGGCTGCTGATCTTGCTCGGTCTGACGTTTACCGACTACGGCACACGCGACTGGAAACCGAATCCGCTGGGAACTCATCCGGTATTGCTGCCCGAGTTGGAAAGTCCGACGCCACAGCCGGGAAAAGAGGCTGGGCACTAAGTCTTACACTGTCGACTGCGTTTTCGGCTCATCAACGCGCCCTTAACAACGCACCCTCACCCGTCGCTGGGGCGACGACCTCTCCCGCAAGCGGGAGAGGTGAAGCAAGTGGGCAATCTATGTGCTAATCGCAATCGCATGCCCGTTCAAAATCGTCCAGGATACGTTGAATTACGTTACCCCAACCGGTTGCAGCACCAATGCCGCATGCCCTGGAACATGCCACCGCTGCGTATCTAATATTCCAATGCCTGGTCCACCGTAGCGCGGGTTTCCCGTGGAGAATAACAGGCTCCAATCGGTACCCTGCCGCGGTGCCAATAGCGGTTCCGCAAGATTGTTCCAGTATAGATCGCGGCCAAGATTAACGATCAGCAGCCGATCATCCCCATCCGGCCCGTGATATCGCAGTGCAAAAGCCTCAGCGGCCAAGACCGCTCCATGAATTGTGGTTGCATCTTGCCGCGAGAAGACCGGGTCACTCTTGCGTAAGCGCAGCAAATCACGATGCATATCGACCACCTCGTGGTTTGTTTCGTACTGCTGCCAGTCGAGTTTGCACTTTTCAAAAGTTTCGATGGAACCAGGATCGGCAAAAAAGAGATTCATCTCTGGCGACCGGGCCGTCTGAAACTGATGCAGACTCTCGGCACGCCCCTGTCGAATCACCTTGGAAAGTTCTTCGTGATGATCGGCAAAGTACAAGAACGGCTGCGACGAGCAGAATTCTTGCCCCATAAACAGCAGCGGAGTTTGCGGTGCCAGCAGCATCAGAGTTGTCAGCGCACGCAGTCTGCCGGGGGAAGTGTAACTCTGTATTCGTCGCCCATTGAGTGAATTGGCGACCTGATCGTGATTCTGCAAAAAAGTAATGAAGCGAGCCGCGGGGATTCCCCAAGTCGCTGAACCACGATAAATTTGTCGCCTTCCGTTCCATTGTCCCTGGTACAGATAGCCACGTTGCACGGCCGAAATCAACTCCTGCGGCGTCCCTTGAAAG
>JAWXCH010000077.1:0-11339 GCA_034440595.1 Planctomycetota bacterium | reverse complement strand
GGTCACTTTTCTTGCGATTGCGCCTGCGTTTGCGTCCGCCCAGCTCATCACGTTTGAAACTACGCCCGGCGCTGGGATACCTGTCGACGACAGCTTCCTGACCACGCCTTACGCTCTCTCTGGCGGCGGCACCGTTGGCTTCTACTTCGACAACAATCTCAGCAACTCGTTCGACCCCGGCATCGACACTTTTCCCGTGTTTGAGCGAACCGGCCCCGACGGCAACAACGCCTTCACCGGCTACCTTGGCGTAAGCGACGCCCCCGATCCGCTCGACGCTCTGCAACTCGGCGACTGGTTTCTTCGTCAAAGCCAGCCCGGCCCGGCACCTCCGCCATTCATCGTCGATTACAACACTTTGCAAACGATCACCGGACTCTCGGGCGAAATCTGGGACATCGATGGCAATCCGTCCTTCACGGAGCAGTGGGTCGTGGACGTTCTGGATGCAAGCGGCAGTGTCCTGGCAACACAAACGTCACCACTCGGCGATAACCTGGCGTTTGACGCCCGCGCATGGACGTTCGGCTTCAGCGGCCTCCCTGCCGGCGTCGACAAGGTGCGCCTCACCTTCACCGGCAGCAAGACGACCGGCATCGGCCTAGCCTTCAATAATTTTAGCCCGTTCACCGTACCCGAACCATCAACGCTGGTGCTGGCAACGGTTGCGTTGCTTGGTGGAATTGGTTTGGCCGCGCGACGTCGAAGCACCTCGCCCCCCAGCCGACTGCCTATCTAGTGTGATGGCAGCGTAGTTCGACACCTCTACCTCGGTATTCATCATGCCAGATCAATCGTCGCCAGAAGTTGAACTACTCCGCGCTGCGTACACCGCCTTTAACAGACGGGACATCGACGCCGCCTTGGCTACGATGGCCTCTGACGTGACCTGGCCGCGCGCATTCAAGGGAGGCGTTGTTCGTGGCCATGATAATATCCGCGCTTACTGGACGGAGCAGTGGTCCGAGATTGACCCGCACGTCGAGCCGATTGCTTTTCATACTGAGGGTGCCGGGCGCATCCTGGTGCAGGTGCATCAAGTGGTGCGCGACCGAAACGGGGTTATTCTTGGAGATGAACATGTCGGCCACCGGTTTACCATTGAGGGTGGCTTGATTCAGGCGATGGAGGTTTGTGGGTTGCCGGTGGAGGCAGTGGTCGTGGAGCAGATCGAACTGCAAACGAATGACGAAACAGCAGTTTTTCGGATGACGAGTATCGAGAAGTTCGGCGACCAAAGCGGCTACCACAGCTCACGTTTTCCACCTTCTTGGTCTAATCTGACGACGACGGGAAGCGCAAATGATTTGCCAGAAGTTTTAGCACGTGGGAGTTCGACTTCTGAAAGCTGATCGCATGCCAAGCCCCCTTTCTGCCACTTGCCCACTGGCAATTCACAAAAGAGCTTTGTCCGATATCTGGCCCAAAAATCTGGTGCAATTTCTCAAATCTTCATACAATCCTAACAATGGGAGGGGTGTCCGCTTGGGAGTGTTCTAGGGAGGGATGTCGTGTCGACCGTAACCCCGCTTGTCGTCAGTGCTGTTCGTTTCGTAGTGGCGACCGTGCTACTGCTATTTGCAGTGTGCCATTCGGCCCACGCACAAGACCCCTGGAACTTCGTCGTTCTACCCGACACCCAGTACTATTCGGAGAATTCGGGCGGAACCCGGTTCGCGCAATTTACGCAACAGACACAGTGGATCGTCGATAACCGAGTTTCGCAAAACATCCAGTTCGTTTCGCACCTTGGTGACATCGTGCAGAATGGTTCCGTGGCCGCCGAGTGGACCCGCGCCGATCAGGCGATGGACATCCTCGATACTGTCCCGCAACTCCCCTACTCGGCGGTGCCGGGCAACCACGACTACGCGTCGACCGGCAGCAAGAACAGCGGTGCCACGAACTATGTCAATTACTTTGGCGCATCGCGCTACGCCGACCGCAGTTGGTACGGCGGCTCCAGCCCCAACCAGCAAAGCCACTACCAGTACTTCACCGCAAATGGCAGAGAGTACTTGCACCTCGCTTTGGAATGGCAACCGGAGACAGGGATTGGCGGCAATAATGCCTTCCAATGGGCGCAATCGATTCTTGATGCGAACCCAACGCTCCCCACCATTCTTACCACGCACGAATACATCATTGATGATTTCACAGACATAGATGGCCGTACCAATACGGGGCAAGCCATCTGGAACAATCTGGTCAATTACAATGATCAGATATTTATGACCGTCAATGGCCACTTTCATCGCGGTGTGGATGGCGACGATGGTGAACGATACGAAATGGCCGTCAACAACAACGACTCTGGACGGCCAGTCTACCAGTTCCTCACCGACTATCAGGGCTATCCAAATGGAGGTGATGGTTACTTGCGGATGTATACCTTCGACGAGGCGGGTGGTCAAATTCACATGACTACCATGTCGCCAAAAACCGGCGCGACCAACACCGTCGGTGCGGGGTTGTCGCGATTCCAACGCGCAGAGCAAGTCCCCTATGACATGCCCGCCGGGCTGCCAGACATTACGCAAGGGACGTTTCAGATCGACGCCAATAGCCGATTTAGCATACCGTTGGATTTTGCCAATCGTCTTGTGCCTTTGGAAATTGAACCACCACCGGGGCCAGATTTCTTATTTCAAAACGGCTTAAATGGATACAGCGGCACGCAAGACACGTTTATCAGCAGCAACGAAACAGGTACCAGCGCCGGCCAATCGAGCAGTGGCGACGCGCGAGGAATGAGTTTTGGCACGCTCGACTTTTTAAACGTGGATGCAGACGATGGCTCACCTGGGGCCAAGCCCAACCAAACTCTGATTCGCTTCGATGACATTGTCGGACTTGGCTCAGGGCAGATCGCGCCAGGTACCGACATCGACAGCGCCAAGCTGATGCTGGAGGCTTTTGACGCGGGCAATGGATTTCGGATCCACCAAATGCTAGTTGATTGGTCGGAAGCCAGTACCTGGAACAGCATGGTGGATGGCGTACAAACTGATAGCACTGAGGCCGGCCCGGCGATCCTTCCGACGTTCACCAACGTCTCCAGTGGTACGATCGAAATCGATGTTACCTCGCTGGTGCAAGCCTATATCGATGGCTCTGCCACCAACTACGGCTGGCTGATTGCACCGATTCTCAATGGTACTGATGGCGTCGACTTTCGCAGTAGCGAATACGGTACACTCAACCTGCGCCCGCGGCTTGAGGTGGTCCTGCCTGAGCCGGTGCCGCTGGCTGGCGACCTCAACAACGACGGCTTTGTGGGTCAGGACGATCTCAATCTTATTCTCAACAATTGGGGACAAGAAGTTCCGCCGGGCAATCCCCTAGCTGATTCCGATGGCAATGGCTTCGTGGGCCAGGACGATCTGAATGCGGTACTCAGCGCCTGGGAGCAGGGCACGCCTCCCCCTGTCACGCCCGTTCCAGAGCCAGCCACCTATCTATTGCTGGGCCTGGCGGGTGTTGGACTGCTCGCGATGCGACGTCCTAAGCGGTCGTCTTGAGTGGTCCATGATTATCGCAATGTTCCCCATGCGGATGGTGAAGATGACCATCCACCAGGTAGTCAACATGGTCAGCATGCACTACTTCTGGGTGACCGCAGTCGGGCCCATGCACGTGAGTGGCGCTGTGGCCGTTGCATTGGTGAGTCGGCGTGCAGTCGTCAGGATTGGTCGTCGTGACTTGCAGCACACATTCATCCACGTGATCGACATGCGGGTGGTGCAGATGTCCGTCATGCAGATAGTCAGTATGACCATCATGTTCAACCGCGAGATGACCACAGCCCGGACCATGCTGATGCGGGTGCCCGTCAACTTTCGCGCAGCTAGCCATAATTACCTCGTTATTTATCTAGGATAATCGGGCCGATTCTTGCCTGCATAATAATAGCTTGGCGATCAAGGGCGTCAAGCGAGGGAAGCTGCCGCTACTTGCCCGTTTCAGCGCTCTCCACCATTCTGCCATCACCTGGGAGCGATTCCTGCAAATTGGTCTGAATCTCTGTTCATTTACTACGAGAAGTACGCGATACCGTGAATGGCAAACGGGGATAGTGAGCGGAGTTGGGTAGCAGGGAGTGTGTTTTCAAACTGCTCTTGCCCAAAACCGCCCACATCGCTTGAATATGCCCCTAATTGGGACCAGGGCTGAGCTGCCGACGTTCGGATCGGCTACGGCCCGCCCGCTTTCTCTAAGGGTGTATGTGCTATGAGCAATCGATTCTCACGTGTGGCGCTCGGTCTGTTTGTTGTCGCGGCGATCGCGCTGTTAGCCCAACAGGCCTGGGCGGTCTACTTTGCTCTTGGCCCGTCGAAAGACGAATGGGGGCTGAAGTATGACGTGGCGGTCGAAGACGCCGGTAACGACATGTACGACGTCACGTTCACGCTCGCCGACGAAGGACGCCTGAAGCCAATCCATTCGATCTCGCTGGCCGTGTTCGACAAGCAAAGCTCCAGCCAGAGCGGTAAGACATACGAGGTCAAAGGCAAATTCGCTTTGAAGCCAACCGCCGACGGCAAGCGAGCGGGCACGATGCAGGTTCGCAAGGATCAGGCCGAGCAGGCCATTCTTCGCGTCTTGACACAACGGGTCGACGGAAAGTTCCAGTCAGCCGGTGCGGCGTATTATGAAATCCCGCTGGCAAAAATTTTGAAGGGAACAACGTCGCCGGGCATTGCTTCGCCACCGGTGCCAGCCGTTCGCTAAAGGTAAGGTTACAGCAGCATGAAACGATCGGCGGCCTGCTCACGGTGAGCAGGCCGCCGTTTTTTATTTATCGCACACGAGGCCACGCCTAAAACTTGACTTGTAGCAGCGTATCCCCGACAAATAGAGATTGGCTTGTCAACCACATCTCAACTCGGGGAGGGGTAGTATGCTTCGCGCTCATTGGTCTGCGCTGCTGTTTCTGTCATTCGCGGTTACGTTTCTGGTCGGTTGCTCATCAAGCGATCCGGCGGTCGAGGAGGAAAACGAGCCTCCGTTCGTTGCCACGCCAGAGGACATTGCCAATTCCAAAGCAGTTGCCAAGTCTAGCAACGAATTTGCCGTCAGCCTCTATCAAAAGCTGGCGGCCAATAAGTCCGAGAATCTGTTCTTCTCTCCGTACAGTATTTCTTCCTCGCTGGCGTTGATCTCTGCCGGTGCTGAAGGAGAGACGCTTGCGCAAATGCGTTCCGTTCTGCACTTAGGCATGCCCGAGGGAGAATCGCTATCCGGCTTCCACGCACTTGCCGGATTGCTTCGCAAGGACGAGCAGGACGGATTCACATTGAATATTGCCAACAGAATCTGGACGCAGCGTGGCTTGAATTTACTCCCACCATTTCTGAAACTGGTCACCGCCAATAGCACCGAGGGAATTAGTGAGGTCGACTTTACCGCTGACCCGGCGGCCGCCGCCAAGACCATTGATGCTTGGATTACGAAAGAGACGCACGGGAAAATCACTGGGCTGCTAGGCCCCGAGGCATTTAACGAAAACACACGATTGGTGCTGACCAACGCTGTCTACTTCAAGGCGAAATGGGCTGAGGAGTTTAAGCCGCGCAATACGCAACCCGCTCCGTTCCATCGTTCGCCGGATCGCGAAGTTCAGGTTCCTACGATGCGGCAGTTTGGCGAGAGGCATATCTATGCCAAAACGCCGGACTTGGAAATTCTGGATCTACCTTATTCCTCTGGTACGGCGTCGATGGTGATTCTCCTGCCCAGCAAACGCGATGGCTTGGCGGCGGTCGAGCGACAATTGTCAGCCGAGAGCATCGACAAATGGCTGGCGAGTGCCGATTATCTGCCCGTAAATGTATTTCTGCCGAAGTTCACCTTTACCTCTACGTTTGAGCTCAATGGCGTTCTCAGTTCTCTAGGGATGAGTCAGGCTTTCGATCTCCGAAAGGCGGACTTTTCCCGCACGAGCACAGAGGAACCGTTGTTTATTTCCGCTGTTGCGCATAAGGCGTTTGTGGATGTCAACGAAGAGGGGACCGAAGCCGCCGCTGCCATCGTGGTTACTGAATCAAAGAAAGAAGTCGATAGTCGACCAACCGAATTCCGTGCCGATCATCCCTTCCTATTCCTGATTCGCGACCGCGAATCGGGGGCAATTCTCTTCCTCGGCCGCGTAACGGATCCCACGGGCGGTGCGAAGAGCGAGTAACACGCTGCTGAATGCCGAAGCAATTCGACATCTGTAACACGTTGTGCCAATTGCAGTTACAGCGATATAGTAATCCGAGCCGGGCGGTAGTTCGCCTGGCTCGGATTTCTTTTTTGGCGGGTTGTAACAACTCTGACGGCCTCACGCTTAGCTAGGACAGAAGTCAACTGTGACTTCCAAAACAAAAACCTCCAGCTAAGGAAACCTAGCCATGACCGTCACCCGAAAAACAGCCCGTCGTGCCTTGTTCGCCGCCGTTGTCGCCGCTTCGCTCTCCCCAAGCTACGCTTTGGCCGGCCCCTTCACCGACAAGGTGGTATCCGCAATGAAAAACAAAGCCCCTTCGATCAGCCAGACGCTGAAGAGGGGTGTGCAAAGTTCGCAAGGCATCACCAATAAAGCCACTCAGTTCAAAAACGCCAATTCGATCACCGCCAGCACCAGCAAGTTTGACTCTTTCAAAGCCAAGGCCAAGCAGTCTTTGGCCAGAAATCTGAACTCGCAGGACCAAAACGGCCAGTCCCAGTCGATGCGGTCGCTCGTAAAAAGCAAATTCAAGGGACTGACAAACGACAACCACCAGGACGGGTCCGGGCAGCTTTCCGGCCTGAAGAACAAGTTCAAGGCCAAGCTGCAAGGATTGGACAGCCAAATGACTCAGGTCAATGCAACACAGTCGGAAGGACGACTGGCCGGCTTGAAGAGCAAGTTTAAGTCCAAGCTGCAGGGGATTGCGAAGAACGAAAGTGAGATGACCCCAATCGACGGTGTCACGACTGAAAAGCAAGGCCGGCTGTCGAGCTTGAAGAGCAAGCTGAAGTCCAAACTGGGCATTCCGCAAGACCAAGTCGCTCAGAATGGACTGCCAACTGGTGCCCAGGGGATCTTTGGGAATCCGTTCCCAACCGATCTAGGAGGTTTAGGTGACATCCAGAAGCAAATCGATGAAGCCAACAAGAAGGCGGCGGAAGATGCCGAAAAGGCTAAGACTGAAGGAACTGGGGGTGGCGGGACAACGACTCCTCCTCCACCAGTCACACCTCCACCCCCTGTTACGCCTCCGCCAGTGACGCCTCCTCCAATGGAAATGGATCGACCAAGCCGGCTGGAACACATCGCCGCTATCGCCAACGCTGCGGCCACGGTGATTGCCGCTCGCCAGCAATCCTTTGACAGCGAGCCGGTTTATTATGAATCGGCCCCGGTGTATCAGCAGCCAGTGTATGTAGAGCGGGACGATGAAGAAGAAGATTACGAGCCTGCCGAGGCTTATGAAGCTCCTGAGGCACGGGAAACAGGCGACATCGACCTGGTTTTGGAAGATGCAGTCATGGTGCAAGAAGCGACCAAGTTGGCCGGGCCTGCCTATGCCATCCGCTTCCGCAACCAAGGGTTGGCTGACTCGCCACGATTCACCGTCGCCGCTGTGACCTCGAAGGACGGAAGCTACAAGGAAACCGCCCCGAAGGCAGAGATTAAAGTCCCAGGGCTGAAGGCTGGGGAAAGCAAGGATGTGGTGGTTCGCCTGCCACGTGCCAAGTTCAGCCACCTGATCCTGATGGTCGACTCCAAAGACGACGTGGAAGAATCGAACAAGGAAAACAACGCCTCGGTCATCGAACGGGGTGAACTGTAAGCCGCGACTAGTCAGGGGCTTAGCAACGACGAGCGGCGTCCTTCCAGCGAGGACGCCGCTTTTTTGTTTTAGGGCTGTAACAAGCCAGCCCGGTTTACGCCTAACCATTGCAGAAGGGAATCAAAAGCCTCCAAACCACATCAATCGAAGGAAACCAGCCATGACCCTCGCCAATAAACCCGTTCGCTTTGCCCTGATCATCGCTGTGGTAGCCGTTGTGCTGATGCCGAATGTTGCCTCCGCCCGGGGCAGGTTGCTGTCGGCTCTTCGGCAACGAGTCTCTTCGGTCGACGATGATGGAGCGGAAGATGGCAGGTCGTTTGGACTGCGACGCTTTGGCAATCATGGTTCTTATTACCAGTACACCGATTCTCAATACACAGATTCTCAGAACGATGACTCTGATGATGACGAGGAATACAGCGCCCCGCAGCAGACCAGCACGTATTACTCTCAGCCCGCTCAGCCGGTCTATAAAAAGGCAGAGACTAAAGCGGTGCAACCGCGCAGCAAAGCAGTTCCCACGGTAAGTGTCGCGAAGGCTGCCAAGCAAACGGGGAGCGTGGACCTGGTGCTGGAAGATGCCGCGATGGTCCAAGAGGCGACCAAGCTGGCCGGACCAGCTTATTCCATCCGCTTTCGTAACCAAGGGCTAGCCGATGCTCCAAAGTTCAAAGTCGCGGTGGTGACTTCGCAAGATGGCAGCTACAGCGAAACCGCCCCCAAGGCGACGGTCGAAGTGCCGAGCCTGAAGGCGGGAGAGAGCAAGGATGTAGTTTTGCGTTTGCCTCGCGCAAAGTTCAGCCACCTGATTCTGATGATCGACGCCGACGACGAAGTGACTGAATCAGACAAGGACAACAATGCGACGGTGATTGAACGGGGGGAGTTGTAAAGCAGTCTTGTAGGGTTTGTGCAACGCACCGCAAATTCCGTTTGACACTGCAAACCATCGCGGCCCAATCACATACCAAACGCTGACAACCAAACCACCGGTGCGTGGAACGAACCAGGAGCCACGCAAGATTGTTGCGGTGTACAGCGATACTAATCCGAAGCGCCAGCGAAGTGATTCTGTCCCCTTCACGCGCTCTAGGGGCCTGGGGCTTTCAACGAAGATACACGATTGGTGTTGACCAATGCCGTCGACGTCGAATTGCAACTAGTCCAACTCCTGCCAGACCCATCAACAAAAATGTAGTTGGTTCAGGAACTGGGGTGACATTCGGCGGGTTTCCTTGTCCCCAACGGCCAAGCACCACGTTCAGATCGTCCTGGCCGACGAAACCACTGCCATCGGCATCGGCCAAGGGATTGCCCGGCGGAACATCCTGCCCCCAATTGCCGAGTATCAGGTTCAGATCGTCCTGCCCGACGAAAACGTCACCATTCAAGTCACCTGGTAGCACGGCCGTGAGTACCAAGTTGCCGGCGCCGCCGACGTTGTTGTACTGGAGCGTGAAGTTGAACCCTTGCGTGGTGTAAAACGGATTCACGACCACATTATCGAAGACGCCATCCAGCCCGTCGGTCCAGCTCATCACCGTGAACTGATTCCCAAATTCTGGCAGGAAGTTATTCCACGGATCGATCGTCAGCGTGGTGCCGGGCAAGACCAAAATCGTGCCACTGTCGTTGATCTGGTCGTGGTTATTATTGCTATTTCCCGGCGTCAGACCGCCGATCTCGATCTGTACCGCGCCGCCGAAGCCCTGGTTTTTTCCATTGCTGATGGTGGGGCTGTTGCCGGGGGCGAACGTGCCAAGGACCAACGTGTTGGCGAACGTGCCGCTTCCCGAGACGGTCCAATCGCTTTCAAAGACGATCCGCTCCGATAGCGTGTCGCCGTCGCCGATCACGTGACCCTGGTTTTTGAAGTGACCCGCGATTTCGCCACGGCCGACGACGTTCTTACCGGCTTCGACCAAAAAGTGCGGGTAACTGTCGGTCACGCTGGCCGTGCCCGCTACCAGCCTGCCGCCGGTCGATCCGTTGCCAAGCTGGGTGAGCGAGCCGAGCACCGCCTCGTTTTTGTCGTGAATGGTGACCGTGTGCTCATTGGTGTAAAGCTCACCGTCGCTAAAGAACCCGCTCACGTCGGTCGCTTTACCAAGGGCCAGGCTGCCGGTGGCATTAACGATCGAGCCGAAACCGGCGGCCAGTTTCGCGTTCACGGCTCCCGAACCACTGAGGTTCGATCCCGCGCCCAGCAAAATGCCATTGGTGGCTTGCAGCACGCCGCCATTCAAATCGGTTACGACGCCGAGGGAGGCATAACCACGGCTATTCAGGGTGACCGTGTTACTGCCAACCGCGAGTGTGCCGGCATGGCCGAATCCGGTGAACGTGCTGCTGTTTCCCAGGGCAATGTCACCGCCACTGGCCACGATCTTGCTGGACACCGTTCCCTGCACCGACCGCGCCACGCTGGCGTTGGCGACGAGAGTCGCGCTGCCGTCAATCGTCACCGCCGCACCCGCACCGAGCGCGCTCTCGAGCTGCAGCGTGCCGCCATGAATGCGCGTCGCGCCGGCATAGCTATTGGCTCCGCTGAGCGAGAGCACTCCGCTGCCGGTTTTGGTCAAGCCGCCAGCGCCGGAGACGTCGCCTGAGTATGTCGTGGTAGTATTGTTGCCGCCGGTTGCAAGTTCCCCGGCGCCTAAGGTGACAGCGCCGGCCCCAGTCAGCGAACCAATCGTTGTATCGAAGTTGTTCAGGTCGAAGGTCGCACTGCTTCCGATGGTAATTGCCCCAGGCAATGCTCCGTTCGCGCCCAGTCGTAACGTGCCGTCGCCGATCATCGTCGCGCCCGTATTGGTACTGACCCCGCTAAGCGTAAGCACGCCGCTGCCGGTTTTGGTCAAACCGCCGGCACCCGAGATGGCTCCGCTGACGGCCACATCACTCGACGTGGCATCTCCGATCAGCATCCCTCCCGCGCCAATCGATAGTCCACTAGCCGCCGCGAGATTGCCATCGCGGATGGTCAGCGTCTTGTTGGCCGCAATCGAAACCTGTCCGGTCGACTGCAGTTGAAAATTGTTCAAGTCGAGCGTCACGTTCCCAGCATTCACGCTGATCGAACGAGTCGTTTCGTCGCGGTCGAGGCCGACGATATAATCGCCGGCCAGATTAAAGTTCGCGTCTCCCACTTGCGTGGCCGGGGTACCGCTCGACCAATTCGGCCCGCGTCCCCAGACGCCGCCGCTGGCTTTGGTCCAGCTTCCTCCCAGTCCAACCTGCGCGACCCAGTGCCGCGTGTAGGAATTGAGCGAGCCGGCCCCGTCGGGATCGAAACTGCCGGTTCCGGCAACCCAGCCATCGGCACTCATTGCATAGGCGCTAGTGAGGGTCCACACACCTCCCCCTGCTTCAACGGGTGCTACCCCGAGGTCGTTGAGATCAATGGCCGAGTCGCCGTCGTGGCGCCAAATCACCGCTCGATCGCCCACGAGAGTGCCGCCGTCGTATTTGCTTGACACCCCCACGGTAGTCCCCGCCTCGTTAACGGCGTTGGCT
>JAWXCH010000076.1:0-3839 GCA_034440595.1 Planctomycetota bacterium | reverse complement strand
TGAGTGAGCCGTCCACTGCAACGGGCGAGGCCATCATTCCCTCGCTCAGTTCGTTGGTGGCCAGTAGCTCGTAATTGTCGGCGGGCTTTAAAACCAATGCGGTACCCGTTTCATTGAAGAAGTAAATTTTGCCATCGGCATAAATTGGCGAGGACGAAAAGTTTCCGCCGACACGTTCGACCCAGACCGACTTGCCTGTTTTAGCATTGACGCACGAAATAATGCCCGTGTCGTTGACCATGTAGATCCGATCGTCGTTGAGCAACGGCGAGGACCGCGTTGGTACGGCCTTGGCGTATTTCCATTCCACGTGGCTCTTGCTGATATCGCCATGCCCGCCCGGTCGCATGGCAAAGAGCTGCCAGCCGCCGGCGGCGGTGGTTGCATAGATCATTCCGTTGCCAAACAACGGGCGAGCGGCCGCGTTCATGCCACCACTGAGGACGCGCCACAGCTCCTTGCCGGTGCGCGGATCGTAGGCAACGGTTGCACCCGCGCTCGGGCTGATCAGTTGCAGTTCTTCGCCGATTTTGAGAATGCGCGGAGTGCCGTAAGCCTTTTTGTAATCGCCATCCAGCGTGGCGGGGTGAATATTGCGGTCGACTTTCCAGACGGTCTCACCGGTCTCTTTGTTCAGGGCGATTAGGAACTGCACGTCGAAGCCGTCAAAAGTGAGGATCAGTAAGTTCTCAAAGATGATTGGCGACGACGCGGCTCCGCGATGGTGGTCACATTCCAGATCCAGCCGTTTCCATAAAACTGCACCGGTGCGCGTATCTACTGCTGCCGTTCCATTCGATCCAAAATGTGCGTACAGGCGGCCCGCTTCAATCGCCGGAGTGCTGGATGCATGGCTGTTAGTGGCATGGGCATACTGAGGATCTTTGATTTCCCAGAGCTGAATGTCGTGCACGACCTTTCCACTTTGCAGGTCGATGGCCATGACACGCATTTCGGTGCCATCCTCAAGGGCCGTCGTCAGCCAGATCAAGTTGTCCCAGACAACTGGCGAGGACCAGGCCTTGCCCGGGATGGGGATCTTCCAGCGAATGTTTTCCTGCTCGCTCCACTTTAGTGGCAGATTGGTCGCGGTCGAGTGTCCATCCGCAGTGGGGCCCCGGAACTCGGGCCAGTTCTCGCCGTAGGCATGAGGTGCCGCCGCGAACATGCAAGTACAGATTGTAAGCAGAACAATAACGAGGGCGTGTCGATTCATAGAGAATGTCGTAATCAACTGGTGTGTATCAGTAGCAAAGTCGCATTGATGGCAAGTTGCAATCGGCATTCCCAATGAGGTGGGGCTGCTAAGCAGTCGGGAACGTCCCTCCATTCTGGCAGAGAAGAGTGGCCCGGGTCAAATAAAATCCGACGCCATGGGCCGTTAGAATATGCTACGCGAGAAAGTTGAACAGTCGTGCATCGTGCCAACCGCAACCGCTCTACTCTCAAGAATCTACTATCTCACCGGCCCTCACCCGTCGCTGGGGCGACGACCTCTCCCGCAGGCGGGAGAGGTGAAGGCTTGCGCGGAATGCACACGCAGACACCACTGGCACACTTATCGTCAGTACGAAGCACTGGCAGAGCCAGTGGCAAACAATTCGACCCAAGATTCAGATCAACTCAGTGACTTGCGTTTGTCGGCGATCAATTTTAGCAACGCCTTCTGTGGATCGGCGAATTTGGCGATCCCCTCTTCCATGAGCGTTTTTTCCAAGTGCTGAATGTCGACCTTGCTGGCGATTTCGTCTAGCACGGCCTGCGGTGGAAGCTTGTCCACCTGTCGTGTGAATGTCTGGCCGCTCTTTTGTACAGCGTCGTTGGTGCCCGGCGGATTGGTCTCGATGTCGCTGCCGGCAAATGCCGCGACGTACTTCCAGGCAACGTCCTTGGGATCCTTGGTCCCAGTGCTGGCAAAGATCATTTCTTGCTGCAGTGGTGTTTTGTGTGCAGCCCAGAAGTCGCGGTTGGTGGCCCAGATTTGCTTGGCGTTGACAATGCCAACTTCTCCTTGAGCCGCCGCCGAGAGTGTCGGCACATGCTTGGCTGTGTATTGATCCACACGCGAGACGAAGATGCTATAGACGCTCTTGAACTTGCTGAGATCCTTGCGACGTTGTGCACCGCGCCACATCGCCTCGCGTGCCGCGTGGTACTGTCGTGGACTGAAAATCAATGTGACGTTCAGTGTCACGCCTGCGGCACACAGTTCCTCCAGCGCCCCCAGTCCCCCTTCGGTCGCGGGCACCTTGATCATGCGGTTGGTGTGCCCGGCGGACCACTTTTTGCCGAGTTCGATGTAGCGGCGCGTGCGCTCGGCGACCGGCATATTGACCTGAGGGTCCTCGAGCAACGGATCGAGTTCAAAACTGACGTACCCGTTGTTCCCTTTGGTCTCGCTCCAGACCGGTGCAAAGACTTCCTGAGCACCGCGGACCAGCTCATCGGTCAATTGCCAGGCCAGCGTGCTATCGTCAAGACCTTCGCCTAGCAACTCGACAATGCGATCGTCGAAGCGACCGGTCTCTATTAACGCCGACACAATCACCGGGTTGGAGGTTGCTCCGCTGGCACCCAGGGCACGATTGGATTGCACCAGATCCGGGTCAATCGAGTCGAGCCAGAGTTTGGTACCAGTGGCAATAAGCGATTCCAGCGGGGTAGGCATGGTAGTTAATCTCCAATGACTCGTTGAGTTCTATCAAAGCAGTGTGACGGGTGCTAATTCGTTATCTTACCCAAACTTAGCAGCCCGTTGAAGTATTCAATTCTTTGCTGAAAACGGGCCAGTGCTAGCACCTGCAGATTTGCTTGCTCCGTGACCAGGGGGATGCTTTACGCTAGCACAAAGGTCGGGCGGTTTGGGTAAAATGTTCCTTTTTTGACGATAATAACGACTATTCCTATTTTGCGTGGTGCAAACAGGTCGATGAGGGATGCGTCGATGTTAGGTTTCGCGCCGAGCAGGCTACAGCCGCAAGGCGCGCGAATTCAGGAGGATTAGGTGTGAAACTTCTGCTAAGACTTGCGACTGTTGCACTAATCGGATGGGTTGGCACCGACCAATGCGCTGCACAGTGGAGCCGTTCCAACGTCGGTCGAGTCAATGCACTCGAAGACCTGGACGGGGACGATGCGCTCAATGATCTTGGCTCAGACGAACTGGATATGCCTGCACCGTCGGCCCCGAAGATCATGGAGTCTCCCAAGAAATCAAGAGACTCAGTGATGAGCGATCGGCTGCGCGCTGCCGAGTCTGCGGAGTTGCAAGAGGAAGAGATTCCGCCAATGGACGTCAGCGGCGATGGATATCAATATGGTCATGAACCACCGGCACCGGTGGTCAGTTCTGGCACCTGGTACAACAGCGGACTTTGGTACACTTCGGCCGACCTGATCGTTTTTCGTCGTAGTCGTCCGCGTGCCCCCGATCGAGATTTGTTGGGCGGCGATATCTCCACCGGTCGAGGGTTCTTCAATTATTCGGTCGCGCCAGGTGTCGAGGCGTCCGCGCGTGTCACCGTTGGTCAGTTTTTAGGTCGCGATGCCCAAAATCGCGACATCAGTGCCGAGTTTACCTATCTTGGAATGGGAGAGTTTGTTGCCGACGATGGCATTCAAGCCGGACTGCCTCGATTCTTGTTTCTCGCTGCCGATCCAGATTTGAACGGCTTTAGCGCGTCGGACATTTACACGACTCAGCAGACTTCGTCGTTTCAGAGTTTTGAGTTAAACGCACGCATTCGCCGGCGATTGGAGAAAGATCGCCTGGTGATGGCACCGAACGGCACTTGGACACAGCAATACACACGGGGTTTCATTCCGTCCGTTATCGATGG
>JAWXCH010000075.1:0-19365 GCA_034440595.1 Planctomycetota bacterium | reverse complement strand
GTCCTGGACGGGGAAAAACTGATTCGCGAATACTGGGCCAAGCAGCCAAAGCCGATTCCGGTGGCCGAAGCATTGGCCCTCAAGAACACTTCCCCGTCGATCAACTCCAAGATTCTCAGTTCCGTTGGCCGACCGCCAGCGAACGATAGTGATGTGAATTATGAGGCGACGATCGAGCGGCATATCTCTGGGGATGTAAAGAGCACTAGTCCAATCTTGATTAGTTCCACCTCTGAGTTCGATGTGCTTGGGCTGACTGGGAGCGGCTTGTTTGGTTTCGATTGGAATTTAGCCCCCTTTGCCTCTGCGGATACGGTCGTCAGTTGGGAAACCAGCAAAGATAAGATGTACGATAAGGTCGTGATGCGCAAGGATCTCACCTGGTCCGACGGCAAGCCGATGACGGCGCACGACGTGGCGTTCTCGTTCCGCACGATCATGAATCCCAAGATTCCTATCCCTGCCGTACGCTCGGGAACTAATGAGCTGCGCTGGGTCGAGGCCTACGACGACTACACGGTGGTTTTCTTTCATAAGCAGGCGCTGGCGACCAACATTTGGAACGTTAACTTTCCAATCCTGCCCAGGCACGTTTATGAAGACTCCATCGCAGAGGATGTGACGCTGGTAAATAGCAAGCACCATGTGAAGTTTGAGAACAACCCCGTCTGTAGCGGGCCGTACGTTATCACCACACGCCGACGCGGGCAGGAGATCGTGCTGGAGCGGCGCGAAGGCTACTACATGTTTGAAGGGAAGCAGGTTCGCAACAAGCCCTACTTCAAACGCATTCGCTTCAGCGTAATCGAAGATGGCAATACGGCTCTGTTGGCACTCAAGTCTGGCAAACTCGATGAAATGATCCTGACGCCCGAACAATGGACTTCGCAGACCGGCGGTTCGGACTTTTACAAACACAACACTAAAGCAACCGGCCAGGAATACACCTATTTCTATTTTGGCTGGAACAACGAGTCAGACTATTTTTCGGATAAGAAAACGCGCGAAGCGATGTCGTATGCATTCGATCACGACGAAATGCTGAAGACCATGTATCACGGTCTGTACGAACCATGCCAAGGGATCTTTCATCCTGCTTCGTGGATGTTTCCCAAAAAGCCCGGCAAGATTTACAAACAGGACTTGGAAAAGGCATACGAGTTGTTGCAAGAAGCCGGCTGGGAAGACACGGACAATGACGGGGTGCTAGACAAGGTGGTTGATGGTAAACGGATCCCATTCCAGTTCACGATTTTGACAGCGAACAAGCCGGATCGCGTCAAGTTGTGTAACTTGCTAAAGGTCAACCTGGATCAGTTGGGGATTCGTTGCACCGTCCGGCCAGTCGAGTTTACAACGCTTCAGGAATTGATGGGAAAACGCAAGTTCGACGCCTATTTTGGAGGGTGGGGCAGTGGTGCAGATCCCGACACCAGCGAGAATGTGTGGACCACGGACGCCATCAAGACCGGCCGCAACTACTTGAGTTACTCCCACCCGAAAGTCGATCAACTGTTCTTGGATGGCAAGGCGGAATACGATCGCGAGAAGCGCGCCGCCATCTATGCGAAGATCCACGAACAGATCTACAATGATCATCCTTGCACGTTCCTCTATTATCAGAGCAGTTTTTACGGCTTCAACAAGAATCTGCGCGGTTACATGTTTAGCCCGCGTGGACCGTACAATTACTCTCCCGGCTTCAATTCCATCTGGTCAGCGACGAAGTAGTTCGCTTTGCCACCATGTCACTGCGGAATTGATCATTGATAGCCAATCGTACGGTAACTGATTAGATGGTGACCTACCTGTTTCGCCGAATACTGCTGGGGTGCCTGACGCTGGTGCTGATCACCATGCTCGTCTATGGCCTGATCCGCATGATGCCGGGGGATTCCGTCTCGGCTGAATATGGCGCAATGGACCCCGGCATGAAAATTAACAAAGCAGACGAAGAACGAATGCGCGAGGCGCGGGGTCTGAACCTGCCTTGGTACTTCGGCTACTTCAAGTGGGCCGTTAACGTTGTCAACTGGGACGCCGAAAACTGGCGGCCATATGTCGACCTCGGTCAGTCGTACCGCGAAAAGCGCCCGGTGACAACCGTCATTGGAGAGCGCATCGGTCCCACGCTGATGCTCTCGATCAGCTCACTGACCATTGCCTATTTGCTTTCCATACCCATCGGTCTGTATGCGACCGCGCGCGGAGGCAGAGTCGACGAACGCGTGATCAGTACGGGCCTGTATATGCTTTACTCGCTTCCCAGTTTTGTCGCGGCGCTGCTTTTGCAAAGTTACTTCGCCGTCAAGCTGGAAGGGACCTGGTTGGAACTGCCGCTGCATGGCATGCACTCATCGAGTCTTGAGTACGACGAATTCACGACCGCCGGCAAGGTCTGGGACATCGTGCAACATTCGGTCCTGCCGGTGATTTGCTTTACGTATGGCGTGCTGGCCTACGAAAGCCGCTTCATTCGTGCCAACATGCAAGAGGTCATGCGGCAAGACTATATTCGCACTGCGCGTGCCAAAGGACTGGGGCCGATTCGCGTTTTGGTGCATCATGGCTTTCGCAATTCGCTGATCCCCTTTGTCACTTTGATCGGGCTAACATTGCCGGCGTTGCTAAGCGGTGCCATCATTTTGGAGAAGATTTTTTCCTGGCCCGGTATGGGGAGTTTGATGTTTGAATCCATCACCACGCGCGACGCCGATGTTACCATGGGCCTGGTTTTGATCTTCTCGATAATCACCTTGTTGGGACAACTGCTGGCCGATTTACTGTATGCAGTTGTCGATCCACGCGTCACCTACAGCTAAGCGATTACTTTTACGGATAGCTCAGATTTCCCGACTCAACTGCTTTCGAGAGTTCGCGTGACCGAAGTCGATCCCCTCATCCCGCCGGAAAACGTCGCACAATCGGTGCCGGTTCCCTCACCAATCGGGGGTGAGTCGACGGTAATGTTTGGTGGCGAAGCCACGGGATCGCGCGGGTTTTGGGGAGAGGCTTGGAGGCGATTCCGTCGTCGCAAGTTGGCCATGTTGGCGCTGTTGTTTGTCTGCTTTCTCGTTCTGGTGGCCATCTTTTCTCCGTTCATTGTCGGTAGCAAGCCAATCGCCTGTCACTACAAGGGAGTGACATACTATCCAGTGTTTGGGTATTACAACCCCAACTGGGAGAATGCGATCTTCAGTAAGCCTCCATTCTTTAAGAAGTACAAAGAATCACTCTTTGAAAAAGACCCGAAAAACTGGGTGATCTATCCCTTGGTCTATCAGGATCCGTTTCGCCGAATCGGTGAAGGAGAACGGGAAAACATTCCGGAAAACCGAAGCGGCGATCAAGGCGCTCCCGACAAATTTTCGTGGTTTGGCACCGACCAGAATGGGATCGATGTCTTCGCACAAATGGTACACGGAACCACCACCGCGCTGTTGGTAGGATTTGTTTCGATGGGAATCGCCGCCGCCATCGGCATTCCACTCGGTGCCATGGCCGGCTACTTTGGTGGATTCGTCGACGTACTACTCAGTCGCATTCTGGAAGTGGTGATGTGCATTCCATCGCTGGTGCTGATCCTGGCCATGATCGCCATCATCGAGAAACCATCGATCTGGTACATCATGGCAGTCCTGGGGCTGACCGGCTGGACCGGAATTGCACGTCTGACGCGTGCTGAGTTTCTAAAATTGCGAAATTCCGAGTTCACCACCGCCGCGCGTGCGCTGGGTGCCGGACCATTACGAATCATTTTCCGACATATATTGCCGAATGCTTTGGCACCGATTTTAGTTCCGATCACGTTTGGTATCGCTTCCGCTATTCTGACCGAGAGCGCGCTCAGTTTTCTGGGGCTAGGTGGATCAGGAGCCAGTTGGGGTAAAGTCCTCTCTTCGGCACAATCCAATTTGGCCATGTGGTGGCTGATCGTCTTTCCAGGAGGCGCGATCTTTTTGGCAGTGCTGGCCTACAACTTGATTGGCGAAGGAATTCAGGAAGCCACCGATCCACGACTACGTGAGGCCGGCAAATGATCAATCAAGCACTGGCAGAGCCAGTGGCACACCTTTTTCACATCACATTGATTTAACGTCCAACTAAGCGGCACCATGTCCGATACGCTCGTCGACATCCAGAACTTGAAGACCTACTTCTACACCGAGAACGGTGTGGTGAAGGCGGTCGACGATGTTTCGCTACGTATTCCACGCGGCAAGACGCTCGGTATCGTTGGCGAAAGCGGCTGTGGCAAGTCGGTTACCGCCATGTCCATCATGCGGTTGGTCGGTGCACCGGGCCGGATTGCCGGAGGATCCATCACCATGTACCCGCAGCAGAATGGATCGGCAGCACATGGCGATGCTGCTCCGCTGGTGCTTTCTGAGTTACCGGAAAAGCAGCTCCGTTCGATACGCGGGTCGCGAATATCGATGATTTTTCAGGAGCCGATGACCTCGCTCAACCCGGTCTTTACCATTGGAGCACAAATCGGCGAAGCAATCCGCCTCCACCAGCATGTCAGCAAAGACGAAGCGCGCAATCGCACCATTGAAATGCTGCACAAAGTGCGGATTCCTGTTCCTGAAAAACGGGTTGACGAGTACCCGCACCAATTCTCCGGCGGCATGCGGCAGCGTGCGATGATTGCGATGGCGTTATCTTGTAACCCGCAGCTATTGATTGCTGACGAACCGACGACGGCGCTGGATGTCACCATTCAGGCACAGGTATTGGACCTGCTGCGGCAATTGCAAGCCGAGACAGGCATGTCGATTCTGATCATCACGCACGACCTGGGCATCATTGCTGAGATGGCGGACGATGTGGCGGTGATGTATGCCTCAAAGGTCGTCGAGTACGCGCCGGTTCGCGAGCTGTTTGCCAATCCGTTGCACCCGTACACCTATGGGCTGTTCCAATCGCGGCCAGAACCGGGCAAGCCAAAAGATCAGCGATTGAACACCATACCGGGCATGGTCCCTAGCCCGTTGCATTTCCCGAGCGGGTGCAAGTTTCATCCGCGCTGCCCGTTCAGCCAACCGCCGCGTTGTACTACGGAAGAACCGCAACTGCGCGAGATCCGGCCCGGTCATTTTGCGGCGTGTCATTTTGCCGGCGAGTTGGATTTAAGAGGAGGGAGGTATAGCTAAACGTAGCAGGTACCGTCCCGGTGCCGTAGCTTTTGGCAAGTAGCGAAATGATAATCGTAGTGCGTACAACGCATCAGGAGCGACGTATAACCTGTACCCAATAATAAATAATTGATCAAATAACAAATCGATCCGGCATCTATTGTTTCGCACGCGTAGGCAGCTTAACGGGACGGGGACCGTGCCTACTACATTTGCATAATCGACCGTTCAACTTTGGATACCCATGTCCGCCAACTTGCTTGAAGTCACCGACCTGAAGCAGCACTTTCCGATCCGTCGCGGGATCTTTTCGACGACCGTAGGGCACGTGCGCGCCGTGGATGGGATTTCGTTCAATATCCGCGAAGGTGAAACGCTTGGCCTGGTTGGCGAAAGCGGTTGCGGCAAAACGACCGCCGGGCGTACGCTGTTGCGCCTGCTTAATCCAACTGGTGGCTGCATTCGTTTTCAGGGAGTGGACATTACGCGCGCCAGCTCCGGCTCGCTGCGGCCGCTTCGTCGCCACATGCAGATTGTTTTTCAGGATCCATACGGTTCGCTCAATCCCCGTGCCACGGTACGAGCCATTGTCGAAGAAGGCCTAAAGATCCACGGCATGGGAAACAAACGGCAGCGGCTGGCCAAGGTACAACAGACGCTTGCGCGTGTTGGCCTCGATCCTCGCTATATTAATCGCTATCCGCATGAGTTCTCTGGGGGCCAGCGACAGCGCATCAGTATTGCCAGAGCGCTGGTGCTGGAGCCAAAGTTCATGGTGCTGGACGAACCGATCTCGGCGCTGGATGTTTCGATTCAGTCGCAGGTGATCAATCTGCTGATGGACCTGAAGCGCGAGCTGGGGCTGACGTACCTGTTTATCTCGCACGATCTGTCGGTGGTCGAATACCTGTCGGATCGCGTGGCGGTGATGTATCTGGGAGAAATTGTCGAAACGGCCCCCAGCGGCGATCTGTATCGGCATCCGCTCCATCCTTACACGCATGCGCTATTGTCGTCGATCCCATCCATCGATCCGACTCAACGGCGTAAGCGGATCATTCTGCAAGGAGATGTGCCTAGCCCGATCAATCCGCCCTCTGGCTGCCGCTTTCACCCCCGGTGTCCGTTGGCGATGGACGTTTGCAGTCTAGAATCACCGCGCGAGTTGCGATTTGGCGAGCATTCTGTGGGCTGTCATGCGGTAGAGCAATTGGTGCAAGAGATTTCCCCACTTGGCACAACCTCCAGCAGCGGTGGGCAGTCCGTCACGCAGTTGAGCGATGGGATCAAGTCGCAGTTGGCCAAGAAGGCACCGACAACAGTCGTTGCCAGCTAGCTCCACGGGAAATATTCCAACATTGCAAAATCTGAACACGCGTGTCATTCGCACTGGCAGAGCCAGTGGCACACGAAAAGAGATCGCTAGGCAGATTCCGTCACGTTGGCACTGATTGACCGTGACACAAAGACGCCACCGATCCGATAGAACGGGCCCACCGACTGGCAACGAGTCACTTCGACGATCGTGTTCAGGGTGCTTCCGTCAGCGTTAGAAAACTCGACCGCCAATCGTCGAGCGCGGACGATTCGGGTATGCACCAGGCAGATACCGGTCGTGGAAATGTCTCGCGTCACACACTTGAACGGGGCATCTGCCGGCAGTCCATCGTCATCCAAGGGAACCACCACGACCGTGCAAGTCATTAGGTATCGCTGGCGTGCCCTAAGCTCGATCTGACAAGGCAAGCAGTCTAGCGTTCGCAGAATGAACTGATAGATACCGCTCGGTGGTTCCGGCAGAAATTCGGTGACGGTTTTCATCATGGCCGCCAGAAAATACGAAGTCGGAACGAGTTAACTACCAACCGCACACACATCGGCCGCCGCTTCGTACGTAACCGCGATCCCTGTTGCCGGAGCGGTGCTCAAGAAGCAATGGCTTGGCAGCGCCGACTTGGCGGCGTCTTCGGCCTTTTTGGACAGTCGCACAGCGTCGTCCCCTAATTCCAAGGTCGACACTCCAACGCTGACACTGAACTTGCACCCTTCGGCATCGGTCGAGCTGGGGGCCGCAGCCGCCAGGCGTTCGCGAATTCGCTTCACCGGAATTTGCTTCTGGCTGTTATCCGTCTCTTGCAGAATCACGGCGAACTGCGAAGGGCTATAACGAGCCACCAGATCGCCGTCGCGAATCGTCGATTCGATCTGGCTGTAAACAAAACTCAATGCGCCTTCGACCTGCGACTCGTGATTCAGATCCGTGTATCGGTCGATGGCTACAATCATCACCGAAAGTGAGGCGGGCGAATGTCGGCGAAGCTGGATCTGATTGCGAAGTTGTTCAATGAACTCGAATCGACTGAGCAAGCCATCTCGCTCGAAGCTATCTGCGGTCGTCGTCGATGACCCCGATTCACTTGAAGAATCGCGTTCGCTACGGCCTGTCGAACTGCCACTCTTTACAGCAGCAGCTGCTTTGGCCACGACCTTCTGTGGCGAACCTGTTCCATTGTGTACGGAAACCGTGTTGCGCCCCTGTCGTTTTGCCGCGTAGACTGCATCGTCGGCGCGTGCCACCAATTCCTTGCCAGTCTCGTTTTGAGTAATTGAGGCGATTCCAACGCTGGCAGTGACTTGCAAGCTCTTTCCCTGGAATTCGCAACGGCTCTCTTCAATCGCACAGCGAATCCGTTCGGCCACTACTGTGCCGGTGTGGATATTGGAGTTAGGCAGGATGACTACAAACTCCTCGCCCCCATACCGGGCTACGTGCCCATTCTTGCGAACGGTGGCCGCCAGAATGTTGGCGACATTTTGTAGGACTGCGTCCCCTGCCTGATGGCCAAACTCGTCATTGAATCGCTTGAAGTGATCGACATCCAACATAATCAGCGAGAACGATTCGCCGCTCCGCAAGTATTCATTGCGGCGAGCGTCTAGTTCCAGATCAAAGGCGCGTCGATTGGCAATTCCGGTCAATGCGTCGGTATTAGCCACAACCATTTGTGACTCCAACATTTTGGATTGCTCAACAATCTGAGACTGCGCCAGGCTGAGCTGCTGATTCAGTCGTGTGTTGGCATTGGCAATCTTGTCGACAACCTCCATGACAAACTGCACTCGAGCCGCGCTAGGGTCTTCTTTTTCACGGCTGAGATCGGCATTGATAACGTTCATTTCCGCAGTATGGTCGTCAACGTTCTTTCCCATGCCCACGGTCAATTCGTGGAGGCGACCAAGTAGCAGACTCATCTCCGCTGGATCCACAGCGGCAGCTACTGAGCTCTCGCCGGCAGGCTGTTCCGAGGGCGTTTCCGCAGACTGCCGTTCAACTCGTCGCATACGGCTTGCCTCGCGCATCATATAAAAACCTGCGCCAAAGGAGAGCCAAGCCAGCGAAATGGTGATGAAGAACGGCAAGAAGTCGATCATGATGGGCAAACCGAGCTGAGGGTGTCACGCGAAAAATTCACTCTTGTAAGATGCAATACGGATTGCCGCATGTCCAAAAGAACTCGCGACTTTCTCTTTCTTTTATCTTTCAAGCGGATCCGGTGATAATCGCACCAGGTCGACAGTTCACCCCCCACAACGCGTTACTTAACCGTAGCTTACGTTGACAAAATCAAGTTTCCATCCGCAGCGAAAACGAATGTTCGCGGCTTGCGGATTCCCGCAAAATATTTCCCTTCAACCGCACGCCGAACCCTTGCAACGATTGTGCGCGTTGTATCGCCAGAGTGACGAGAATGCCGCAGGGTCCGGTAATGCAGCGCAAATCTCCGAACTTTGCAGTGCAGCCAAGAATTTTACTTTTGAGCCGCGAACGACCCACCAGTTCAGTTTGAATGCGAATTGCGAGTCGTCACGCGGTGGGTAGGGGGAAGTTTTTTCGGAAACTCACTGTTCAGCGAGCCACCGTCAACAGCATTGCGGTCGGTGGGGCCGCTGCCTGGTAGATCGTGGGCAGGTGCATTGCGCGAGGTCTCAAACCACTCCCTGCCACGGTTGTTGAGCTCCTGAATATTCTGCCGTGCATTGTCGGTTTCTTCGGTGGCACGCTTGAGTGCCTGGCGCAGCCGCTGCCGCTCCTCCACCGTACGTGCAGGCAGAATGGCCTTATTTTGAAACGCTTTCTCTGTACCACCAGCCCAGTCGTTACGCTCCTCGGCCACAGTAGCACGGGTTTCCGATTGCGCCAGAGTGAGCGGAAACTTTGTTTGGTACAACGACTTGCAACTGTCGAGATCGGTCTGCCACCGATCCAGCGCTGAATGTACTTCGGTCAGTTGCTCGGCGGTTACATTCGGACGCTGAGGTAAATCGTGGACAATTTGCCGGAGCGAGCGGAGACTGTAGCGTTGCCGAAACAGCGTCCGTCCACTCTCCCGGATCTGCCGCTCATCGATTTCACCGGCGGAATCGCTGCCAGCGTTTTTGTTATCCGACTGCACCAACCAGTCCCGGATCATGGCCGTGCGGTTGATTTCAATGCCGATCTGTTCCTCCAACTGGTCAATAATAACTTCCACCGGGCGCAAAGCATCGGCAATTTCTTGTGCCTTTGCTGCCGAATCGCGCGTCCGCTCAATCTCGGCCAGCTTGTATTCCAATGGCCACAATGCAAACACAAAGCGTGCCATCACGCTGGCTTTTTCGCGAGGGCTGAGTGCCCAGGCGGTCATCACCTCCCCCTGGTCGGGCGAATCGGGCGAAAAGTGATTGCACTCGACCTTCACGTAAAAAAATGCGGATCTCGGTGAACTGGATTGTGATTCAATTTCGCTTGGTTCGGCACGCCCGTTGGTCGGGCCTTCGCCGGTTTCGATCTCGCGGCGAAGCTGCTCGATATAAAAATTCTTTGTCCGGTCGGCGTTGGTGTAGGCCGCATTGCCCAGTGCTTGAATCGGCTCCAGTGTGACTCCTAGCGTGCGCGTAACCCAACCGGCAGGGCTTGGTTTGGAACCAGAATCAATTTCGATGAAAACCACCCGGCGTCGCGTCAACTGCGACAGCAGCCGGCGACCACGTGGCGAGGCCTGCAAGCCATGATAGACATCGAACAATGTGTCGATGCCAGTGTTATCAACGATCGCCCCATCCAGAACCAACACAGGGTCGTGCGTCGGATGATTCTCAACTTCTGGAAATTCGATCCGGCTGGCAAAGAACCCCCAGGGAAAATTCGACGATAGCCGGACAGCGCGCGCCAAACCGATCCGCGATTCGAAACTCGAATGCAAATGGACCAGTTCATGCGGGGCATGCCGAGATAAGGACTGAGGTCGTCCTTTGACATCTCCGCCGGTATTCAACAGCCCGTCGTCTTTATTCTGGATGCCTTCGGCTGAGGCCAAGGTGACCCGCGTATCACCATCAGGGTTGTACAAGGGGGCAATAGAGTCTGCGATGGCCGTATTCGACGTTTGCGGGTGATCGGCATGCGCGACCTCGGATTCGTGATCGTCCGCCGGAAAAATGTTATGTGGGAGCGGCGGAAATCCAATCACCAGCCTGGCCCCCTTGGAAACGTCCGACGCATTAAAGAGCGCCGCTGGAACTGAGCTGTTGCGGGCGGTCCACGCCTCGTCGGCATGATATCCATCTAGATTGTTGCTTTCGTCCCAGTCGAACAGTTCGTTCCAGAATTTTCCCAGTGCATCACCGCGATACAACCTGGCCGCAGTCATGCCTCGCAAAATCGGGGCCATGAAGTTCGCGCACATGTCGTCGATAAAACGCTTGCGAAAGAGCCATGCATAGGGGCTTTTTGCGCCATCGCGGAGTAGTCCATCGCGAATTTTCATGGCCATTGCCCGCGTCTGCCGCCAATCTTCACCATTACAGGCCAGGTTATCGGCCCCTCCCAGGCGATTGATCTCGGCAACAATTCCCTGGATTAATTCAGCCTGAATCGTGTGGTTCGTCTCGCTTTGCCAGTCGCTCTCGCGACAGCCGCGGTGTGTAAAGTGCGCCGTTGCCAGGCTTCCGCCGGAAACACTGCTCATCAGAATGATGTTGTCTGCCCAGCGTCGCGGGCGTTTCAGTTTTTCATTCCAAGAGCCTGGAATCTCGGTTTGTGCCAGATACTCCATGACCAGAGCCGAAAAAATTGCCGCGCGCGATCCACCGCCACTAGCGGCGACAATCACCACCGGATCGTCCGCCGGAATCGAACGGAGGCGGCTTTCCATCATCTGATACCACTGCTCACTGCGCTGTGCAGCTTGAAATGGAATCGGCCGCGCTTGCAAATTGGTCGTCGGATCGGCGACCTGCGCTTGATTGTGCGGCAGTGGGATGAGTTCCACATCAGAGTTCTTCTCTGGTCGCACCAGCACGCCGACAAAGAACAGCACCATCAGGACCAGCAGCCGCCCTGGGAAGTCGGTGTTGCGGTCCAAGTAATCCGCTGTCGCCGCTAGCAGTGTCAGTAGAGCCAGAATGTGCAACATTCCCCACAGCGTGTAGAGTCGATAAGAGAAAATGTTGTTCTCGGAATAGCCGGACAGGCTGGCCACACCCCAGAGAATTTCTCCGATCAAGTTAGCAATAAATAACCAGGCAATTAAACGTCCCAGCACAATGAAGACCAGATCGCGCTGGCGCCCAGAATGGATATTCAACTTTCGTGAACCGATGAACAGCGGCACAAAAACCAACCAGGCACCAGCCAGCATCGACCAGACTGCAACATTGTGACAAAGCGCACCCGCCAGCAAGTAAGAGCGGCTACTATCGTCCGCCGGGCCATAAGAAATTGCCACTGCTCCGAACGCGGCCATTCCGACACCGACCAATACCGTGAGTACGGTATGCGATCGCAGAATACAATCTCGCGCGAATACCAGCCAACAGACAAGTACGTTCATGACCATCAGAGCCGTGTCAGTCAGTCTGGCAAAGACCCGAATAAACGAACCATGTTCAGCAGCTCGCATCCGTTGCCAAGAGACATCCAGCGGCAAATCGGCGCGCGGCACAATCACCAGCGACAATACATAGAAAACCAGATCCAGCGTCAGGAATAATGCCGATGCCAGCCAATTGATCAGCCAGGCCGAGTTTTGCGGGGGAGGGGTTTGCGAAGCCCAGATCCGCTGCACCTGTGGAATCAAAAAGAAAACAACCGCGCAACCAGCTACCGTAATCGCGGTAAACACATGGTGATAGAGCCGCATGCGGGTGCGACGGAACAACCGCATCATCAGCGCTATTAGCGGCAGGCTTCGACTGGCCAGGACGGCACGCCGTAGCGGCCGAGGTATCGGCAGATTCGCATCGCCCTCTTCTTCAGAATTGAATCGCAGCCGCAAGTGCGGGGCAGGGACCGGCGACTTCGCATCCGCTGTTGGCGACGCATTATTGCCGCCCGGCAAGACTCGCCGGCGTGGACGTGTTAGCTTGGAGTCTTTATCAGAAAAATGCACGGCAGAACCTCATGCTCGCCAATTTGATCGTCGACAATAGGCGCGAAGGTGAAAGACCTGAACAGGTGCCACCTTCACTAGACCCTCTGATCTAGCATCGACCTCTGAGGGGGTGCATGTATTGCCGGTTTTGCAGCTTTTGCAGAGGTGCTGATAAGCGGCCGCTAAGTGCGCGAAATGAGAGAAGCTGCACAAACAAGTGAAGGCCAAGAGCACACGTTTTCATGCTAGCAACAGAGCATGCGTATGCCCACCGCAATTCCCTGGATTCCCGCCTGCGCGGGAAAGACAGAGCCCCCGTGATTAACGCCCGCGATTAACCGGGGTGTTCTAAGCCGGTGATCTTTTCGATGCGTCGAGCATGCCGCCCTGCTTCAAACGGGGTATTCAACCAGATCTCGACCATTCGGTCGATGAGCTTTTCGCCGAGCATGTCCGCCGACAGACAGAGCACATTCAAATCATTATGTCGGCGGCTCATTTCGGCCGTGAGATCATCGTGACAGGGAGCAGCGCGCACGCCCGAAAATTTATTGGCGGCGATACTCATGCCGATACCGGTGCCGCAGATTAGAATTCCGCGGTCCACCTCTCCCTTGCTGACCTTGCTTGCGACCACGGCGGCCACGTCAGGGTAATCGACACTCGCATTAGCGGCCGACCCCTCGTCCACGACTTCGTGTCCAAGTCGGCGCGCCAAGTCAATCACCTTGGATTTGATGTTATAGCCGCGATGATCACTGCCAACAATAATTCGCATATAGTCCCTTTGTCACCGATAGGGTTCCCCCTATCACTCGAATTCAAAATACTCTTAGTTAATTTCCAGTTGCTTCAACCGCGCATTAATCTCCAGCTCCATGCTGTCGGCACACTGCTGATAATACTCCAGCGGTCCACCGATCGGATCCGGAATGTCACGCATATCCAAGCACAACAAATCGCAACGCCGCGCCGCTTCGGGCCACTGCGCCAAAATATCCTGCCGATGCGAGCGCGTCATGGCCCAGATCACGTCCGCATGCCGAACCAGGTTAGCCGTCAAGGCCTGACTTTCGTGCGGGGTCAGATCAATTCCACGCGTATGCATTGCCTCGACCGCTTCGGCGGCCGGCCGGCCACCCATGCTGGCCGATAGCCCCGCCGACATCACCATAATACCGCGATCTTCCAATTCTTCGATTTTGCATCCTAATCGATCCGCCAGCAGTTTTCGACACATTGCCTCCGCCATCGGGCTACGGCAGGTATTTCCGGTGCAGGCAAACAAGATCAGAAAGCTGCTCAGCCGCCGCAAGGTTTGCTCCGAGACCACCCCTGGCCGCAGAATCTCCATCTGATCCTTGTCCACACGGACAACGGTCGACGGCTGCCCAAACCGACTCCGCCCATCGTCCAAAATCAACTGCACGTCGTCTTCCAAAGCCTTTGCTGCATCCTGCGCAGTCAGCGACTCCGGCTCCTTCGTTCGGTTGGCACTGCTGATCACCACCGGCCCGGCCAGCATCCGCAAAACATCGATAAACGTCTGATGTCCTGGCACCCGCAGGCCAAGTGTACCGCTCGGAACTACCGCTTGCCGAACGGCTTGCGGCAGTTGTGTGATCAAACTGTCGGGGTGATTGTCGGGGCAGACGAGCGTCACTGGGCCTGGCCAACATCGCCGCGCCAGCCGCAATGCCAGGCGACTCATATTGGGAATATAGTCCAAGGCATCGTCGGCGCTCTTGATGGCCAATGTTAAGGGCGTTTCCCCTGGCTGGCGACGTTTGACGGCTAATAGGCGTTGCACCGCGCCGGCGTTCAACGCACTGGCGGCCATTGCATAAACGGTTTCGGTCGGAAAAACGACCAGCTTTCCTTCGGCAAGTGCCTGCACGGCACGATGCACGACATCGCGAGAGTCATCGGCGCTGCGAATATCGATCACCAATGGCGGCATCAAACTACTTTCAGGCCGTGCAAGGCCACGCCGGTTTGAGAAACAATGCGGTCAACTGCTCCCTGACGCCAAGGATGCCGGCCCATCGATCCGGGTACCGGACGACCCTCCGCCCTGCATAATGCCACGGCTAGGGGAACGACGCGCGACTTATTCCGGCAGAAGAGCGACAGGGGGGATGTTCGATAGGCCATTAAAATGCCTAATTGTTTATACTCGCCAATGTGGACACGGGTCAAGGTAGCCGTTTCTAGGAATTGCCATAACTGTCTATTGTGTAATATTTTGCGCCTCTGGTGAAATGAGAAGGTGCCGAACGTAACTCGTGCGATTTACTGACGAGGCAATTCTCTTTCGTTGAAGCAAAGACAATTGTATACAAGGCCGACCGGACCGGGTTGTCGCAGTACCAGCGGTTTCCATCCTGTGCGGACACAGCCCCCAGTAGATTAAGCCCGATCGATGGGAAAAGCGATCACTTCATCCAAAGATTTTTCACCAGCAATCAACATGACCAGCCGGTCCAGGCCAAGTGCCACCCCCGCACAGGGAGGCAGGCCATGCTGCATTGCCTCTAGCAGGCGGCTTTCTTCTGGCAGCGCCGGTTTGCCATCGGCCATCCGCTGCGTATTGGCGGCTTGGTTTCGCTTTCGTAGCGCTGTCGGATCCAGCAGTTCGTGGTAGCCATTGGCCAGTTCGATCCCGTAGAGGTATAGCTCAAAACGCTCTGCCACCGGGGGATCGTCGTGCCGCACGACCGCCAGCGCCGCCTGCGAGGCCGGGTAATCGAACAACAACACTGGCCCCTCCGTCCCGAGGTGAGGCTCAACGCACTCGGCCAGAAGCAAATTCAGCCAGTTGTCGCGGTCGGTGCCAAAATCGGCTGGCACGGTGACATATTTCCGTGCGGCGGCTGCTTGCAATTCGGCCACGGTCGCGCGGTGCGGGTCGATTTGCAGATATTGCAAGAACGCCTGTTGATAACTGATGCGAGAACACGTGGTGCCCGGCAGCATCTCTTCGATCAGTTCAGCGAGCAACTGCATGCCGCGCTGCATGTCGTCCCCAACGCGGTACCACTCGACCATCGTGAACTCGGGATTGTGCATTCGACCTCGGTCACCGTTGCGAAACGCCTTGCAGATCTGATAGATGGCGGTCGCACCGGCGGCCAGCAGCCTCTTCATGGCGAACTCGGGCGAAGTCTGTAGCCACAATCGCTGACCTTGCACTGGCCGGCGTGGATCGTCGGCCAGAACTGTGCTGAACGGATCGAGATGCCGATCGATCACCGTATCGGCGGAGAGGAGTGGCGTCTCGACTTCGAGGAACCCTCGCGCATCAAAAAATCGCCGCAACTGCGCGACCACTTTGGCACGCAGTTGCAGGCGATCAATATTGGCAGTAGGTCGCCAGTCGTGTGTCATTTGGGTATGGCACTGTGGAGACACTACTCTTTGGCGGCGGCTTTTTCAGCCCTTCTCTTCTTACCACCCTTCTTGGCACCCTCTTTCTTAGCGTGCAATTCCTTCAACCGAACATCCTTGTACTCAACCACCATCGGCGGGCCGGCGTGAATTTGGAATGCTAGAACTCCTTCCAGCTCAGCCTTTTCAGGATCATTGTCAATGATATCGACCGTCTGTACACCATTGAGAAAATGCTGAATGTGATTTCCCCGTGCGATGATGACGTAGTCATTCCAGTCGGATTTGTTGTAGGTCGCGCCGATTGCGTCTTTGTCACCCAAGCTGCCTACAACCTTCGGCTTTTCGCCAGGTCCAACTGTGACCTTCTCGCCAACGTTGCACAGGTAACCGCGTCCGCGTTCGTCATAGAGAAAGCCAGCCTTGCCAGGAGTGTCTTCGACTTCAGCCTGATAGCCTTCGATGATCCACTTGTTGTCTTTGTTTTGTTCTGGAACATGTTTGGCGCGGTACTGCACGCCCGCGTTTCCACCCTTAATGCGGAACGAGAGTCGCAGGTCGAAGTCCTTTAGTTTGCCATCTTGCCAGATGAGAAACGTGTTTCCATGCGCGACATTCTCCTTGGTCGTTTCGCCACGCACCACACCATCCTTAACCGACCATAGTCGTGGATCCCCGTCCCAGCCTTCCAAGGAATCTCCCTTGAAGAGTGGCTGCATATTTTTGGGTTCTTCTGGAGCGGTCTTCTCAGGCGCATCGGCCGCATAGGCAATTGAACCAGCGGTCAGCGCGAGCACAAACAACGAAGCGAAACAAACGCGTGTCATAGAATTCTCCTCAAGAGCGGCGAGTCAAAATAGGCTACGAATAACACTTACTTTAGGAACGGGGAGGGGACGCTATGGATTTCAGCAACGGCTGCCAGCCAACTCACCCCGCACTGGCGGTGTGCATTGACTGCAATTGATACTGAATGGTCCCCTCGTCTCAGGCGTGGCTATCGATTGTCGCACACGGCGGAGGGAAGTGCAAATCGAGGGGGAAATTCGGGAAAACTAAGGGTTCCGCAAGTTTTCCCCGGCTCACCTGAACTCACTGGGGGAAGCCTCCGGCAGACAGCAACAGTCGGCTCGGCCGCTGCGAACGAAAACCCTCTATGCGCAGAAGAGTAGGAGCATCAGCTCACTGCCGTTTGCGGCGCAGCAATATCTGCCTGATGATCCAGAGACACGTAAACATTGAGATCGTCGAACCGGCCAGAATAAAAAATATCGCGTAGATATCTTCGGGTAGCCTATTACGAACAAGCCAACTTGAGACGACAGTTACAATTGGCAGGAATACGAATCCGAGTCCGTAATCGCGCAGCAGCCGCGCCCACGACTCGGGAGGAAGTAATTCCTCGCGGCCCGTTGGTGGTGTTTCCGCTTGCGACGCTTGGTAGGGATTGTCGTCCATTTTCTAAGTGTAACCATTTATCTCCGCAGTCCAAAATCTTCATTGCTGGAGAGAATTCAATCGCCTCAGTAACTCCATTCTCAGTACGACCGAACGTGAACGACACATTCTAGGAACTTATTCATTCCGATGCTTGCTCTTTAAAGGGATCGTCATCGATGAAATTTTCTGCATCAAATGGATAAGGATCAATCACTCCCAGATAACCACGTTTTTTGAGAAAGTCATAAATATGCAACCAACAACCTTCATGAACGCACTGGTAGTGTAATTCGCCATCCATGATCCTTAGTTCGTCAATGTAGTACTGTTCATCGCCAATAAAAAAATGCGCATCTTCCAGGTGCGGTGCGAGTGTTTCGACGCGGTCCACAAACGCCCCGTAGCCACACCACATCTTTCCACCGCTTTGAATAATTACGTTGTCGCACTCTTCAGGTGGCAGTGATACATCGGGGCCAAACAAATTGAAAAACTGGATTGGTTTGCCGGCCGGATGGATATATGTGTAAAAGCGTCCTTGTTCATCGATATCCCCAAGAATCTGCATGACATTGTTTGTTTGGCCGGGCCGCACAGCGATAACCACCCCCGTTAGATTTCGCGGCGCAACTTGCACAATACATCGTACATTACCCATAAAAATTCTCCTGGCCGAAAGCCGTCGCGTGCACCTTACACAGCGCCTAGTGCCGCTGACGGATCGGTTGATTATTGCATGACCTTGTCTTCGGTCAATTGCGACAACGGCTAGTCGAGAGGTTCGCCAAGAGAAAAATCACATTTCGGCACAGATCGGGCGCCAAAATGTTCCTACCCCGCCACACTAATCGCGCCTAATTCTAGATAGACGGATTCGATATTTGCCGCGTCAATGCGTTGCAAGCGCTGGCCCGCTCCGGCCAAGAGTGCCAGATTGGCCATCTGTGCGATCCGCCGTGGAATGCCATCACACAGCCGATGCAAACGACCGATCGCGTCTTCCGTAAATGTGGGATCCTGTCGACCGGCTTGACGCAGTGCGCCATTCAAGTAACCGATTGTGTCCGATATCTCCCACGGTTCCAGATCGATGCGCAACTCAATCAGATCGAGCAGTCGTTCACCTAGCCGACGAACCTGCTCTGGAATGGTCGCCAGCACAATCGTCAGACGACTGGAGGGAGTACGGTCTGCCTCGCATAACCGCACAAGCGTCTCTAATACGGCTGGATCAGCACCGTCGGCATCGTCCAGCAGAATCACCGTGTCGAGCTGCTGATAGCGGTTCTCGATCAAACGATCCAGAATCGAACGCCACAATGTGAACTCTGATTCGTCGCGACCGGGGCTTAATCCCAGGTCAGAAGCCAACAGCCAGAGAAATTCGTGCAGGTCGACACCCAGCAAGCTGATGTTGACGACTTGCGAACCGGCGCGACGCGCCTGCCGTGCGAATAGCTCCAGCAGCAGCGACTTGCCCGAACCGGTTGGGCCAAGGCAGATGCCAAGCCGACGATGCTCCTCGGTCAAGAAGCTCAGGCGCGCAAGCGCTTCTTCATGGCCCGGGCTGGAATAATAAAACCGAGGATCCAGCGTGGTGCGAAACGGAGCTTCACGCAATCCCCAATGAGTACGATACATCGATGTCGCCTTTCAGCATTCCCTTGCTGATCACGAACTCGCCAGCAAGCGAATTCCCTATTCCATCAATTATCGTCCGAACAAGCGGGCAGACTTGAGAGGAAGTTGGCGGGCAATATTGCGGCAAACTGCTGGCGACGTGCTAGCACAAGGCAGAAGAAAGGAATTCACGCAAAGACGCGAAGGCGCAATGAAAAAGGGTCGGCACGTTATCGCGGTTCAGTTTTTACCGAAATGAACTCTGAGGGAGGGCCTGTAAAGTCTTTTGTGTCAGGCGAGCAGGGTACGTTATTTGCTAATGTTTTCCGGCATCCGTTCCTCGAATAGGATGGCGAAGTGATTGAGGG
>JAWXCH010000074.1:0-5674 GCA_034440595.1 Planctomycetota bacterium | reverse complement strand
TTTCAGGGCAGGTGCGGCAATGAACGATGACCACAATCCCTATCAATCACCACACGTCGCATCGTCGGCCGGTTTGGTCGTTCCGCGTTTTTCTTTGCCGGTGATGATTCTCTGGCTGGTGATCGTGGCGGTGAATTTACCATTACCAATCAGCCTCGGTTGGATACTAACCGAGGAGCATGGCCGCGTGGCGATGTTCACGACAATGTTCTGCATACTTTGCGTAGGCTGGTTTCTCTGCTATCGGCGACCGCGACTAGCACATCGATTAATAACCGGAGGTATTATTGTCGCTTGTTTTCAGCTCTTTCCCATTCCACTTTTCATAATTGGGATCGGCGCGCAGATTCTTGTATTCGCGCTTGGGCTGGGCAAACCACCGGATCATCCTGAGTCCATGCACAGGATATCCAGCGAATTGGAAGGGGTGGTATTTACGGTGTTCGTAGCCGCAATGCTCTGCGCATTTGCCTACGTCGTCGGCAGCAATTCAAGCTGGATATTTCCCGAGCGATGGTTTCAATCTGAAGAGCAAGAACAGAAAACGGCTTGATGAACGAACACCACGATTCTATTGTTGTAACGTCGCTCCCTTTGTATCGACCGACGCGTCATGCTCACCAGCCAGTTCATACCCGGCCTCTTTGATGGCACTGCCGATTGCGTCGTCACTCGGTGGTGACCACCCATCGATAATCATCCGTACCGTCCCTTCTTTCTGTGAAACGGTCACTTCCTTGACCCCGGGCAGTGCCGCCAGCTCTTCTTGGATATCCTCGGCGCAACTATTACAGACCATGCCCTTCACATGCAAGACGCGCTCTTGCGGCTGCCGCGAGATCTCCACAAATGCGATGGCACCTCCCACCAGCAGAGTTGTCAGCACCAGACTGAGAATGAACAACTTTGGCTTTTGCACGTTCGACATCATGACCTCGTTAATACAAACAACGCAGCATCGTTTTCGCAAACATTTCTGGGCTACCAGTGCGGTGAGTTATTCTAACGCACTGATTGTCTCGTTGCCGTCTCGCGTAGAAGCGGCACGCCAAACTTCCATATTCACTTCATCACGCACGAAGCGGATCGAACTATCCGCCTGCACGGTGTTCACCCCGCCGCTGTGATTGCTACGTGCCGTGCGCCATCCGTACGGTGTATAGCGAATCGCCGGTGTCCCAGCGATGACGACTCCCATGCAATCGGGCAGCGAGTGATTCGGGGGATAGTAATGGTTATAGATGGCGCACCGGTACTCGCCATTGGCCCAGGAAAAACCGCGGCCATTACGCTCATTCCAAATGGTAGTGAAGCTGCACAAGTTGTCGGTCAGCGGCACGCCCGCGATAACGAATTTGTAGTCGACGCGCGGGTCGCGCATGCTTTGCGTCCCCGGCGGATTACCAAGCAGGCTTTCGGCGAACAGCATTGTATGGCTTTGGCCATCTGGAACTTGCGCAACCTTGACTCGCGAATTGACGTAAAAAATGCCGTCGGTGTTGTTTGGCGAACCACCGTTGGTGCCACTACCGGTGCAGCCCGCGTAGTTGGTTGGGCCAAATCGGTTGTCGACAGCCTGCTGATGATCGCTTGGGCAGAGGAACGTGGCAATTCGGCGCGAAACTCCGTCGGCATTTTCCGGCGTCACAATATCCTGCGCGTCTGCGGCATAGAGTGGCTTGCTAAAATCGAGTGAATCGCGGGCCGTCTGTTCCTCCAAGTAGGGTGTGAGGTGTGCCAGCACGCTCCAACGATAGAACGTCCAAGACATATTCGCATTGGCCGGGTTGGCCTTAGACTCTGAACCAGGTGGGTAGTAACCTCGCGCAGAGACGTAGCTATTAGTCGCCAGCGCGATTTGCCGCAGGTTATTGATGCAACTGGTCCGACGTGCTGCCTCGCGCGAAGCCTGGATTGCCGGCAGAAGAATCGCCACGAGGATCCCAATAATGGCAACCACGACCAGTAACTCCACTAAGGTGAAGCCACGTTGCGACGTACGGTACGGGTCGGGTCCAAACGGCATGCTTTCCAACCTAACAAAATTCATACTGCCGTCACAGAGAGCAGGGTGATTCGCCTTTAGGCTGCGCGTATACAGCAGTGACTGATGCCCGCTCGAGTCCTACATTGCGCGGCGCGATCGCAACCGTAGTGCAACAAGACCAACACCGGCCAGACCCATCAGGACCACTGTCGCCGGCTCTGGAATTGGTACAGGAGCATCACCTTGCCCCCAATCGCCAAGCACCATGTTGAGGTCGTCCTGACCGACGAAGCCGTCGCCATTTCCGTCGCCCAATAGTGCATTTCCTCCGGCAACTTCTGCACCCCAATTGCCGAGAATCAAATTCAAATCATCCTGCCCGACAAAACCGTCGCCACTGAAATCCCCTTCCAGAAAATCACCGATAATTGCCAGACTCGACGCAGCCGGCAGGCCAGTCGCATAGATAAAGTTATCCGCCGGTGTGCCGTCGAGGTTGTACCGCAGAACTTTACCTTCCAAATCGTTACCCTGGCCTAACACAGCCAGCAGCACGTGTTCGCCCGTGCGGTCAAAAATCATCTGCTGCGGAAAATTACTGACGTCGTTTACCAGTTCCGGCGGAATGACAATATCGCTTGCCAGATAGGTTCCATCGGCGGCGCTATATCGCACGATGCTGTTACCATACAGGTCGCTGACCCACAGTTGATTGTTGACGATCAGCATCCCCCCCGGCGTCTGCATGGGACTGGTCATCGCTGCTACGAAGGTTGTTGGTGAGGCAAACTCGGTGGATCCGTTCACATTCATACCGGTCTTGCTGAGACGGACCACTGACGCATTACCAGTTCCTGGCCCGAAGAAATCGCTGACTAGCAAGTCGCCATTGGCCGCAAATGTAAATCCGCCAACAAAGTTGAGGTTCAATGCCAGTTCGTCAATGAGTGTGCCGGTGGCACCATCCACACGGTATCGTTCGACCGCGGTTCCTCCGGCACCCGCAGCGGAGTCCCCCACATACAAGAATCCGTCCGGCCCAAAGGCCACATGCACGGGGGAGGCAGGAATGGACGTTGGTGGAGGCGCCGGATTTGGATTGTTCGCCATCGTGGCAAACACATTCAAGAACTGACCGGTGGAGCCTTCATACCGCAGGATCTGCCCTGTGTTGCGGCTGGCAACATAGATGTTTCCATCCGGTCCCACGGCGACACCGGTTGTGCCATTCAGTCCACCACTTCCCGAGGTGACCTGTCCATAGGACGTTTGGGTGCCAATATCGTGTTCGGTATACCGCACGACACCGCTGCCGTTGAACGTACCGACCAAAATATCGGCCCTGGCCATGCTTGAAAAACTCGCCAGGACAAGTGTTGCAGGGAGGATTAACCAGGGTCGAAAATAGCGATCAGTCATTAAGGTGTACCTTCAAAAGTTGTAGCGTTCTAGTTGTGTGGATCGTGGTGGGACCAACTGCGATTTACCGCAGGTGGTGAGGCGCGGGGCTAATCTGGATGACCCGGTGCCGGCGAATCGCATCGATTTCCAGCGCGGCAAAGTAGATTCTCTTGCCTTTGATGATAGGGTGCCAACCGCCGGAAAACCAGCGCGACGCCGCTTCTAAGCTGAGAAACCACGTGGCGAATTGCCAGATCCGAAGTGGGAGACGCCGGTCTTTTCTGGCGATACTGGGGCAACTAAGCAGTTAGGCTGCCGCCTTGAGTCGCACTCGGTGATGCAACCCCCTAAAGACAATGAACTTATGAGAAATTGGCCTTGAGTCAGGTCGGACGAGACCCCCCGCAGTTGTGATCACCAACTTGCAGCCGGGCCTTATTTCAGCCGTTTCCAGTCATACCGCGTGCTGCCATCCTGATCGACCAGGATCATACGATTAGGGGACAAGTTGACGATTTTGTCGCTGGCCGTGGCACCGACGCGGTTTTTGACGAAGTTGACTTTGTCGGCCGGTTTCCCACCGACAATCGTACGATCGAATCGCCCTTCATTGATGGTCCAGGTGGTCTCGATCTGCAGTCGCGGGGTGAACATTTTGGCTTTCCAACCTTCCAGCTCGACGATCATCGTCGCGGTGCCGTCATCGCGGACGGTAAGGGTCCGCGTTCCTTCGTAGTAATCGCGCCAGACCCCGATAACATTTTCGCCGTGTTGTTCGTCCGACGGAACGCTGATGGCAGTTGTGACCGGAAGTAGCACAGAACTGGGTTCCATCCAGCGGTTCACCGCCAGCAAGCTCCCGCCAAGAATGGCCGCGGCACCAAACCAACGCTCAAACCTTCGATATTGAACTGGTCGTAAGGTTTGCGAATTGCTGTCGAGCGACATGGAGATCCATCCTCCTAGAGTACGAAGTCGAGGCATATTGGCCGGCTGTTATCCTACTTCGGCCCGCTGCTCGACTAGAATGTAGATTCCATTCGACACCCTGACGTTGTTGAATCGATCCGCTCGCTTGATGCAAACCGTATGACCGAATCGCGATCGTGGGCACTTCGACTGAGACGCCGTCGTGTTACTCGTTGCCGATTGTCCTTGGCAACTTTACCGCGCCGGTTCTTTGCGGTGAATATGAACATTCACCTGATCGTGCATAGTGTAGAGGCGGTTTTCGTTTGCTAGCTGAATGAGAATCCCGCTGGACTTGTTCGCCGAGATAGGAAAGAGGGGGTTTTTGGCGTATTTCTTCCAGTGTACCAGGTCGTCGGAGACAGCAATGGCTGTGCTCCAGAGCGCCGGACGCCGCTTCCCCTCCTGATCCAACTGTGGTTCCGGAGTGGCGGCACCGTGATAGTAAGCGTAGTAGCGACCGGCGTGCTTAACGACCTGATTCATCGCCACATAGTCGCGGTCGTATAGGTCTGGACCGGGGGAGAGAACCGGTTGATCGTCGACGTTGGTCCAGACCTTCATGTCGGTCGATCGGGCCAGCCAGATGCCCGCATCGCGACGTTCGTAAAACAGATTCCAGACTCCATTCTCAAAGTATGCCACCGGAGTGCCGTAAGGCCCTGAAGTGATCAGCTTGCCGTTTTTCAGACGGACATCTAAGGGTCCAATCCGTTTCCATACCACACCGTCGGTCGAAGTGAGTAACTGTGCCTGATCGTCCCGTCCTTCGGCGAATATGTAGTAAAGCTTGTCATGTTTGATGACCTGGACATCTTCGACCCAGTGCTCCTGGTAGATTGGGTTACGCGGATCGCGCGTCCATTTCAATCCGTCGGGCGAGGTCGCCAGACCGAGTTTCTTCTGCCCTTCGCGCGTGCCGTCGTAACCGGTGTACCACATCCGCCAGGTGTCACCCTCTTTGAGAATCCAGCCGCGCTCGCGAATCTTGGTGTCCCAGTGCTCGGGACCGTCAGCGGTGAAGACCGGATTATGCCCGTAGGGAGTGAACTGCACCAGCGACGGTGGAAACTGTTCTTCGGCCCGTGTTGGTCGGTCGCCGCAACGCAGAATCACTGCAACTGCCAATAGGCGAATCAGTGTGCGCGGCGGACTTCGAAGAATCAGTGGCATTGGCAATTCCATGCGGGGTCTGGCTGTGGAAATGGGTGCCAGTTCGATCCGTCTGCCTGACCATCAGTTTGCTCAGGATGCCGCAGGGGGCGGATCGGTATCTTTTGACCGTGAAGTGCCGTCTGGCGGCGAAGTGTCTCCGGG
>JAWXCH010000073.1:0-3578 GCA_034440595.1 Planctomycetota bacterium | reverse complement strand
GCATGGACCAACCGGGTATCACCAGTCGGGAAAGCGACAAGATCACCCAGATTGAAGCGCGGACCCGCGCTTATGGCAGCCGCAAGCGCATCTATATGGAGTGCACAGTCAGCACCGAACAAGGGCGGACCTGGCAGGAATACATCAACGGCACCAAGAGCCGCATCGCCTTGCCCTGCCCGCATTGTCACGCCTGGGTCGGACCGGAGCGGGAGCATCTCGTGGGCTGGCAGGGAACAGAAAGCCAGGCGGCGGCGCGAAGTGCTGCCCAATTCAGTTGCCCTGACTGCGGCCAGGTCTGGAATGAAGCCGAACGCACCGAAGCCAACCGGCGGGCAAGGCTGCTCCACGGCCAGCAATCGATCTCCGATGACAACATATTGGGCGCAGCGCCCGCGACCGACACGCTGGGATTCCGCTGGTCAGCGGTCAACAACCTGTTTCTCACCGGCGGCGATCTCGGCGCCGACGAATGGCGGTCGTCCAAGGCGGCCGACGAAGAGAATGCCGAACGCGAAATGCGCCAATTCGTCTGGTGCCTGCCGGTGGCTCCTTCTCGCTGGGCTGAGACGTCGCTTGAACCGCACGAACTGACTGCCCGAATGATCGACCTGCCGCGGGGCGTGGTCCCCAAGACGACGAAGTGGCTTTCGGCCGCCATCGACCTGGGCAAGCATCTGTGCCATTGGGTCGTCGTGGCCTGGTCCGACAAGGCGACGGGCCACGTTGTGGATTATGGGCGGATCGAAGTGGCCAGCGAAGATCTGGGGGTCGAGCAGGCGATGGTGGTAGCGCTACGCGAGTTCCGGGATTCGATCAAGGAAGGGTTTCCAGTGGGGACCGAGGATGGATCGCCTCGCGCCGTGGATCAGACCTGGATCGACGCCGGCTACATGACGCACGTGGTTTATTCGTTCTGCCGTGAGGCAGGTGAAAAGTTTCTGCCCGCCTTGGGACGTGGTGCGGCTCAACATCGGAGCCAGTGGTACAGCCGACCGACGCAGACGGGCAACGTCGTGCGGCACATCGGCGAGGGTTTTCATATCAGCTGGCACAGGGCCGAGAAGATCAAGTTCGCCGAGGTGGACGCTGACCACTGGAAGACCTGGGTTCATCAGCGGCTGAGTACGCCTATGGGGAAGGACGGGGCGATGACTTTGTTTCAGGCGCCTCCCCAGGAGCATTTGGCGCTGGCCAAGCATCTCACCGCCGAAATTAAGACCGAGGAGTTCGTTTCGGGCAAGGGAGTCGTGGTCAAATGGCAGCGAATCCGCAAGCAGAACCACTTTTTCGACGCGCTCTACAACGCTTGCACGGCTGGATATTACTGTGGCGTGCGGCTGGTCGACGAACATAAGCCAGTCAGGCAGCTGCCCTGGGATAGGCCGACGATCCAGGAAATCATCGCTCGCAATCGTAAATCGGATTCGACGAATCGAGGGTGACGCAGGGTGCTTCGGCGTGAGGCACCGAAGCAGGCAAACGCACCTATTTCCCAGCCAAGAATCGGTGAACACCGAGACCCGCTGTCGGGGGCCCACTGTCCCGTCCGGCTCAGTTTTGGCCGTTTAGTGGGATTTTGATTGGGTTGACGTTTGATGAAATAGAGCCGTCGTAACTTATGACAGATACTAGGGTTGGGACGATCAGTTGCGGAATACGAACCTTTTATTGGATTCTGCTTTGCCTTCTCGATTTCCTGCCTCGATACGCTAAACTGCGTGGGTTAACCCTTCTTTCCGACAACATGTCGGTTACCCGTTGTTTTTTGAACATTACAGTGGTATGCGATTGGCCTTTTGCTTGTACTGCTTGGCCGCTAACAAAGAACGGCGGCAGAGTGGCCTACGGCCATCACCGCGTCGGTAATCCAACGGTTGCCGTGTTTGCTATAATCAATCGGCGGTTTGACCTTGCTCGCTTCGTCAGCGTGTGGTGATCGCTGTTCTAGCCGTTGTCGGACTACTCGTGATTCGATTCATTCGCAATCTGACCTTCGTGGAATGGCTCGTGATTGGTATCGTGCCGGTAATTCTCGGCAATCTCGCCGTGGACGCCGTGGATGCGATACACGCTCACATGGCCAATCAACAAGGTGCCGCTGAAGCCCAACGTGACATTGCGGCTGGTGACTTCAACTTTCGCATCGGCGGCAGACCACCTTCTTGGTTCGACGAAACGGCGACAGTCTTTCGTGATCGGTACGGTGCTAACTTGGTCCGCACATTCCGCTGCTGTTCGTCTCGCGCCGATCGGAGTTACGACTCTGCATACAACGACACCATGGTGGCTACCATCGCTCAGCGGATTGCTAGTTTCTCGTTCGGCGACGCCTACGACGCCGCCAACAACGAGGGGCGTAAACGAATGGAAAATCGCCTCGGGGGGCCGTAGACTGACAACAAAGCGTGTCGGCATAGTGCCGTCGATTAGGCTCCGTCATCGCCGCTATTGGCGTTCGACCGGTGTCCTGTCTGCTACAATGAATTGGTAATTTACGGCTGCCTCCATGGATGGGGAGCGGCGACCGATAGGCTAACCGTTGGGTGACCGGAATCACGGCTACTCCGCCGATGAGCGATACTACAGTTAACTCTGGCGACATCACAACAGACCCTCCTCTGTTGCATCCACCGTTGGACATCTACGAACCGATCCCTCCTAACTCCGTTTGGATTGGGCGTGTGGTTGTAGCTTTGTGGCTCGTCGTCTATTCGCTTTTGTGGCTGACTCTTGCCACTGATTCCACATGGTTCGCATTAGTCGTTGCCTTCGCTGTCATTGCCGGGGTCAGCAATGAGATCGGTTGCGCCGCATGGATACGTTCACGCCGAAGAACCTTTGATAGTGGCACCGATGCTGTCGCAAAGGTTGTTGGAAAACGATTCGCGTATCGCGGTGGCTATCACATTGTCACAATTGAGTTCTTGCTAAACGGAGCTATTTGTCGAAGTTCAGGTCGTGTCAGCACCAAAACACATTTGAGCTTTGCTCTCGGTGATGCGCTCGCAATTCGGGTACGTCCGATTCGGCTGTACGGTACAGTACTGTGGTATTTCTGGCTCCCCATTGATGCCTTGGCGGTCACCCAACAATGCGTGTCCGCAAAGCCCGCTGCGCGGGACGCCTCGTCCGTAATTCCAACGTCGTTCCTTTGATAAAATCAGTCGTTGTTCAAACCGTTTTCTCCGTCGCCACGTCCGGCGTCGGACACGCAAACCGTTGGGCGAACCAACACGATACGGTGAACGGTGAGCGAATGAATCCTCTTCTACTCGCGATCAGCGTCGTCGTCGTTTTCATCGCCGCGATTGTGGTTTCTTATGAGTTTCTGCTATGCAGTGGGCGTACCTACACATCGCCGAAAGCAGATCGCACGGAGAAGAATGGACACCATCTCGCGACCGCAGTTATCGCGCTAGTTTGTTTTGGATTGGGCACTGCTGTGTCCCTGGTTCCCGCCATGAATCATCCGATTCTCTGGATCACAATTACTATCATGGGGCTGTTTATACTGCCGGTGCGCGTCATCATTACCGAACTCGGAATCCGCCGATGCCGCACGGATCGTCCAGCAT
>JAWXCH010000072.1:0-7739 GCA_034440595.1 Planctomycetota bacterium | reverse complement strand
ATTCTTTTGCAAGCAGAGGTTAATTGGGCCGTCGCTCTGCGGTTAGAAGGTTGTTCAATCAGTTGATGCGAGGCACAAACGATGACGCGAGAAGACACGGCAGGGACAATTGTTATCGCCGGAGGCAGCGGGTTTCTAGGCGTTTCGCTGGCGACGCACCTAGCTTCTACAGGAAAGTCGGTCGTGATCTTGTCGCGGAAACCCCCGAAAGTCTCTGGACCCTGGCGACATGTGGCGTGGGACGCACGAACAGTGGGCGAATGGACGAAAGTACTCAACGGAGCCGCTGGGCTGGTTAATCTGGTCGGTCGCACGGTCGATTGCATCAAGACGCCGGACCATTGCGATGAAATATTTCGGTCGCGTGTTGAAGCCACGCGCGTATTGGGGCAAGCGGTTCGTGCGGTGGAGAATCCGCCCCCGGTCTGGGTGCAGATGAGCACCGCGCACATTTATGGCGATCCGCCGAAAGTGGTGTGTACTGAGGACTCTGCGTTTGGATATGGTCTGGCCCCGGATGTAGGGCGAGCTTGGGAAGCAGAGTTTCAAGCAGCAGTGTTGCCATCGCAGCGCCGTGTTGTGTTGCGAACGAGCTTTGTAGTCGGTCGCGACCGTGGTGCTGGTGGAGGGGCACTGGCGCGGTTGCGGTTGATTACACGGTTCGGATTAGGGGGCCGCGTCGGTTCTGGCAGGCAAGGAATGAGCTGGATTCACGAACAGGATATGAATCGGCTGTTTCAGCGCGCCATTGAGGACACCAGCATGCAAGGGGCGTTTATCGCGTCGTCACCGAACCCGGTTTCGCAAGTTGAGTTTATGCGTGAGTTGCGCCGTGCAATGCGAATGCCGATCGGCCTGCCGGCGTTTGAGTGGATGGTGCGACTCGGTGCGCCGCTATTCTTACGGACCGATCCAGAGCTAGCGCTGTATGGTCGGTACGTGGTCTCTAAACGGCTGGCGGAAGAGGGTTTTGAGTTTGAGTATCCGCAGTTGAGGAATGCGCTAGGGGAGATTTTCGGGAGGAGTGCTCCCGCAGCAGACGATTCGGCCGCATAATCTCCAGGAGACTACTTCTCACCGCGATATACCTGCTGGAACAAGCGGTTCTTTTTTGATGTCATTGGGCCAGCGTCCGTTGAGTCGCGGAGCGCGGCGAACATCATGTTGTATTTCGCATCCAGGTCGTCGGCGTAGTGGACGATGAGTGCCTCAGGGGTCATCGGTGGTTTGGGGGAACCCCATTCGGGCAGGCGCTGATGTGAGATGATGACGTGTTCTAGTCGCAATAGCGTATCGGCAGGTAACGGGTGCTGCTTGGACGCTTCGAGAAGGATGTCGCGACCTTGGAGCATGTGACCGATAAGTGTCCCCGCGGCGGTGTATTCGGCCCCTGCAGCGGTTTGTTCGATTTCGCGGAGCTTGCCGATGTCGTGCAGTATAGCACCGGCGATCACCAACGACTTGTCCAGCCGTGGTTGCAGGTCGGGATAATAGTCGTCGTATTTGTCGGCCAGGTAAGCACAAGTCTTGGTCACGCTGAGGACGTGTTCTAGATACCCACCGACGTAGGCGTGATGATTGCGCGTGGCTGCTGGCAAGGTAAGTAGCGTGGTGCGATTCTCATTGAGGATGTACAGTACGAGCGATTGCAACGCTTTGTCGGTAATGCGCTCTTCGATGAGCGCTGTCAACTCCGAAAACATGCCACCCGAGTCAAACCGCGACTGCGGGCTGCACATGTTGGGATCAAAACCATCGTCGCTGTCGGCGTCGACTACCTGGCGGATTTTTTTGATCTCTAGTTGCGGGCCATACTGCGACTCGCGGTAGGTCGCGCGGAGTTTGTAGAACTCGCCGACGCGCCAGGCGTCCTTGCAGTCGAGTGCGAGTGGAGAGTCATTCCAAATTGGAAAGCCGACTTCGCGGGCGGCATCGCGAAAGGTGACCTTGAAGTACGGCTTGCCGTCGCGCGTTTTTAGCTCTTCCTTGGCGGTCAGAAGTGCGAAGAAATCGGCTTCCTGGCCGTTGGCCAGCTCAGCTAGCGGAGTGATGAGATTGAGCTTGGATGCCATCGTGCCCCCTTGGAGTGAATGAAATGCCGGTAAAACGCGGAAAGGTGCGTGCTTGATGCTGCATTCTAAATGACCGGATTAGGCAAACCAACATCCAGCAGGCCAGTTTTTTTGGTCGATAAGCAGGATAAGGCTCTGTGCCCCTGTACCCAAATGTAAGCATATGATTCGTAAGACCCCTGCAAAATCGGATAAACCTGCCAAAGGTGGCAAAAAGCCGCCGGGCAAGCAGGCTGCTGCGGCAGAACTGCAGGCTGGGAGCCAGCACCACAAGGGTGCTGCAAAAGCGGTTAAATCGGGGGCCAAAGTAGCCCGTGCGACGGTGACGCCCACGGCCGGACGGCGGTATGTGGCGGCGTTTGTGGAGTATTCGCGCAGCGAGTGTCATCTGGCGGATAACACGGTGGCCGCCTATCGCCGCGACTTGCGCAAGTTTGCCGATTGGCTCGGTCAGCGAGACTTAACGGCGCTGAAGATCCAGGATCTGGCGGATTTTGTCGCGCACTTGCATGAACAGTCGCTGGCAGCGGCTAGCGTGGCGCGGCATATCGTCTCGCTGAAGGTCTTCATGCGGTATCTGCAGCTTGAAGGAGTGCTGAAGGACAACCTGGCAGAATTGCTGGGTAGTCAGAAGCTATGGCACCGCGTACCGCAAGTGCTGTCGACAGAGGTAGTCGATCGATTGCTGGCGGCACCACGGGCGCGGGACCGACTCTGGCGGCGCGACCGGGCACTACTAGAGATGCTGTATGCGACCGGTTGCCGAGCGTCCGAAGTCTCGCATCTGCGAATCAGCGATTTGCACTTGGATGAGAAGTTCTGTCGCTGCCGTGGCAAAGGGGATAAGGAGCGAATGGTGCCGCTTGGTCGCCGCGCAATTGAGGCGGTGCGTGAGTATCTGGCTGAGGAGCGTGCGGAGATAGCGAAGCTACACCAAACGACTGCTGGCAGTTGGGTCTTTCTGACACGACGGGGACTGCGTCTGCGGCGAGAACGGATTTGGGAGTTGGTCAAGCTGTATGCGGCACGTGCCGGGGCGCCCGCTTCGATGGGGCCGCATACGCTGCGGCACAGTTTTGCTACGCATGTGCTGGCTGGTGGGGCTGATCTTCGGCAGGTGCAAGAGATGCTAGGACATGCGAGTATCAGCACGACGCAGATCTATACGCATGTGGATCAGGAAAGACTGAAGAAGGTGCACAAGGATTTTCATCCGCGGGCGTAGGTCGGCAAAAATAGCCAAAGAACTGCGGGCAAGCAGCAGCGTTACCCGCACAAGAGCATGTGAGCTGTCGAACAAATGAGATGCTCTGCCGTTCGAGTTTCTATTGTTCGTTTAGCTCCGATCGCGCATTCCCTCACCCGACGCTGGGGCGTCGACCTCTCCCGCCAGCGGTAGAGGTGAAGCTGTACTGCACCCAACGCCGCCGTACAAGCCGACAGTGGCACCCTACGCCGTGGAACTACTTTACCCGCGACCAGCGGCTGCCCGGGTAAAGCTCCTGTAGCGTTTCGGCAGCGGCTTTGGCTCGTTCTGGTTTCTTGTCAATTTTCCAGAGGCTTATCAGTTGATGCAGCGTCTCGGCATGGGCATCGGCCTGGCTGCTAAACAGCAGGTCCACGTGCAAGTACGCAAATCGCGCATCGGCCGGTTGATTCAATTTTAGATAGCAAGTGCCGAGTGCGTTGTACGCTCGCGCCAGCAGTTCTTGATCGGCGGTATCCAAGCTATCAATAGTGGACTTGATGGCGATCAGCCCCTGCTGGGCCTGACCGATTTCCGCCATGCTGGCCGCACGGTAGACTTGAGCGTACTTCAATTGCTCTTCGGCGTTCGGGTTGTTGGGGGGCAATTTCAGTGCTGCGTCGAACTGCTGGACGGCGGACTGGTGCTTGCCCAGCATTTGCTCGGCACGCCCCTTCAAAACTAACGCGCGGACTTTGTAATCGTTCCACGGTGCGCTGGCCACGATATCGTAATACCGCGGAGCCTGTGGATTGTTCATCGAAGCCAACAGATTGCCGACCGCCTCGTTAGCCTCATAAAAATGATAATTATCAGGATGGGCCTTTAAGAATTCAATCATGGCCTTACCGGCTTCCAGGGTCTCCTTTTGATCCAAAACACCCGAGATCGCCAGACGAACTGCTGCCAGCGCGCGATAGAATTCCAAGTCCGCGGTCACTTCGGGACGCGGTTCACTCATCATCGGCATGGCTTCGATGATCGTTGGCACCTTCTCGTATTGCTGAGATTCGATTGCGGAGCGCACATCCTTGAGCGCATTCGGTTCGCGGGTGAAGTTGTAAGTGAGAATCTCGTTAACGGGGACCGTGACATCCTTCGTGGAACTGGTCAGGCGAACACCATCGCGAGTCATTTTTGCCAAAGTTCCGTTTTCAATTGTGCCACCAATCCGACGGATAGTGTCGGCCATAGCGGCACCGCAGGTCAGGCCGACGAACAAACAAAGTATGGCAAGCAAGTGCTTCATGATTCTTGTAAAACGAATTTAATCGAGTAAGCGAAACCGAGAGACAATTCTGCCATTAGGCAAAGGCATGTACTCTATTATACGGTAGAAGAAACCCCTTGCGAACGAAAGATGGCGGGAACCCTCGCAATCGCAAGAACGCTAGCGACTAACGGTGTAGGCTCGCTGCACCTGCTCGATGAGTTTTGAAAGCTGGACTATTGACTTACGCTGCTTCAAGCGGCCACTCAACCGTTGGGCCGTCCTGGCAACATCGGTCAGCGAATGGGAGCTTGGCGGTGCGAAATACGATTCGCGGAGGATCTCGGCCGTTTGTGCAGCTAGCGCAGCCAATTGCAGCGAGAAGGGAGCCTCGGACAGCGATGGAGCGAATTGCTTACGACTGAGTTCCTGGTGAGCATTCTGATGTTTGCCGGTGCGCATGTCTTTCCACGAGGCTTCGATGAGAGCCACCGACTCCTCTTTATTGCCGTGCAATGCCAATTCAAACAAGCCGGTGGTAGCCTCTCCCGAGTGAAGAATGCTTTGCGAACTGTTGTTTGGAGAATTGACCAGGGAAGTCGCTTCGTGCCCCAGCAGGCGATATTTAGCCACAGCGCCGGTCCGAAATGTCACTTTGAAAGTAATATCCGCCGCAACTGCTTGCGACTTTCCGGCGAGGGCTTCAAACAGTGCCCAACGTATGCGACCGCTGGTGTCAGCCTGCTTCACGTCCCCCACTCCGGACTTTTGTGCTGCGATCTCGGCAGGACTAAGCGGAACCAGCCGACCAGAAGTGGCAATTTGCCGCAACTGTGGATCCGTTGTTTTGTCCCGACGAACGTCAACGACTGCCAGTGATGTCTCAGACGCGGCCAAGCGCTGAATATCGGAATTGAGGAGTTGGCTGGATTCTTCGTCTTGAGTAGACAAGCCGTCCGTCAGCAGCACCATCCGCGTCGAAATTTTTTGCTTGCCGACGTTGTTGCTGAGCAGATCCTTGGCCCGGTTCAAGGCGGCAGTGAAGTTATCTTGACCATCAGGAACACGACGGTGCAACTCTGCGATCAATGGTGCGGCAGCTTTGCGATCAGCGTTGGCTACGACTGTGTTTGCTTGATTTGAAACCAGCACTATCGATATGCGATCGGCGGGGGACATATGCTCGACCAGCCGGGATAGTCCATGTATCGCTCCGTTCCAACGTCCTTCCCACTGCATGCTTTGCGAGGCATCGAGTAGTACGATCAAATGAGCGGCACCGTCGCGCGGAATCACTGCGGCTTGCAGGGCGACCTGCAGCAGGTTGGCACCGTTCTTATTCCAAGGAGATGGACCGGCCGCAGCCCGAATGGCAAGTGCCTGGTCGGTCGTCGGTGGCTGAAATCGGTAGTTCATGGCGGCCAGAAAATCCTCGGTCCGTATCCGATTGGCGGCCAGCAGTTTTCCATCCTGAGCAAGCAGCCTGACGGCATCAAAGCTATCGCTCTCGGTCGCGACTGGAATTGTGCATGTCTCCAGCGACTTATGCGCGGCCGGTGCGACAAACGGGTGAACGCCATGACGGAATTGGAACCTCAGGTCGTAGCCCGGTACTCGCGGCGGCACAATTCCTTGCGTAGCAGGATCGGACATACTGCGCAATATTGGCAGTGCGCCAGCGGAGCTACTGGACGGGATAGTGCTGGCTCCGAAAATCTGATCGGGATCGTATCTATGCACCGGTTGATTGGCCGCCACGCTGGTGACCGGCAATAGCGGGCCAAGTAACAAGTCGTCGGTACGCTCTACCTCGTCGGCATTCTGCCAGTTCAATGGTGCCGCTGAATTGTCGTCTCCGGTCGCAGCCAACTTCATCGATTCAATAGGGGGCTGGGCAGTGGGATCTATGATAGTCCCTTGACCCTGCGGATTATTTGCAGGCTGCGCGACCAAAGGTGGAGATTGGACTACCGGAGGATTCGATTGGGCAATCGGTGCGGGACCGGATTCAGACTGCGTCAATCGTACCGCGACAACTGCCGAGGCCACACCGATTGTTGCTCCGACCAGCACGGCTGCGGCGACTGCCCAGCGTCGCGAACCAAAATTGAAACTGCGACGACTCTTTCGCGCGACGTTGGACGGAATAACCGCCAGTCGATTTCGCAAATAGATCGGCACGGTGACATTGCGCAACTGTTCGGTTAGATCGTCTTCATCTGAATTGCTGATGGCCAGCAGCCGATCCTGCGAGCCAGTTGGCACCGAGATCGACCGCATTTGCTGATCCAACTGAGCATCAGCCATTTGACCATTGTTTAGCTGGTTACGAGCTATCGATACATGACCGCCCGACGCAACACTCTTTGCAGATTCGCCGTTCGCCGATTCACGGCTTGAGATTGCCTGCAAGCGCGCGGCTAGATCGGCAGGAACTGCGACATTGCGCAGTTCGTCATCGATCCATGAGTTGCCAGACGTGGAGGACATGTAGAAAGCTAGAGGCCGGGGAGGTCTTGTTGGAAGGTGGTAAGTACGTCAGTTAGTCTTGGAAACATGATTGCTTGCAGCTAGCACAATTGATCGTTGCAAAGCATGCTTTCGATTGAATGGTATTCAGGTTTACGAGTTGGGTTTGTTAACAGCGCGGGCCAATAAGGTTTCTCGGAGTCGACTGCGTGCTCGGCTCACGCGTGATAGCACAGTGCCAAGCGGAATTCCCAGCAGGTCGGCCGCTTCCTGATGGGTCAGTTCGCTGACCACTACCAGCAGCAGTGTCTCTTTCAACTCCACAGGCAAAGTGTCCAACGCATGCTGCATCTCATCTGTGTAGTCGTTGCTGAGGGGATCTTCGGGGGAAACTGATACTTCCAGCGGGCTATCAGCGGATACCAGGTTGAATCGGCCGGAGCGCCGCCAATAATCCACAACGCGACGGCGCAATATCGCAACGAGCCAGGCTCGTTCGGCGCGGTTGGCATCGTACGAAGCGCGGCTATTCCACACGGAACGAAACGTATCCTGGACAATGTCTTCGGCTTGATGCCGATCACCGACCATGCGGTACGCAGTGCGAAACATGGCCGAACTGTGGTCCACCACCCAACGCTGAAAATCCGCATGCGATAACGCCAAAACCGCCGCTCCTCGGGCGTAGGTCTGCCAACGAACCGGCTCTTAGGCGAATCGATCGCAGACTCAGTAGTAATTT
>JAWXCH010000071.1:0-7007 GCA_034440595.1 Planctomycetota bacterium | reverse complement strand
GTTGGCCGCGGCCAACGCCACGGAGTTGACTCTGATGCAAACGATGTTCTGCGTGCAGGTGCCCCTGCTCGCCACTTTGGGCGTTTTGTGGATCTACCGTCAGGCGGGTTGGCGGATGGTCGATGCGTTTGCGGCGGCAGAACCTGAGCGCCTAGCGAGTTCCGCATTTGCTGGAGATGGAGAAACCACATTCGACTCGTTTCACTGCAACCAATGGCTGGTCGTGCTGCCGCTCGCCGCCTTGAGCTTCAATTGGCTTGCATTGAATTCGGTCTGGCCCAGCTACAGGTTGACCACACTCATCCAGATTCCGATTCTGTTTTGTCAGGGGGTGCTATTGGTCATCTGGCTGGCGCTGGGCAACGGCCCTGCACTGCGACGTCTGCTGATTGTCGTGGCGCTGGTTGTGCTTTCGCTCCTTGCGGCGAGGTACACGCCCGGCGTCACGTTTCAATTTGGTGCGAGGTTGCTGTTGGTCCTGATCTCCGCGGCAGTACCGATCGGGCTGCTCAAATTCGCCGGGTTCCGCTTGATTCGGCCTGCTTTGGCAGTTAGAGAAAACAGGGTGCCGGACTCGCGGTTCACCTTGTGGCAACTATTCGGCTGGATGATAACCATCGTCGTCTTGATTGGACTGGCAGCATACTTGCTCCAGCAAGCACACCGCAACATCACGCTCGCCGGGCTACTTACTTCGCTACTCGGAATCCTACTTTTGGATGCGGTATTGATTGCCGCCTTGCTGGCAACGCTGGCCGAAAAAGCGCTCCCGCGCGTTGCAATACTGGCGTTTTTGCTTGTCCCCATTTTGATCGCCGGTCTAAGTGCATTCGGGGCAGTATCGATCTATAAATACTCGGCATTTCTGCTGGCGGGCCTTTCGTTGCCGGCGACATTGCTAATCGCTCTGGCCTTGTGGATTTGTCGTCGTGCGGGATGGCGGCTGGTGCGAATATGAGCGACACACCATCACCCAGCCTTGAAAGCAATCCAATCGACCAGCCGAACTGGTTCCGGCGTCATCTCTGGAATACACCGGAGCGGCGGATTGCCACGGGTGCCATCGGCGCGTACACGGTAATCACTCTCTGCGCCTGCCTCTGGTCGCTTGGTGAGTATGCTTTTCTGTTTGGCCCGCTGGTGATTATCAGTATTGCCTACCCATATACTGTTCCCCAGCAGTTGGGTGGCGCAATCGTCTGGCTGGTCTTTGGACGCGCCGCTTCGACATGGCGAATGCTCTGTTTCATCGCGGCTTGCTATTGGGTGCTGCTACCGCTCGGGTTGATCTATGGACTGCAACCCTATCGGCTGATGGGTACATTTGTCCTGTTCAACGGAATGATTGCAGCGATTCCACTGTTGATGATGCGACTTGCCGGGTGGCGGTTGGTCTATGCTGCGGACCTTGACCTTGCTGCTCTTATCAGGCAATTGGCCAGCAAGGACGCACCGGCTGCGGCACAGGATAGCGGCTTGGTTCACGACATCAGCAACTCGCGGCGGCAGGGTAGCCCGTGGCAGTTCTCGCTGCTGAGCTTGGCTGGCTGGACGATGAACATTGCCATCGTCCTGGCGTTGATTCCGTGGAGCGAAATTGCTTCGTCTGCATCTCAGCAGCCGCAGACACTGCAGAGCTTTGGCCACGCGCTAGCTAGACTGCTCATGCTGTGGCCCGTGTCGCTCGGTTTTGGAATCGTCCTCTGTGTCGGGCTGCGCAAGATGTTTGGCGAAGACCATACCGCCGGTCGCTGGTTCTGGCCAATGTTCGCCGTATATTGTTTCACGGCCGCGATAGTATTTTTGTTCACACTCTCTTTATTGGACGCAATGTTTGTGGGAGGGATTGTGACGGCGCTGGGAACAGGCCCATCATTTGCATTTTTGTTCGGGATTTTCCAGCGGTACTATGATATGGGGTATCGGTTTGTGCGGTTAAAACGCGGTGAGAGTTGCGGTTAGTAATTATCGCCATCGGAGAGTCCGTTGGCCCAAGACCGCGTAGCAATGAACAACACAGTACTATCACCGCTGACAGTTGAGCTACTCGCGGCAGCACGCGGCAAAGCGCGTCGCCTGACCATCATTCTGTTTGTGCTATTTCTGCTGGCCGATGTTGGTGCGCTGCTTTCATTTCGGTATGAGCCGCTTCAAATCTGCTATATGCTATTTGTCCTGCTGTTTATTCCGCAGATGGGTTGCGCGATCGCCTGGTGGACATTCGGATGGGGACCTTCCACGCTCCGTACGATTGTTTTCGTTGGCAGTTGCTTATCGGTGGGTCTTCTGAGTCGAGACGGCTGGTCGCTCGACCGAGGGATCACATACACTTACTTTGCGACCTTGGCCGCATTGCCCCTCTGGGCGTTGCGTTGGTCGGACTACCGGCTGGAATTACTGCCGGAGCTAGAACCCGGGCCGCAGCCGGCCGCGCACTTTCAGTTTTCGCTGATCCATCTGGGCACAGCGGTCCTGAATCTGGCGATACTGCTGATGGTCTTTGGTTGGACCAGCGAATTGCGCCGTGAGTTTCTCGCCCAGTCGCCGGAACTGATTATTGCGTATAGTCTGTGGGCCGTCGCGGACGGTAGCGTGTTGCGGTTGGGAATGAGCAATCAGCTTGGTCAGCGCCCGCCTGGGTTTCTGAAGATTCTTTACGCAACTATATCAGTTACCATGTTTGGAGTGCTCCTTGTCACTTGGGAACTTCCAGGTTTTAGCCAGGACATTTTTAGTCTGTTGGGACTCTCATTGATGCTTTCGTTCATAGTCGTCATGCCATTGGTAGTGATATTGCTAGGCGTCTTGATGATGTATCGCGACTACGGATATAGGTTGGTGCGTGGCGAAGCGAAGGCCAAAGAGGGTGTGAGGTAAGACGTCCTTGGTGGTTTGCGGTGTGTTCCACGCACCGGGCGGATGGACAATTGACGAGTGTTGACAAATGACGATCGACAGCGTGCAACCTCAAACGGAGTGTGCGGTGCATTTCACACACCCTAGAGGTAGCCGCGTGATACAATTACCGTATGGCCCGACTCGATCCGATGTTGCTGTTGCTGACTGCCGCCTGCATTGCGGTGGATGTGGCCGTATGGTCATCGTATGAAGTGCCGCGGCAGGATTTTCCGATCGGCTTTCTTGGGGTGTATCTCAGTCAGACCACGCTGGTCGCACTCTGGGTCGTCTACGGTGGCACGTGGCTGATTTTTCGGCTGCCGCTGGCGATGCTCTGGCTGGTGATTCTGTCGGCTGCGGGAAAAGAACTGCAACTGTGGGGACCACACGAGTCGGAGCATCTATACCAGGCTACCGTCACCGTGGCCGCCGCCAATCTGCTGTTGCAAGTCACGCTGCTAACGCTGGCTAGCGCGATCCTCGGTTGGCAACTGCCGCGCGGGGCCGGCTGGCGACCGTCGCAGATCTTTTGGCGCGATAGCAAAACGCTGCCGGGCACGGAAGCGACGGCCATTGATCAAGCAGCGCCTCCACCGGCTGACAGCACTACTCCGGCAGCCAGGGCCATTCCAGTAGAGAGCACAAGCCGATCGCGATTTACGCTTGGCTCGCTCTTCGACCTGGTGACGGCCGTGGCGATCTCCATGTGGCTGGCCAGTTTTGTCGATGCGCTGAACCCACAAGGGGAGGAACTGCGGCAGGCGATGATCGTCAGCACGGCGCTGTATCTGGCGATGGGTGTGGTGCTGGTGTGGGCGATTTTGCGCGTGGATGGGTACTTGTTTCCGGTACGGATCATTATTGCCGGTATTTTGGTGTATCCGTTTCTCCAACGCCAAGAACTGATTCTTAAGTCCGTTCTAGTCCCAGGCCCGATATCGGTGGCACTGCTCTGGGCCATTGACTTCGGCACATTGCGACTGCGCTGGGTCGTTTTGCGGCTGATCGTTGCCAGTGGGCTGATCTACTGGTTCTACACACTTCCCAAGGACACTTTTGAGCACACACTGACCGCCGATGCGGCACAGATCGCCGCCGGAATGGCGATCCCCCTGGCCGCGACGCTGTTGGTGCTGCGCGTGCGGGGGTATCGCTTAAAGAACCCGGTGGCGATACGGCGGTATCCGTGGGAGAAGCGTAGTGAACTCGCTGATTGAATGCTGCTTCCATCCTGTTCATCCCGTTCATCCTTGTTAAAAAAATTGAACGAGGATAGACAGGATGAACAAGATACTGCAAGAATCACCAATCCTCTGCGTCACTGCGCCTTGGCGTGAAGTCACCACCGCGAGAACCGGGGCTAGCGCCCTGCGGCTGATGGCATGTGCAATTTGCAATCAGCCACTGGCGCGCTAACGTCCGGTTACCTGCTTTCGTGACGCTCACACGAAGGATTCTCTCCCGTGGAACTCCGTGCTGCGGGCTGTCTAGGCAGCATTGCGGCGCGGAGTTTTTTTGTGATTGCCCAGCTAATCCGAAAGTTCACCTCTCCCTCTGGGAGAGGTCGCGGTCTCAGCCGCGGGTGAGGGTTTACTTTACAACGCTGATGCTTTGGTGGCCCATTGCCTACCAGCCACCCAGGAAAGCGTATTCTCTGCAACTCGCCAATCTGTGAATGCCAATTTGGCGCTCATCACTCTGCCGGCAGAAGGTTTTGATCCTCGGCGCTGAGCTTATCACGCGGGATCTGCATCACCTTGTCGTTGTCTTTGCGCTTCAGGTGAACCGTTTTTCCTTCCACCTTGACCAGCTCGGCCTCAATGGCGAATCCACCCCCGGCGCTGGTCCATTTGCGGTAGCCGGTGGCTGTGCTCGCGGCCTTGGTAGCCGGATCTGCAGCCTTGGATTTAGTCGGTGCGGCTTTACTTTTTGCTGTAGCTTTGGAACCTGCTGCTTTGGACTTGGCTGCTGGTCCTGCCAGCGAAGCCAGATTGATCTCCTTGCCGTCCGCATCCTTCAAAACATCGACAGCCATCTCCGGCACCAGCGGCGCTCCGACAGCAATATCCAGATCCCATATGTGGGCTTGAATTCCATCGGTTGTCGCCAGCACTTTGCCGTTGGGAGACAGCACGCCGCAGGCCTCGTTCTCCAGCCTGCCGTTCTTGGCGATTTGAGGTCGCAATAGTGCGGGCCGTTCGGCCTCGGTCACATGCATCTTTCCGCTTTTCACGTCGAACATGCTGACGAAATCACCCGCCGACACAATCGTGGCACCGTCGGGCGTGAACCGTAATGTGTTCCGCCAATCGACAAAATCACAAGCGATGTCCTGGTGCGATTTCTGTGGAATATCGTAGAGGCGGTACCCGCGATCCGGCCCCGAGTTCGCTCGGCCGATTACCAGCGACTTTCCATCTGGAGAAAGAGCAATCCCGTGGGAGGGAGACTTCATGGCAAAATCCCAATGCGGCTTCCCCTCCTTGTCGAAGATGTAAACCGTTTCTCTGTCCCAGATGACGGTCGATTCGCCATTGTCGCTAATCAGCACCACCGGGTGCGGGTACAGCATTTCAGGCGTGGTATCAAAAACGTCCAATGTCCGCGTGAGTTGCATCGTCATTTGGCCAGTGGCCAGATCAAGGATGTCGACATAGTAATCCAACTTCGACTCCGCTACGGCATTGGCTGTGGAGACCAAGGCGACGCGATTGCCGGTCAGCGGTTTGAGCATGTAAGCGCTGCGGTCCTCGCGGTCAGGGATCGTTTCCAAGAATTTCTTACTCTGAACCGAATAAACGAACGGCGTGAACTTGCGGGCGGGTGGGTTGTTCTGCCAATTATCCACCTCCAAAAAGCCCATGATCAGATTGCCAGACGGGTGCCATTCCACACAGGTGAGCTGCGATGTATTGTCCAAGGTCTTAGGTGCTTCTGGCACGGTTACCTGGGAAATTTGTTTGCCTGTCACGGCATCGCGGATGGAGAAACCGGCCTTGTCAGAGACGACCAGCAGCTTGCTATCGGGCGAGAAACAGACATAGAAACCAAGCTTCGGTTTAGCAAGCTTCTTGCGCAACTGAATTTTGACAGGGGGAGCGGATGGTAAACTTGCATCGGCGGTTTTTGTGTCGCCGATTTTTGATGGCTCACCTGGCTGCGCGGTATTGCTTGGCTGCGCGGTTTCGCCTGGTGTAGCTGTTGTCGTCGGGCTGGCGGGCGGGTCGCTTGGAGAAGTGCTGGTGTTTGCTGCATCCGGGGCGTTGGATGAAGGCGTTTCACCGCCCGAGAGCAGCTTCTGATCCGCTTTGCTGAGCTTGCCAAGCGGAATCTGCATCGTCTTGCCACTGTCTTTGCGCTTGAGATGGACAATACCATCTTCAACCTTGATCAACTCGGCCTCGATGGAAAATCCACCGCCCGCACTGGTCCATTTGCGGTAGGCGGTGGGAGGGTCGCTCGGCGCAGTAGCACTTGTTGCTGCGTCCGTCGGACTAGCTGCAGTCGGCTCACCACCCGCTAGCAGCTTCTGATCCGCTTTGCTGAGTTTGCCGAGCGGAATTTGAATCGTATTGCCGTTGTCTTTTCGCTTGAGGTGGACCGTATCCCCGTCCACTTTGACCAGCTCCGCTAGAATGGTAGTATCACCTCCGGCGATTGACCACCTGCGGTAGCCGGAAGAAGGGGAGTTATCGGTCGTCGCGGTGGCAGTAGACGTATCTGCATCACCTTTTTTTGGCGCATCAGATGTGGCCCGGACCGACTCAAACGTCATGAGCTTCCATTGCTGGCCAAACTTCCTAAACACCCACACAGGGGCCTGATCAGCAAATCCCAGGACCGTTGTAGGTTCACAGCGAACTTGACTAACATTCCCTTTGGTCTCGAATTTGACTGGTTTCATTGCAGTCCATTCCTGAGAACACCTTCGACAGGAATCTGACTTCAATGTGCCGGGGGAATCGAGCCAGCTCATCAAGTCGACATAAGCACCCGCTTTGTCGGTGACCTTGGGCCTGTAAGAAATCTTGTGTCAGCTAGCAGGAAATGGTAGCTATCACTTCCTTTTTCTGACACAGGAGACAGACGCATGGATGCGAGATTACAGC
>JAWXCH010000070.1:0-4510 GCA_034440595.1 Planctomycetota bacterium | reverse complement strand
TTGAAGCACCGTTGAGGATGCACCCGGAGTACCGCGAGGGGCAACTGGCGTTTTCAAGTTAGAATCAAGGGTGTAAAATCTACATGCGATTGCCCTGCCTCAAATGCACGTCGGTTCTATTAACCTCGTGAAATCAACTGGGAAATGTGGGCAGAACAGACCTCTGAAGAGCCTTGACCGAATGCACCCGCAGCGAGTATCTTAAGTCGATTCATCAGCAAATTCATCGAAGGTGGGCAATGTCTGGCAAACCATCAACATTCACCGATCCCAACCTGAATGTGACCGAGCTTGCCAACGACGGACGTACCGAGGCTTGGAACCTACTGGCAGAGCCTACTCTTCGTGCGTTCTGCAAGAAGATCCATCCATGGTTGATTCAGTCTGGGCTAGTTGCATTCGACATTTCGGCGGAAGAACTGTTCAACGAATTATGGGTGGGGCAGATGCGAACGGCAATGGCCAAGATGACGTTCGAGAATCGGCAGGCATTCCTTGGTACGTACGTAAAGCACGCAATTTGGGCAGCAATGCGTCATGCCAAAACCACTCGATCACACAGATCCAAGCTACATATGCTCGCAACTTCAGATGCGAGGCCTGGCATACCAATCGCACAAAGCGATCTCACCGAGCCAGAGCAGATTGCCGAACATCACCAACTGGCCGAGAAGGTTAATGCAGTTATCGCAGGATTGAATTCAGATGCTCAACTCCTGATCGATGAGTATTTCTTCCAAGGAAAATCGCTCCATTCGATCGGAAAAGAGCATGGTATATCGGGACAAGCCGTCCATAAACGCCTGACGAAGCTACTGGAACAATTGAGAAGCCTCACCTAGATGGAATCTTCAACAGATGAGTATCCAATTGAGGAAAAGGACCCTCCTAAAGCCCCGCCATTGTCGCTCGCCGATTTTGCAAAGCTCCAAGGCTGGGATAGGCCTCCGGCCAGTGCCACAATCGCACACGAGCGAGTTCGGAAGATCGCACGTGTATTTGCGGAGATTCTACGAGTATTGCCGGATGAGAATAGCGCAAGAGAACATCCGCAGAATCATCGCTGCTTGAACCAGCACGACATTTCAGTGACAACATCCGGCAGTGGTCTGACAATTACCGTTCCTGACTTCAACAAAGCATTGCAGCAGAGTGATGCGGAGAATCCACAGCCAATCATTGCGGATCCGGTACAGGCGATGAACAATCGTGAGGCCGGTTGCGCACGCGAAACAGTAGACCATCGAGCTATATGTCTTGCAATTGGCACCATGCTTCAACAATTTATCCGGCCGCTTGTGTATTTGCCTGGCAGGGATTCAGGAACCGCCGAGCGGTCCGAGCTTCTGGACCGATCAGTAGCAGAGCAGTTTGAGATAATTATCAAAAGCATGACAAGCTGCTCACAGTCTGACCGTTTGCCGTCGTTTGCGTCAGTCCGTAAAAAGCTTCTAGCGATTGCAAATCGCTTCCCTATGAATGGAACAAAAAATAAAGTCACGACTGTGGATGAAGACTTTTTATATAGTATTTGTTCGGGCCTTGTGGCCATTTTGGTCATCTTTCTTAATGAAGGGGACTTGACGTTTCGAGTTATTTATGCCATTATGTGGGGCACCATTCTCGGTATTCCCCTAACGGTTGTTGCTGCATTGTTTGCTGCATTGTTTGGTGCAGTAATCGTCAACAACAACAAGGATCAAGACTAATCTTGCCAATCGGTCCCTTTATTACACTGCCTGCAACCAAACTCGCAACATTGCAGGATTAACCTAAGGACCAGAATTCCGATGCCTCCCACTTTGTACGAACAGCTTTATGTGGGCCAAGATGCGCTTCGCGTTCGTGCCTACGAGCTACCAGGCCGATGTCACGAGGGCGTTGTCTTCGATGATGGACGACGCCCTGGAATTCGCATTCTGCATGACGAGCCGATTGATGGCGGGACCTCAGTTGTATTCAAGGCTGAAAAGACGATCGGGGAGGGGCATCGTCTGTGTGCACTGAAAGTCCTCCTCTCTGAAGCGCCTGAAGGTCAAGGGCGAGATCGCTGGAATACAGAACTTTCGGTCTTACTGACATCGAACAAGTTAGATGGTGTTCCCAGCGTGTGGGAAGCCGGAATCATGAACGGCATGCCCGTACTTCTGATGGATTGGATCGACGGGTGCACTCTTGATGAGTACGCCAACGACAATGGTTGGTATGGTCAACCCGCCGACGGTGCGGAGTCCGCGAAGCGAATTGCCGCGATTAGCCACATCATTGCTTGCCTTGTTCAGATCGTCGAGAGCGTACACCAAGCGAAACAAGAAGGGCATATCCATCGCGATTTGAAGCCGAGCAACATCATGGTGACGATGAACAAGGAGAAAGTGAAGGTTATCGTATTGGACTTCGGTGAAGCGTCCTTGATCGAGTCGGCCAGCACTCGCGGCCTTACGCCGCTCTTCGCCAGTCCGGAACAGGTGTTCGAGGGGCACGTAGACGCTCCAGGTCACGGAAAGGTCGACAGCCGTGCGGATCAGTACGCGATTGGCGCAATGCTCCAGCGGTTTCTGGCACCGATTTCCGTTTGGATGGCAAAAGCTGAGTCAAAAGTGGCAACGCTCAGGGTGTTTGATCGATGTGCATTTCAGTCGCTGCGAGATTTGTCGCGTCGCATGACATCTCGCGAGCCGTCTGATCGATTCAAGTCGCTTGACTTGGCCGGCAAGGCACTGTCGCGTGTGCAGAATCCAAAGCTGAACTGGCTCAGCACTCGGGTCTTGTCATGGCGGACGGTGGCACTTACAAGTATCGCCTGTTTGGCCGTACTGCTAGGTCTGATAGTTCTCGATGGCGGACAGCAAACGAGCCCTCCATTACCTGCCGTGCCTATCGTTTCTGACAAACTTGAAGTACAACGGGCAGTTGAAGAAGTTTGGCGAATCTGGTTGGGAAAGACTCGCACCGACAACTTTGATTCACTACGTATGGAGATCGAGGATCGAGCGGCTAAGGTCGCCAACTCCGCATCTCGTGCTGAGTTTCATCGCATCGCATCGCGGCTAATTCAGTTGGCGAGGCCTGGGCGTTATACCTTTCGGATAAATTCGGCAAAGTACTCCAGCGGTAAAGGGTGGCCCGGACAGTACATCGACTTTGATCTGACGATTAATGGGATACACCACCGAATTCACGGCACAATTGGTTCAGACAATGTCGTGGCGTTCACTAAGAATTCGACGGACTTCTATTGGACGCAAGGGGCCTCGATTACACTCCAAGTCGAGCGGCAGGGGGCGGCCTTGCAGACCTGGTATCCGGATGTGTACAAGTCAACATCGGACGATGCGACGCTAGTGTTCGATCCGCGAGGCCCCCTAGGTCTTCATCATGTCCTAAAGTGCACGACCTTCAATAGCGACCAACTTAAGTGTATCGGAACCGCTGGCGACGATGGCTGGACCTTCTGGTTCGAGCTGTTCCCCGTACAAGAGACAGTGGAGTAGGCGCGAAGACTTAGCCGGATTGGACTCGGGGATCGTGCCAGAAACGACCGCGTTTCAGGGTTACGGCGATGTCATCTGTTCTTTAGAAAGGGTGTCCATCGTCGGCGGCAGTCCCTTCAAGAACTCTTCACTTGCAATGCCGCGGAGGTCTTCGAGAGACATATACTTCCGCTCAGAAAGTGAGCGGATCTTCGTGACAGCGTAATCCGCCACCTGATAAGAGATGATCGCCACGCCGATCACAACCAATCCCTGTGGCGTCGAGCAAACGACGTATACCAATCCCACCGCACCGCCAACAGCCACTGATTTGAACGAGGCGTTCTGCAACTGAACTTGGAATTCCTTCGAGTTGATCTTGCCCTCTTCATAGTCACACCAGGCTAAAGCCGAGTCGAACACCAACGTCGTGACGCCGCCGACGACGGCGGGCTTGGCAAACCTCCCCAAAAATCCACGGGCCGCTGCCTCGTCTTCGAAAAGGAGCGATGAGGACATCCGGGGCGGGATCGACTTCGACGCGTTGGCAACCGATCTACCGCCGGCCTTCTCGGCAACCGCCGTGGCGTCTCGGCTGAGTACACGGAGAGTGGCCTGACCCCGCAGCGCATACTGGGTACTCTCGCCTGCCGTCGCAAAACTCTTTAGTGGTAAAAGCGTGATGTTCTCGCCGCTTGCAGGCGCATAAGCTGTCACCCGTCCTATCCGGTGCACCCGAAGTTTACCGCTGGCGACCCCGGCGTCGAGCGTTTCCTGCGGCACAAAGCCAAGCGCTCGCCCGTAGCTCATCTTCTTCGCGACGGGTACGAGGTCGTCGAGAACACTGTTGATCCCTTTCGATGCGTCTTGATAAACCTTGATCTGCGCGTTACGGGGGTGAAATCTGGCTTCGGTCAGGTCCCACGTGGTGCTTCTCAGGTCCTTCGTCAGAATCATCCCTTGTTCACGAGCCTCCGCGAACTCGGCTACATTTCCGTGGAATCCAGGGCGATGATCGAGCCCACGCAGAACTTTAG
>JAWXCH010000069.1:0-17251 GCA_034440595.1 Planctomycetota bacterium | reverse complement strand
CCTTGAATGTGGTGCGAGAGCAGTTCTTAGGCTCGCTGGTCAATGTTTCGGCAGCACAGATGGTCGACACGGTCATTGCGTATGAGCCGGTCTGGGCAATCGGCACCGGCAAGGTGGCGACCCCTGAGCAGGCGGAAGCGGTCCATGCAGACCTTCGCAAAATGATCGAAGACCGCTACAATGCCGAGGTTGCGTCAAAAGTGCGGATTCAGTACGGTGGTAGCGTGAAGGCGGACAATGCCGAATCGTTATTGTCGCAGCCGAACATTGACGGTGCCTTAGTTGGCGGAGCCAGTCTCAAGGTTGACGACTTCATCGGTATCATTCGAGGAACCGTAGCCGCGATGGGGCAGTCATAGTGGCTCAGTTCCGTCGTACGGGTTTTGGATCTCTTAAAATAGCAGTAAGGATGCGGACATGCTCGGCGTTTTGACTTTTTTCTTAACTCTCGTTTCGCTCTTCTTGATCCTGTTGATCTTAATTCAACAAGGAAAAGGGGGAGGCTTGGCCGGAGCATTTGGTGGCATGGGCGGCCAAAGCGCATTCGGGACCAAGGCGGGTGACATGTTCACCCGAATCACGATCGTGGTCGCCGTGGTTTGGATCTTGCTTTGCGTGGCCACGGTGAAGATTTCCATCAGCAAAACAAGCCCGTTTGATAGAGGGACCGGCACTGCGGCTGGCAGCAAGGATGGAAAAACCGACTCCGCGACAGGTTCCGTGAATGGAGCTGCAACGAACGGCTCAGAAAAAACTGGCGCGGCAACGACTGGTGGTGCAGCAGCTCCAGTCAATTCGACCACGGGCACACCGGCCGCCGGTACATCCAGCCAAACTGCTGAAGCACCAGCGGGGGCGGCACCAACGGCGACCACTCCACCGGCTCCAGCCAAGTCCAATTAGGCAATTTGCCGGCAGCGTGGCTATTACTCAGCGATGGCAGTTCGCCGACAGCAGAAACGCCAATAACAGGGTGCTGCAATTTTGTTTTTTATGGAGCATTTGACGCGTGCCACTTAGCATGACCGGATTCGGCGAGGCACGACGCCAAGACAAGAACCTGGCGGTTGGTGTGGAACTGCGCACCGTCAACAATCGCTACTTCAAGTTCTCAATGCGGTCCAGCGATGGCTATGGCACGCTGGAACCACAGATCGAGGCCATCGTTCGCGATCAAGTCAAACGTGGCACGGTTACGCTCTCTTTGCGCGTCGATCAACTGGCGACCGACGACGCCTACACACTCAACAGTGCGGTATTAACCGGCTATCGCCGTCAGCTCGAGCAATTGCAGACCTCCTGGGGAATCACCGATCCGGTTGTCCCGACCTCGCTGTTGCAACTTCCTGGTGTTGTGCGTGAAACCCAAGCGGCCGTCAATCGAGCGGATGAAGGCTGGCCGGTCGTTCAGGAGGTCGTACGCGAAGCGCTCGCTCGCCTGAATCAGATGCGCGACGAAGAAGGCCGCAACATGGCCATCGACCTGACGGCCAACTGTCGCACCATTTCGGACGAAGTCGACAAGATCGCATTACGGGCACCGTTCACTGTCGGAGCCTACCGGAATCGATTGCACGATCGAGTGGCAAAAGTTCTGGAGGAGTACGGCGTCAGTTTGAACCCGGCCGACTTGATCCGCGAAGTCAGCATTTTCGCGGAACGAAGCGATATTTCCGAAGAAATGGTCCGCTTGCGAAGTCATTTGGACCAGTTTCACACGATTCTGGCCGCCGGAGACAGTGTCGGTAGAAAGCTAGAATTTCTTATCCAAGAGATGTTCCGCGAGGTGAACACCATCGGTTCTAAATCGACCGATGTCGAGATCGCGCGGCATGTGATCGAGATGAAAACCGCGATCGAACGATTACGCGAAATGATCCAGAACGTAGAATGAACGAAGAAGGACCAGGCCGCTTGATTATTGTTTCCGGGCCGTCAGGTGCCGGCAAAACGACCATTTTGCGCGAGGTCTTTAGTCGCTGTCCGCAGTTGCAGTCCAGTGTGTCGGCAACGACACGCCCCCCTCGACCCGGTGAACAGGATGGCGAGGACTATTACTTCCTGTCAAACGAGGAGTTCTTCCGGCGGCAGAAAAATGGCGAGTTTTTAGAGACATTTGAGGTCTTTGGCCGTGGTTTCTGGTATGGAACGCTGCATAGTGAGGTGGCCCCTCGACTTGCAGCCGGCCAATGGGTAGTCTTAGAGATTGACGTTGAGGGGACTCTGGCCGTCTTACGGCAGTATCCACAGGCGATTACAATCTTTGTTCGCCCTGAATCGGTGGAGGAGTTGGAACGCCGACTTCGCCTGCGCGGGACCGAGTCAGCCGACGTTATCGAACGGCGTTTGGAAGTGGCCCGTCGTGAGTTGGCGATGGTGAGCAAATACCAATACATCGTGAAGAACGACTCCGTGGACCAGGCGGTCCAGGAGATAGTTGATATTTTGAAACGCTTGGAGGTTTGTGCCTGATGATTGATGAACTGCGTGAAGAAGAGATCGTGAACAAAGTCGGGGGCCGATTCAAGCTCTCGACCCTGATTCAAAAGCGACTGGTCGCATTGAACGCCGGCAGCCGTCCACTGGTCGATATCGGTTCGGACGACAAATTGCGCATCGTGATCCAAGAGATCATGCAGGACAAGATTTATCTGGATGGATCTGCCAGCCTGCGAATCACCGGCGAAGTCAGCGAAGGTGGTGGTCCTCCTGAGTTGGATCTGGCCAACCTGTAAGGGGTACAATGGCAGCCAAGTATGGATGGTCGTGAAATCATCGTTGGTGTCACCGGCGGCATTGCTGCATTCAAAACGGCCGCGATGGTCAGCCAACTGGTACAGGCTGGCGTCGGTGTGACGTTTGTCATGACACAGTCCGCGCAAGAGTTCGTGGGCAAGACTACCTTCGAGGCTTTGACCGGCCGCAAAGTAGTCGAGCATCTGTTTGGCGAGGGAGAATTTCCCCTTGGCGCGCACATTCAGTTGGCCCAGCGTGCCCAATTGCTCTGCGTTGCTCCTTGTACGGCCAACTTTCTGGCCAAGGCAGCGCATGGAGTCTCGGATGACCTGCTTAGCACTCTCTATCTCTGCTTCACAGGGCCTGTACTGCTGGCACCGGCGATGAACTGCGAGATGTGGGACAAACCGGCCGTGCAACGCAACGTTGCCCAACTGCGTGCCGATAAGGTGCATATGGTCGATCCAGAAGCAGGCTGGCTGAGTTGCCGTACAGTCGGTGTTGGCCGAATGGCGTCCCCGGAAGCAATTTCGCAACGCATCTTTGAACTGCTGGACCGTTCGACCGCACGAGAGGTCTGAATTAGCTGGCCGGTTGATCCAAGTGCCTTCCTCCACTATCCACCACGCTTCTTACATAGTCTCACGTGGCACGAATTCTGATCACTGCCGGCCCGACCAGACAGCACCTGGACCCGGTTCGCTATTTGACGAACGCCTCAAGCGGCCGCATGGGCCTGGCCTTGGTTCAGGCGGCACTCTCTGCCGGACACGAAGTGGTCGTGGTCTCTGGGCCGGTGGAAGTGGCCTATCCGGCTGCTGCGGAGGTCGTGCATGTCGTCTCCACCGAGGAGATGCTGGAACAGTCTCAGCGACTATTTGCCACGTGCGACGGGCTGATCGGCGTGGCCGCACCGTGCGATTATCGGCCTGTCAGAGTGGCAGAGCAAAAAATTGCCAAAACAGGGGAGCCGCTGATTCTACATTTCATCGAAACGCCGGACATCGTGGCCACGCTTGGCGCGACTAAAAAGAGCGGCCAGTGGCTAGTCGGTTTTGCACTGGAGACAGAAGATCACCATTTTCGTGCAGTGACGAAAGCGCAGAAGAAAAGCTGCGACCTGATGGTGCTAAATGGTCCAGATGCCATGAACTCGCTGGATAATTCGGTTGAAGTTCTCGATGCCAATGGTAATGTAGTCGGGCGTTATCAAGGTACAAAGGATGAGGTCGCGCAGCGAATTTTTGGCGACATTCAAAACAGACTCATCGACGGTAATCGATAGAATTTGGGACCGGACTACCTGACCATGTGTGCCACTGGCTCTCCGCCAGTGTGACGGACTGTGTGGGCTAGCTTGGAGATTACGCCGAAGGCGTTAAATTCCACAGCCCCAGGTCGCGCAGCGCACCTGGGGTTAGTGTTCCCATCCAACCGGTTACCACGAAGTGGTTATACAAGCTGCGGCGTACGTTTTGATGTGGCACCCAATCGCCGTTTATAAATACGGCGAGAGCAATCGAGCCACCCCGTCTCGCAGTCGTGCGGGCAGCGATCGACCTTCAATCTCGGCCATCGTCACTTCATGTGCATTAGCCAGTCGCTGCTGAATGAGATCCCGCAATGAGTCAGCAAGTTGGTGATCGTAGCACTCCACATTGAATTCAAAATTCAGCCGTAGGCTGCGCGGATCCCAGTTGGCCGATCCAAGCAACGTCCACACGCCATCGACGACCATCAGCTTGGTGTGATCAAACGGCGGAGCAGAAAGCCAGACACGGCAGCCTCGCTGCAACACTTGCCACAGCATGGCGGTGGATGCCCATTTCACCAGGGCCAGGTTATTGGCCTGCGGCAGAATGATGTTGACTTTCACACCGCGCAGCGCCGCCACGTTCAAAGCCTCGCTCAGTGCGTCGTCTGGCAAAAAGTACGGGGTCAAGATCGTGACTTCCGTCCGCGCGCAGCTCAGCACGCCGATCAGCGTCGTTCGCATCTCGCCCAGTGCTTCGTCAGGACCATTGGGAATTCCCCGTGCCAGTACATCGCCAACCGGCTCTAGCATCGGAAACCAACCTTCGCCGCTGAGCGTCTCGCCACAGGTGAATGTCCAGTCTTCAACAAAGACCTCCTGCAGATGCGCAACGACCGGACCCTCGAATTTGAAATGCGTGTCGTATAACGGGGACTTTGGATGCAGCGACAGCATCGCCCCTTCGCGAATGTTCAATCCACCGGTGAATCCAATCTTGCCATCCACGACCAGAATCTTGCGGTGGCTTCGCAAATTGCTGTAGGCCAGACTGGTCGGCAGAAACGTCTGCATGAACCGTTCGGTCCGAATCCCAAGCGAGCGTAGTTTGGGCACGATCGACGGAAACGTGTATCGCGAACCGACACTGTCGATCAGCACCCGTACTTCGACTCCACGCTCTACCGCACGACCGAGTGCCGCCGCAAACATTTTTCCCGCGCGGTCGTTGTCAAAGATGTAACTACACATCGAGACCGTCGACTCGGCCTGATCGATGGCCGCCAGCATGGCCGGAAAGGCCTCGTCACCATTGATCAGAGGGGTGACGCGGTTTCCATAAAGCAATGGATGTTCGGACAGGTGGCCGACCAGTTCGACAAACGGTCGCAGCGTAACCGCGTCGGGACCCGTCTTGCGAACAAACAAATCCTCGGGACAAACATGCTGTTCCGCGGGAAGCACGCAGTAGTCTCTTTCGTTCCGCAGACTCTTGGCACGGCGCTGAATCCGATTCACGCCAAACATGATGTACAGCACTGCCCCGATGATCGGGCTAAGCCAGATGACACCGACCCAACCAATCGTTGCGCGACTATCACGTTTATACAGCACCGCATGCAAGGTCGTCCCTGTCACCAGGCATACGCTCACTGTTGCCACCAGATGTGGCCAAAAATCTTCGAGCAGGAGAAAAAAAGATTCGAGGTCGAGCATTTCAGCATTTACCGCCAGAGACGTCGCCGGTTGCGGGAAGTACTTACCGCTACTTCTCTCATCGAACCATCAGGCACATCCGGCATACCAGAACCACCCCGCGGTGGTGGAATTGGCGATCGCCGCAGCCGATTTTGCCGATTGCACGCAAGATACGCGCCCTGAAGGCGGTCGTCCAGCGACACAACAGATGTTTCCTGGCTTTGCGACTAGGCATATCCGCCAAGGTTCGTGGCCTAAGCGTGATTGAAACCGACGGTAAACCGGTAGCCCCACAGATCGTCAGAAGAATTGGATCAAGCAATAAAAAACGGGAGCGATCCACTGGACCACTCCCGTTTGTCAATTCGCAAAGCAATTCATTAAATGCTGGCCGACAGTTTGACGGCCACAGCGCACTCTAGGAAGGTGTGACCGAAGCGGCCCGTGGACCTTTGCCACCACCTCCGCCCCCATTGTCCACGGTGTAGTCAACTTGCTGACCTTCTTCGAGGCTGTCGAACTGACTATCGACTACTGAGGAATGATGAAAAAAAACATCTCCTTCACTGCCTGCAATGAATCCGAAACCCTTGTCGAAAACCAATTTCTTAATAGTACCAACCGGCATGCCTGACACTCCTTAAATCACAACAAAAATCAATGTGCCAACCGACGAGCGACACTGGCCCTCGACTGGCCCGTTACGTTATCGCGGCAGAGACCATCTCTGTCACTTCACGAGCGCGACGGACGACCGAGGGTGAGCAGTCCAACAACAATCAGGCTGTTGAATGCGCTCGGCCGCATAAACGAGCCGGGGTCAACTACACTAGAGCCTCTGCTACTGAATTTGCAGCGAGACATCTGCAAAAATTGCAGAGCGCTGTTTTGTGGCGAGCCTCAATTGCTTCCCCCCGGACCCTCGTACTGTGGTGCTAGCGTATGAAAACTGGACGGTTTTTTCAAGCATCCAGGAGCAGAAATACCATAAAAGTCCATTGATTGATCCCGAATGGCCAGCACTGACGGCCATAAAAGACTGACAATCAAGGGAGTTATCGCCGCAGGAGCTTAACGGCAATCTTCGAGCCGTAGTTGCCTCGAATGGCCAATTGGATCCAAAGCATGGCCAAAGGCTCGATATAACGCGCCTGCACCAACGGGCCAGCTTCAATGACCTCCAGGCCGATTTCTTCCGCCAGGCGCGAAACAATCTGGTTCGCCTCGGCATCATCACCGCAAACAAATACCCCGGCCGAATGGTCGCCAAACCGCGCGTCGGAGACAGTGCCAGCACCGATCGTGTTAAACGCCTTGACCACTCGCGCAGCGGGTGCCCAACGGGCTATTTCTTCGGCGGCGCTGGTCGTGTGACCCAGATGCAGCCCACTGAGGTCCGGTTTGATCGGATTAGTGCAGTCGATGACAATCTTATCGGCCAATTGTGCGGCGCATTGGCGGACGACGGCTTCAGTTGCTTCCCAAGGAACAGCGACCAATACTACGTCGCCAAACTCCGCCGCTTCTACAATGCTGGCCAGTGTTGGTTTTGCGATCGACTTGCTACCCACATCGGCCAGTCGCGCAGCAGTTTTCGCAGTAGGAGCCTCGCGGACACCAAAGCAGATCTCGTGACCTGCGGCCAGCCAAACACGGCCGAGCGCAGTTCCCATATTGCCAGCGCCAAGTATTCCGATCTTCATGGAATCGTCGTTCGTGTAGTTGCGCTATGGTGGTTTTCGTCGAGATGCTCGCCAGGTTACGGCAGTTCCTTCGATCCAACAATCGTCAGGTTGAGGCCGATTTGCACACTGACCGGCTTTTCGCCGACCTTGATGACGGTCTTGCCGTTCAGGTACCAACCGAGCGAACCGGTGGAGAACTCTTTCACTTCGACCAGCATTGGAGTTCCTGCAATCATCACTTCGATCGCTTGTGCATGCTCTCGAAACTCAGCTCTCGTGATCGGGCAACTCGATTTCTTGGACATCAGGGAAATCCTTCGTTCTGAGGAGAAGATTAAAATCTGTCGGGCAGTTGTCGGCCCAATTGTATTGCATTAAGACTTATTCAAACAGCGCCACCAACTCGCCCGCCTCGACCGGCGAACCTGGTTTCACAAGCAGATCCGCAATCCGGCCGTTTTGCTCGGCGTATAAAGTGGTTTCCATCTTCATCGCTTCCATGGTCATTAACTTCTGCCCCTTGGCCACCGAATCACCAATCTTCACCGCCACATTGACCACCAGTCCTGGCATCGGGGCGGCGACCTGTTTTGGGTTGTCTGGATCGGCCTTGGGCCGCCGGACCACTTCGGCCTCTAAGGTTTTGTCCACAATGCTGACACTACGCGGTTGGCCGTTTAATTCAAAAAACACCGTCCGACTCCCATCGGCGTGTGGCTCGCCGACGGTTAGCAGCTTCACTATCAGCGTCTTGCCGGGCTCAATATCAATCATCAGCTCTTCGCCGGGCATCTGACCGTACAAGAAAAACGGTGTCGGTAAGCGGCTAACATTCGCGTACTTTTGCTCGTGACGAATGTAGTCGGTGTAGACACGTGGATAGAGCAGATGGGTGATAATCTCTTGCTGGCTCGGTGTGCGACCGAGGAGCTTTTCGACCTCGACCGCTGTCGCTGCATAATCAGCCGGCGGGAGCGTTTCACCGGGACGGCCAACCACCGGCGGAATATCGCGAAGAATTCGCTGCTGAATCTGCGCTGGAAATCCCCCTGGTGGCTGCCCCATCCGGCCAGCCAGCAGGTCCACAACCGATTCTGGAAAGGCCAACTCGCGCTTTCCATCTAATAGTGAATCGGCCGTGAGATTGTTGGTGACCAAAAACAGCGCCAGATCACCGACCGATTTACTAGTCGGAGTGACCTTCACGATATCGCCAAGCAATCGATTCACATCGGCATAAGCCTGACAAACCTCTTCCCAACGGGTCTCCAACCCCAGCGCGCGTGCTTGTTCTTGCAAGTTGGTGAACTGCCCACCAGGCATTTCGTGCAGGTACAGGTCGGCGTCACTCGCCTTCATATCGCTTTCAAACGGCACATAGAACTCACGCACCGCCTGCCAGTAGTGGGCCAGCGAGCGAAAGTGGTTGGCGTCGACCGCCGATTGTCGCGGCGTGTTCCGCAGCCCTTCCAGAATCGCATTCATGTTCGGCTGAGAAGTCAGTCCCGAAAACGGGGCGGCCGCCGCATCGGCAATGTCCAGCCCGACATCAGCACCTTTCAGAATACTGGCCGCCGATACACCACTGGTGTCATGCGTATGAAAGTGAATCGGAATGCCGATCTCTTGCTTCAGCGTGCGGATCAGTTTTTCCGCCGCATAAGGCTTGCACAGCCCTGCCATATCTTTGATCGCCAGAATGTGTGCCCCCATTTTCTCCAGTTCTTTCGCAAGTTCCACATAGTACTTGAGGTCGTACTTCGGGCGTGCCGGGTCTAGAATGTCGCCGGTGTAGCAGATGGCCGCCTCGCATAGTCCGCCAGCAGCTTGCACTGCCTCCATCGCGACCCGCATGTTCGGAACCCAGTTGAGTGGGTCAAAGATCCTGAATAGATCGATACCCGCCTGCGCGCTTTCCTGCACAAACGACTGCACGACATTGTCGGGGTAGTTGGTGTAGCCAACGGCGTTGCTGGCCCGCAGCAGCATCTGGAACAGGATGTTGGGAACCCGCGTGCGCAACTCGGCCAGCCGTTCCCAAGGGCATTCCTTTAGGAATCGCATGGACGTATCAAACGTCGCCCCGCCCCACATTTCCAGCGAGAAGAACTGCGGTGCCAGTCGCGCGTAGGCATCGGCGATGGCGACCATGTCGAATGTCCGCATGCGCGTGGCCAACAGCGATTGATGCGCATCACGAAAAGTCGTGTCGGTCAGCAGCAAACTCTTTTGGTCGAGGATCCACTTGGAGAATTTTTCGGCACCCAGTTGCTGAAAGACCTGTCGCGAACCGGTTGGGGGTGGCTGGCTGACATCGAAATGAGGAATCGGTGCGTCACTGCGGCGAGTCGCCTTGGGCCGACCTTTGACGAGTGGATTGCCGTTGACGATATTTTCGCCCAGGAACTCCAGCAGCTTGGTGGCGCGGTCCAGGCGCGGCACCCATTGGAATAGCTCCTTGGCTTCGTCAATGAATCGCGTCGTCACCTCACCGGCCAAAAAAGTCTGGTGCGTGACCAGATTAATCAGAAACGGAATATTGGTCTTCACACCGCGAACACGGAACTCTTGCAGACAGCGTTCCATCCGGCTGGAAGCTTCTTGCAATGTCCGACCCCGCGCACAGACCTTGACCAACAGCGAATCGTAGTACGGCGTGACCACTGCGCCGGAAAACGCCGTCCCTGCATCTAAGCGAATCCCCATTCCGCTAGCCGAACGATAGGCCGTCATCCGCCCATAGTCGGGCACAAATCGGTTTTCTGCATCTTCCGTTGTGACGCGACATTGAATCGAAAAGCCATTGGTGCGGATCTCGGACTGCTCACTGAGTGCCAGCATCGGATCATCCAGGGCGCATCCTTGAGCAATCAAAATCTGCGCACGGACAATGTCAATGCCAGTGACTTCCTCAGTCACCGTGTGCTCAACCTGGATGCGCGGATTGACTTCGATGAAATAAAACTTCTGCGTGTCGGCATCGACCAAAAACTCGACAGTGCCGGCATTCTGATAGCCGACCGTCCGGCCAATCGCCAGAGCCGCATCGCAGATCTGCTTCCGCAGCTCGGGTTTCAGATTCGGCGCGGGCGCAATTTCCACGACCTTTTGATGCCGTCGCTGAACCGAGCAGTCACGCTCAAAGAGGTGAATCAGATTTCCATGCTGATCGCCAAGGAGCTGGACCTCAATGTGCCTCGCCCTCGGAATGAACTTTTCGACGAATACCTCTGAGCTACCGAACGCCGACTGCGATTCGCGTTGAGCTTGCTCCAAATTGGGCTGTAGCTCGTCGGGCGTGTTGACCACTCGCATGCCGCGACCGCCACCCCCATGTGCCGCTTTGAGGATCACCGGGTAGCCAAGCTTTTCGGCAGTCTTTTGCCCTTCGGCCAGATTTTGGATCGCACGGGCACTACCGCCAAGGATCGTAACCTTGGCCTTGGTAGCAATGTCTCTGGCTGCTGTTTTGTCACCAAGCTGATCCAGCAGTTCGGCGCTTGGCCCGACAAACGTAATTCCCGCCGCGTCGCAAGCACGACGCAGCTCCGGGTTCTCAGACAGAAACCCATACCCAGGGTGAATAGCGTCCACACCATGAGCCAGGCAAATCTCGATGATGCCCGGAATATCGAGATACGATCGGATCGGTTCCCCCACTTTGCCGATCAGGTAGGCCTCATCCGCCTTAAAACGGTGTAGCGCATAACGATCTTCGTGCGAATAAATCGCGACCGTGCGAATACCCAGTTCATGCGCAGTACGAAAGACTCGAATGGCAATTTCGCTGCGATTCGCGACGAGTAACTTACGGATTGGCTTCATCGAACCTAAAGGGGCAAGTGTACAATTGGCAAAATTAGGGAAAGTGCGCAAGCGACCTGAATGCAGCCCGCCGGTTACACTCCCTCCGCAGTGGCAGCAAGTCGCCTATTGCGACCTTGCCGAATGGCCCAACCTGAAAAGCCACTATTATGGAGCAAGCAAGGGCGTGCTCGCTAGCCCTGCTGAAACCGCGCCGGCTAAAAACAGGTCGATACGATGGCAAAATCGCAGTCTATTTACGGGGCTTGACCACCGGCGGTTTCAAATCGGGCCGGTCCGCCAAGACATCCTGATAAATCGCTGCCATTTTGGATTTTAGCGATGCTAAATTCGCCGCATGCTGCGGATCTGCTGCCAGATTTTGCGCCTCCTGCCGATCCTGACGCAAGTTGTACAGTTCAAACTTGGTCATGGAATCATCCGCCAGCAGTTTCCAATCCTGATCTCGAACCGCGATCTTGTTGGGGCCGATGGCGCGTTGATATTGCCAATAGAGCGGTTGCTTCCGAGTTAATGGTGATTGCTTGGCCGGATCTGAATACCGGAATAGTGGCACGAGACTTGTTCCATCCAGCGCGCGATCCGTCGGCAGGGGAATACCAGCCAATTCGCAGCAGGTCGGTAGAAAATCCACATTGGAAACCGGTTCGGCTGATACTGATCCAGCCTGAATGTGTCCTGGCCAGCGTGCCAAGCCGGGCACTCGGATCCCCCCTTCATACAAATGCAGTTTCATGCCGCGTAGCGGCGCGGCGGTGCCATAAGAACGATCCGCCGTACGATAACGGTTCAGCGTTTCTGGTCCATTGTCGCTGGTAAACAGAACCAACGTGTTATCTCGGTTCCCCAGCTTGTCCAATTCGGACATCAGCCGCCCAAACTCGTGGTCCATCTGCTCAACATTGCCAAAGTAGTCAGCTTGCTTTGGATTCCCGATATCTGCATGCCGCTTGGTGAATTCGCTGGCCGTGGTGACCGGTTCGTGCGGGGTATGAAACCACACAAACAGGCAGAACGGCTGCGACGCGGCCTTTTTATCAACGTTGCCATCCGCCACCGGTGCAGAATGCTTGCGCAGCCATCGAATCGACTCGTCGACGATGATCGTGCTGGAGTATCCCGTCTGCTTGCCAACTTCTTTCCCATTGCGGACAAAATTGACCGGATCGAGATGGCTGGGATCTGCGTTGTTTTGTGTGCAGAACCAGTATTGAAAGCCGTGGTCGGAGGGCTGAGGCTGCTCAGTGGAATTAAACTTCCCATTGCAGTGCCACTTGCCGACGATTGCCGTGGCGTATCCTTTCTTTTGCAGCAACGTAGTGATCGTCAACTCTTCGCGTGCCATATGCATTTCCGAACCTGGTGGAATCCAATCGTCCACCGCCAATCGTATCGGCGTGCGTCCGGTCAGCAGCCCACACCGGGATGGAGAGCAAACCGGCGCGGATGCATAGCAATCGGTCAGACGTAGCCCTTCGCTGGCAAAGCGATCTAGATGTGGCGTTTTGATTTTCATATGCCCGTAGCAACTTAAATCGCCGTATCCAAGGTCGTCACACAAAACAACGACGATGTTGGGTGGAGACTTGGTTGATTCCTGCTCTGCGGCAAACACCGAAGTCGCCAGAGCAACGAAAACAGTCAGTCCCAGATTGAGCGCACGCGTTGTTGAGTACATGGCAGTGGTTACTTGCATTGCTAGAATTATTTAGTGACCGCATCCGCCTTTTCCTCGGCGGCACTCTTTCTCAGGTACAGTGGTACCAAGCCCCACAAGTCCGTCCGCTCGCCACGTTGGTACTGCCGCCAGGCGACCTGGGCCACGCTGGTCGCGCTTGGATTCCAGTATTCCTTCTCAACAATCATAGCTGGTTGTTTTACCGATCCAGAGTACTTCTGTAGCGCCGGTCCCGTCACCATGGCCTCAGCCGGCAGGCTCTTAAACCAATCCTCCGCACCGACGAGCTGCGCTGGCTCGGAGCGCTCCCAAAAACTTTCCCCCTCCGGCTTTTCCAATCTTTCGTAGGTAGCAACGAACAATTCCTGGCGAAAGGCATCCATCGCCACAAACAGCCGCTCACCAACCAGGGGGGCCTGCAGGGCAATCGCATCCAACGTGTTGACAGCCATGACCTCCGCTGCGGTTGCATACGCCAGCACTTTGGCAGTGGCCACACCAATCCTCAGCCCCGTAAACGAACCGGGTCCCACCGTGATGGCAACCAAGCGAGGGGTATTCGGTTGCCAACCGGCAGTCGATAACATTTCACGAATGACAGGAACCAATCCCTGGGCACTGCGCTGATCCGCAGGGAGCTGGCGCTGCCCGATGAGGCGATTCTGATGAAATAATGCCACACTGCCGGATTTGTCGCTTGTTTCCAAGGCGAGGATATTCATCGCATACTTTCGGCGTTTGGTGGACGAGGCGGACTAAGTCAAACGGGCAAATAGACTTGACCCACTATACAAGTCGGCCTAGACTGCCAGTTTAGGCTTATAAGCGAAGTTTCTAAAGGGCCCTGGATTGGCACGACGAATGTCCCTCTGCAAAGAGGGTTCCCCTTAGCGAGTTGACGCGCGTGAAAAGAGCTCTGATAAGTGACATCCATAGTAACCTCGAAGGACTCGAGGCAGTGCTGGCCGACATCCGCGCTCAGAAGATCACCGAGATCTACTGCCTGGGAGATATCATCGGTTACGGACCCAACCCGTGCGAATGCATCGATCTGATCATGAAGTGCGACGTCTGCATTTTAGGCAATCACGATCAAGGTGCGTTATTTGACCCCGAAGGGTTCAACTCCGGTGCCGAACGGGCCATTTTTTGGACGCGTGACCAGCTCGAGAACTCGCGCGTCAACGCTCAGAACAGCGCCGCGCGCTGGGAGTTCCTTGGCGAGCTACCGCGGAACCGTCGTGAGAACGGCTATCTGTTCGTTCACGGCTCGGCGCGAAACCCACTCAACGAGTATGTGTTTCCTGAGGATATCTACAATCCACGCAAAATGGAGAAGATATTTTCGCTGATTGAGCACTGCTGCTTTCAGGGGCATACGCATGTGCCCGGAGTCTTCACTCACGGGCTGGACTTCAAAAGCCCGGAAGAAGTCGGCTATCAGCACAAGCTCACCGGCGAAAAAACGATGATCAATGTCGGTTCGGTCGGTCAACCGCGCGATGGAGACCGTCGGGCCTGCTACGTTGTGCTTGAGGATGATTTGGTGACTTTTCGCCGTGTCGAATATCCCGCCGAGACCACACGCGATAAAATCTACGCGATTGCCGAGTTGGAGAATTATCTGGGAGACCGGCTACTCGTGGGACGCTAGTCGCATGCCGCATCCGCTGGTAAATCTGAACGGATTGCGCCAGGGAGGGGTAGCGACAGATTGAGCTTCGACAGCAGTCGCCGGTGGGCATCGTCGCGAGAGTCTCCTTCTGGCACAATGTACCCTTGGCAGAGTGCCCATCCGGCGATGGCCAGTTCATCGGCAGGTTCATCAACGCAGGACCGGGCTGCGAATCGCTATTGCTTGCATTCAGTTTTTTAGGATTGAGCTGTGGAAAAAAGAATCGTTCTGTTCATTGTGCTATCGATTGCCGTTTTTGCTGGCAACCTCTATTTGCAAAGACTATTGCAAAAGAATCAGCCTGCGCCGGTTGCAGTAAAAAATGAGGACGATAAAAGCAAAGAGGACAAAGACAAGGTAGTCCCAGCCAAGAACGATAAGGGCAAGGATACTGAGAAAGCGGATCCGAAAAAGGGGGATGGTAAGGACAACGAAGCCAAGCCAGGCGATCCCGCACCGCCTGCCGAAGTGCCGGCAGAAAATGCCGATCCAGCCGCTCCTGCTGCCGAGGCTCCCGCTACCCCACCGGTCCCAAATCAGCATTTTGCTCTGGGGTCTTTTGATCCAAACAGTCCCTACCGGATGTTGGTGACGCTCACCAATCGTGGTGCGGCCTTGGAGCGTGTCGAATTCAACAGCAATCGCTTCTTAGAGCTGGAAGATCGCAGTGGATATCTAGGCAGTTTGGCACCCGCTGACAACCCGCAAGGGTGCCTGGTCCAGGTCGTCGGAGCCGGCACACCCGCAGCGGTAGCCGGATTGCAAGCCGGGGATATCATCACCGCGATCGACGAAGACCAGATCACCAACGCAGCCGGTTTGATCGACACTCTGCGAAAAACCAAGCCCAACCAGCAGGTTCAGGTCAGCATCGTGCGTGGTACGGCGACCGAAAAGTTGTCGGCGACGCTCGCTCGCGTGCCCGCTCAGATCATTCGGCCAGAAAAAGACACCGTGCCGCTGCAGGTGCTTCAACCGGGCAATCACGATCCGCTTTCGCTGCTGCTGACATTGCAGTCGATTGATGGAAAGAAGATTGGCAAAGATGAAAAGGAACTGGCCGGCGTAGATCTGTACACGGCTAACTGGGAAGGCAAACAGGTCGACGAACAGACCGTTGAATTCAGCCGCGTGCTTGCGGCCGAGAAACTTCGCATTATCAAGCGATATAGACTGGCCAAGACGACGGACGATACTCCCGTTGCCTGGCACTTGAATGTTGAAATCGAATTGCAGAATACCGGTGAAGAGGCTCGCAATGTTGCCTATCTGCTAAACGGTCCCAACGGTTTGCCCATCGAAGGCTGGTGGTATCTGCATCGCAATCGCATCAGCCGCAGTTGGGGGTCGCTGGGCGTGCGCGACGTTGCGTTGCGGATGGACTCATCGGCGTCGAATACCGGTGAATCGGTTTTGATAAGCAGCTTGACGATTGCCGATGGTACGGTGGACCCGCTGTATCGCGAGGAGACCGACGATCTACGTCTGCTCTATGCGGGCGTGGACAGTCAGTACTTTGCTTCCGTTCTGTTGCCAGATGGAGAAAAAACCACTCCCTGGCTGGCTGAGATCCGCGCCGAACAGGTCGGTCAGGTTCCGAGTGACGCCAATCGCAAGAAGCTGGTCAACGTCTCCTGCGAACTGATGAGCAACACGCTGAAGCTAGAGCCAAACGGCCCGGGCGTGAAGCACAGCTATCAACTCTTTGTCGGGCCAAAGCGGCGCGAAGTTCTGGCCGCGTATGGCCGGGATGGAAATACGTTGGAGGAATTGATCTATTTTGGCTGGCCGATCTGGGGTGCCGTGGCCAAAGTCATGCTCACAGTTCTGCATTTCTTCTATTCAATCGTAGGTAACTACGGCATCGCGATCATCATGCTGACGGTCTCGGTGCGATTGTTGATGTTTCCGCTGAGTCGCAAGCAGGCGCTTAGTGCGCAGAAGATGCAAGAATTGCAACCAGAGATGAAGCGGATCAACGACAAATACAAAGGAAAGAACGAAGACCGTGCCCGTGCGATGCAGGAACTGTGGCGCAAGCACAATTACAATCCGATGGGAGGCTGCCTGCTGGCCTTTGTGCAATTGCCGATCTTTCTGGGACTGTACCGATCGTTGATGATCGATGTTGAGTTGCGCGGCTCGCCGTTGTTTGGCGAATCGGTTCGCTGGTGCTCGAACCTGGCCGCGCCGGATATGCTATTCCGTTGGGACGGATTCGTGCCGCACTTTCTTTCCTCGGAAACCGGCTGGCTGGGACCGTATTTCAACTTGCTACCGTTGATCACCACGGGGCTGTTTTTGGTTCAGCAAAAGATGTTCATGCCCCCGCCCACGGACGAGCAGAGTGCCATGCAGCAGAAAATGATGAAGTACATGATGGCGGTCATGGCCGTCATGTTTTACACCGTGGCCAGCGGGTTGTGCTTGTACTTCATCGCTTCCAGCCTGTGGGGTATTGGCGAGCGCAAATTGCTCCCCAAAATGATCGGCTCAAGCAAAACCAAGCCGACACCGGTTGCCGCAAAATAGCAGTCTTTCATGTATTCCCTCGACGACACGATTGCCGCCATCGCATCGCCACCAGGGAGTGCGGCTCGAGGGATCGTGCGGATCAGTGGCCCGGCCGCGATTGATTGTCTGAAAGCCTCGGTGACACCCTGCCAATCGGGCCAGTTGGACAACCTCACAAAGTCGCAAGT
>JAWXCH010000068.1:0-9897 GCA_034440595.1 Planctomycetota bacterium | reverse complement strand
CTCAGACTTGGCTATCTGCGGTTGGCTATCCCAGCGGTTCTCGGTGGGAACCTGGCTATTGATTGGCGGCAATTCACTACTGGCCACCGGCGGGAAATCGACGCTTTCTAACGATAGGAGTGGCCCGGTTTCTGATTCGGATTTTGCGGACGTGTCGGGCGTCTTTCCGGTGTCTGAGACAACCGCGTCGACCGGCGGGAAGTTCACGACCTCAAAATCGGTCGGCTGGATGTCATCCATGCCCATCCCGTCGCTGACCTCAGGCATCGGCCGAGCGCTTAGACAGTCTACGGGAAACAGACTGGGTGCCTTCTGTGCAACTGCAGATTGCGATGGTTCCGTCGTCGCATTGTCGCAGCCCGCCAATACGGCCAGCCCCAAAGCCGGAGCCAGTCGCCAGGTAGCGCGAAGCTGTTTCAATCGTTTCATTGCTCGTCCGTAAGCAACTGACTGACTAACCACGAGCGGCACATCCGTTGCGCGCATTAAGCTCGTATTGGTCCGAATCGTCCGCCTGTAGCTGTGACGTATAGCCAAAGCTAGCGCGGCGGGCACCGATTTGATTGCCACTGTCGGAACACCCGGTATGACAGGCGCTTGTGGAACAAAATGACCGTTATCGCCGTTGCCGTCGTTACTGCCCGTAAATTGCGCGCCTGACGAAGTTGCCGTACGTATGGTATGTTCCACCAGTCAATGTTTGCTGATCACCTTGATTAGCGATTGGTAGATTCCCATCTGGCACCTGGTGCAAAAATAGTACGACTATGTCGATATTTCAGGCGATAATTTACGGCATTGTCCAAGGGCTGACTGAATTTCTACCGATCAGCAGCTCGGCGCATTTGCGGATTGTACCGGCTTTGCTGAAATGGAAAGATCCTGGGGCACCGTTCACTGCGGTGATCCAGATCGGAACGCTATTGGCGGTACTGATCTACTTTCGCCAGGACATTGTGCGCATTGCGAGGGCCTCTGTCGGCGACCTGCTGGCGGGGCAGCCACTCCGCACGCCCGACGCCAAGCTGGGATGGATGATTGTCGTAGCGACTATTCCGATTGTGCTGTTTGGCCTGCTGTTTAAGGACGCTATTCATACCACGTTGCGGTCTCTGTATGTGATTAGCGCCGCGCTGATAATATTGGCCTTGATCCTAGTTGTTGCCGAGGTCTACCTGCGCTGGAGAATGCGACACGGTCGCCCGTTGCGAGAGTTAAAATCTGCCGGCTGGGGGGACGCCATTTTTATCGGCCTGGCGCAAGCGATTGCCCTCATTCCCGGCTCGTCGCGGTCGGGGGTGACCATCACGGCCGGTCTGTTCGCCGGTATGTCGCGAGAAACGGCGGCAAGGTTTTCGTTCTTGATCTCGCTGCCAAGTATCTTTGCCGCCGGAGTTTATGAGCTGTATAAGGAATGGCATGCCTTGAGCGCGTCCGGGATTGGATTGGATAATCTTCTGGTTGCCACGGTAGTGTCGGGCATGGTCGGTTACGCCTCCATCGCGTTCCTGCTCGGTTATTTGAAGAAGCATTCTACGGCGATCTTTATTATCTACCGCTTGGCGCTCGGTATTTTGCTGCTGTGGCTCTTGAATGCCGGTCTTCTGGCAGCCAATAATTAGCCTTGGCGGAAAAAACCGGCTCAAAATTGGCCTTAAAATTGCCCCGGACAAACGGCCGATCATTGCGTATAATAGGAAGCGACCTTGGGGGCGAACTGGGGTCGACCGGATAGCATGAAGGTTAAGTGGCGTGACGTGGTTGGTCAGCAGGCCACGTAAAAAGCGGACCAAAAACTTAATTGTCGAAGGCAACTTCGCTCTGGCCGCCTAAATAAAGGCGTCCCCGGCCTAGGAATTCCGTCGGAGAAGTCCGAAAGCCGGTTGCAAATTCCGAATCGCTGCGAGTCAAACACTGGGTACGCTCGCGGTCAAAATCCGTTTCCGGTTGGCTTGAAGGACACCCTGTCGACGTGGGGGTCTTCGAGCGAGAGCTTAAATTACTCGACTATGCACGTAGATGCTTAACTGGAAATATCGCGGGACGCGGGTTCGATTCCCGCCGCCTCCACTTTGAAATACAAGATGGATTTTACTCGATGCTCGACAAGGAGGTTACATGAACTGGCACGAAGATTTTCAAGACGAACCTTCGATTGAAGAGCGTACGCCCTATGGCTTATGCCCAATCGAGATGCACTCGATTATGAGTGAGGTTAGTCTTGAAGAGTGCGGTCACTGCGAAGAGCGATTTCCATCTGATGAGATGATTGTCACTGGTATCTACGAGTACTACACAATGGATCTGGATCCTGATACACGACTCTGTGAACACTGCTATGAATGCCATCGGCAATCGTGCATTCCCGATGATCCCGCGCATTTCGACAGTTACACTCCCGTAAAGGTGAGGTAGCTGACTGGATTTCATTGAAACGATCCACACCGCGAGCCTTGATACCGAACTTTGCACTTTCTTCTGATCAGTAGTCGTCAGTGATTTGAGCGGCCTGCCAGAGTTCGAGGAATTTCTCTTGAACGAAGGGGTTGAGTTGGCCTGAGTATTTCTGTCCCAAGGCATTGATACGGATCAACTGAATCACGTCAGCAAGATCCTGAAGACGGTGGGCGGCAGTCATTCCACTGGCGATCTTGAGTTCGAGCAGCGTTTTGAGATTGAGAAAAGGCAAGCTTTCGTCGTGGATTTCCCGAACTGTTTCGGGAGTCGGAAATGACACGGGTTTGACTTTTCCGTCGCCAGGGTAGTCACCCACAATCAGCACATCGACTTTGACGCCATTCTGCGTGTCTTTGAAACCCTTTGAGCCTTCAAAAAGATCCACCCAGCCGCGGCCAAGCCAGCAATCTTTGAAACGCGTTAGATCCTCGCGGCGAATCAATACATCCACATCGGCCGTCGTTCGTCGATGTCCATGCGCATTGGCGGCCATCGCTCCCGCAATCGCAAATGGAATCTCCATGTCGCTAAACGCCTTGGCGAGCCGGCGCATCGTGTCGTGAACCGGAGACCGTTCCATCATAAAGGCATCCACCCGCCTGGCGATTTCAAGCATCGTGTCCATACTGCGAGTTTAGCTTAAAGAGCCGGGGATGGCAATTTTGCATTGCGGAACGCTCTCTGACAGGAGTTTTTCCCTCGAGCCGGGATATGGCTACCGTTGGCGGTGTCTCCGTTTACGAACGACGCCGCACACCAACATGCTACTAGTCCCAGTTACCAGCATTACCCACGTACTCGGCTCGGGCACGATCTCCCAACTGATGTTGTATTCCTCGATGCCAAAGTTTGAGTTCCCCGCCGGCACAATGTAGTTGCTCAAATGCCACTCGATGGTCAGGTCAAACTCGCCAGTCCCAATAAACGGAATCGTGGCCTGATCGATTCCGCTCATTGGATTGAAGACGAACACGCCCCCATCGGTACCAGTCGCTGTGCGCGCCAAGGTGATGGTGAAAGGCACGTCGTTCAAGGTGGGGTTGGTCACGTCAAAATCAAAATCGATGTATCCCTCGACGGTCGTCGAAAATTGCATTGTCGCCAGCAGGTCGACTTCGTAATAGGTGGTGTTAGGCAAAACATTCGTGCCCCCTAGTAGAATCGTGCCCTGCAAATTGCCGCGGGTGTGACTTTGCAGACCGATTCCGCCCGTGCCATCGATCAGGAACGACTCGCCGGTCTCCGAGTCCGTAAAGTGCAACGCGGCATCTTCGTCGCCGATCAGCTCGCCACTGTCAAACAGGGGAGGGATCTCCGGCGCGGCACGACCTACATCGATATCGCGACGTGCCCGCACTTCGGGGTGCGCGACTAGGCGCATCCTCTGACCCAGTTCGCGGCGGCTGGTTAGCATCTTGATATCGGCTTCTGCCTCACTGACAAGTAGCAGGCCGCACAGCATGGCTGCTAAGGAGACAAGGATCGTAATTGTTTTACACGAGTTGAACATACGTGCTTTCTTTGCGAATAGGTCAATGCAATGGCGTTGTAACAAAACTACAGCAATTCAAGGCAATGCCGTACTATGGACGAACTTCTCAGCCGAGTCCAGCGTCCGGTAGAATGAAGTCCGCAAAAAGTGGTGTAATCGGCTGTCCAACTGGACTGAACTATCGTGCGTGCTTCCGACTTAATTGCTACAACAGAGCAGGCATTTAGAACCAGGAGTTTATCCCATTTAATGACCACTATCCATCACATTAACTGCGGGACGTTGCGGGTGCCGAACTTCCCGACGGTCGTTTGCCATTGTCTGCTGCTAGAAGAAAATGGCAGATTGGCTCTGATCGATACAGGAATTGGCCTGCTAGAGGTAGCCAGTCCCGCCGAGCGACTTGGAAAAGCACTGATCGACATGGCCGGATTTCAGTTCAACGAGCATGACACGGCAGTGCGACGAATCGAACAGCTTGGATTTCAACGAGAGCAGGTGCAGGATATCGTCATGACGCATCTCGACCCCGATCATGCCGGCGGTCTGGCGGATTTTCCCGATGCGACGGTCCATGTCGCTGAGGAAGAGATGCAGAATGTCCTCTCAGAAAACCCTCGCTATGTGCCGCGGCAGTTCGAGCACAGCCCACGCTGGCAAACCTACGCTCCTTCGACCGAAAAGTGGTTTGGTCTGGCAGCGCGGCCAGTCCCATTGCCGTTCTCTACAAAGGTGCTGTTGATCCCGCTGCCAGGGCATACACTTGGCCATTGCGGTGTGGCGATGGAACAAGAGAACGGCTGGCTGCTGCACGTGGGAGATGCCTATTACCTGCGCGCTGAGTTGACCGAAGACAAGCATCCGGTCTCGGCACTCGCGACATTACGTGCTGACAATGATGAACAACGAAGAAGTAGCCTGGCGGGGCTGCGGCGTCCGGCAGAGGAATATGGCGCTGAAGTTGAGATGTTTGGGTACCATGACCTGACGGAGTTGCCCGGTGGCTTGTTGTAGCTGAGTAGCACAAAGTGCGCCGATATAAACTTGAACAAGGCCATGGCTGGCAAACGTCTGCCAGCCATGACCGGGCTAAAACTCACTGGTAGCTACTCTTTTGGCAGCAGTACCGTGTCGATCACATGGATCACACCATTGCCGCAGGCGATGTCCGCCTTCACGACCTTGGCGTCATTGATCTTGACCCCTTCGGTTGTGTCGATGGCCACCGTTTGCCCCTGCACGGTCTTGGCGGACTTCATCTTTACAACATCGGCTGCCATCACTTTTCCGGCCACTACGTGGTAAGTCAGAATCGCGATTAGTTTGTCCTTATTCTCTGGCTTGACAAGCGCCTCAACGGTGCCGGCCGGCAGCTTTGCAAAGGCCTCATCTGTTGGTGCGAAAACCGTGAACGGTCCATCACCCTTGAGTGTTTCGGCTAGCCCGGCCGCTTGCAGTGCTGCGGCCAACGTCTTGAACGAACCCGCTTTGACTGCAGTGTCGACAATATCCATCTTGGTGTCCTTCTTGGAGTCTTTTTTGTAAGCGACTGTGGTGGCAGGCTTCTGGCCACACTTCTTGCCAGCCTGTGCCACAGACGCAGTGGAGAGAAACATAGCTGCAACGACGAACAAGACCGAGTTTTTCCAAACAAATGACATACAACGTTCCTTAATCAAACTGAGGGACTGAGGGACTGAACTGGACAATTGATCTGAACAATGGAAAACGACTGGCTGATTTTTAACGGTCACAAGGGGAGCCACCCGGGATGGCGTTAACACTATTGAGGGCAAAGAAATCCAGTTCTGCCTTCAAGGTGCCTTCTTGTGACGACCAAAATTCGTTCAATTCGTTCTATTGATTTATATCCTGGCAGTGGCCACTGGTCAAGCTGCATTCGTTCAAATCGTTCATTTGGATTTGCCAGGACGTTGTAGATTGATGCCCACAAAAGACTTACAGCCATCGAAATTTATATCGAAATCTCAAAGTGGACACTCGGATGCCTCAGGGCTATAATTAGTTCAAATCGTTCACCATCCGATTTGTTGCCGCATTAAGGCCATTTGTGAAACAGCTCGTCACACCAAAGCAAGTTGCTCAGGCCATCGGGGTTAGCGAATCTTCGTTGAAACGTTGGTGCGACCGGGGGCTGTTGACTGCAACCCGCACGGCAGGTGGGCATCGGCGAATGGCGATTGATGACGTTGTGCAGTTCCTGCGGCAGTCGGGGCAACAGTTGGTGCGACCCGAGCTATTGGGGCTGCCGTCGAACACAGGTCAAGCAGAGACAGTGAACGAGAGAGCCAGGGAGCAGGTTCGCGATGCGCTGCTGAGTGGTGACGAGGATCAGTGCCGCAGAATTGTCTTTGATCTTTACCTTTCTGGGCAGTCTGCTTGCGAGATTTGCGATCGCTTGCTGGCCACAGCGTTCCACGATGTAGGTGACCTTTGGGAACGGGGTGAAATGTCGATCTATCGGGAGCGACGTGCTTGTGAAATCGGACTGAGATTGCTGCATGAGTTGCGGATGGCGATTCCAACTCCGGGTATCGATGCTCCCAAGGCGATTGGTGGTAGCCTGGAGGGGGATCCGTATCGCTTGCCGACGGCGATGATCGAAGTTGTTATGCGCGAGCTAGGTTGGCAATCGACTTCGCTTGGATCGCGACTCCCTGCCGCAACCATCGCCGATGCAGTGCGTGACATTCGGCCGAGAATGCTTTGGATTAGTGTCTCGTCGGTTGATTCCGCGCCAACATTTTTAGAGGAGTATGCTAATCTGCATCGCGTGGCAACTGATACCGGCACGGCGGTCGTTGTCGGTGGACGCGCGCTGAGTGCCGATTTGAGGCAACAGATGGCCTATTCGGCTTACTGCGACACCCTCCGGCATCTCGTGACATTTGCCGCGTCACTGTCGTAGAGTGTCCGATCCACAACAAGGTGCCACCGCGATGGAATACCGATCGGACCAACTGATTATGCTCACCGGAGCAACCGGATATGTCGGCGGTCGACTGCTGCCAATCTTGCAACAGCGAGGCTACCGCGTGCGGTGCCTGACGCGCCGTCCAGAGGCTCTGGCCGATCGTGTTAATAGTTCCACAGAAGTGGTTGCTGGGGATGTTTTGGATCGATCTTCTCTGGCGGAAGCATTCGCGGGAGTCGACACCGCCTTCTATTTTGTGCATTCAATGGGAGCAGATCGTGATTTTGAAGAGGCCGACCGAGTCGCTGCGGAGAACTTTGCACAGGTCGCCACGGCAGCCGGAGTTCGCAGGATCGTCTATCTTGGAGGCCTGGGCAATGTCGAACATACACTTTCCAAGCATCTCCGCAGTCGCCAAGAAACTGGAGGCGTATTGCGGGCCAATCACTCGGCAGTTGTCGAGTTTCGAGCCTCAATTGTTATTGGCTCAGGGAGCCTGTCATTCGAAATGATTCGCGCCCTGGTGGAGAGGCTGCCGGTGATGATCTGTCCACGCTGGGTACAGGTGAAGGCCCAGCCGATTGCGATTGAGGATTTGCTGGAATACCTGGTGGCCGCTATTGCTCTGCCTGTAGGGCCGCCGCAAATCTACGAGATCGGCGGTCCCGACCAGGTCTCTTATGGTCAGCTTATGCACGAGTACGCACGCCAACGTGGTCTGACACGTTGGATGATTCCGGTGCCATTATTGACGCCGTACCTTTCGAGTCTCTGGCTTGGGCTGGTCACGCCGCTCTATGCTCGCGTCGGACGAAAGCTGGTGGAAAGCCTGCGCAACCCGACACTCATCTCGAACCCACTAGCTGAAACAGTATTCCCGATTCGGCCACGATCGGTGAGTGAGGCCATTGCCCGAGCGCTGATCAACGAAGATCGCGAGTTTGCCGAAACGCGCTGGTCCGACGCTTGCTCCTCCGCCGGAGTGCCACGCAGTTGGGGTGGTGACCGTTTCGGTTCGCGTCTGGTCGATTCGCGAAGCATCACGGTGAAGGTGTCGCCTGAGCAAGCCTTTGCTCCGATTCGGCGCATCGGGGGTCGCACTGGCTGGTACTGTTGTGATTGGCTGTGGTCACTGCGCGGTTTTTTGGACTTGCTGGTGGGAGGAGTCGGAGTCCGAAGGGGTCGCCGTGATTCTGAGCATTTGCGGGTCGGCGATCCGCTCGACTTTTGGCGCGTGGAGCATTACGATCCACCGCGACGTTTACGGCTGCTTGCGGAAATGAAGCTCCCGGGACGTGCCTGGCTCGAGTTTGAAGTCACTCCTTGCGAACAAGGAAGTTCGATTCGACAGACGGCGATCTTTGATCCGCGCGGGTTGCTAGGACTGATTTACTGGTATGGCATCTATCCGCTTCATCAGTGCGTGTTTGCCGGAATGCTGCGGAATATTGCGCGTGCGGCAGAGAAACCTGATAGCCAGCCTCCGCCAGACCAGCGCATCCCCGTGGCAACAGCGAATCAGGCCAGGATCTCTACCTTGCCGGTCGATAGCTCGTAGTATGCACCGACCACCTTAACGGCACCCTTCTTCACAAAGTCGGGCAGGATCGGGCCGAGCGTCTCCAAGCGCTTGGCGTTCATAATCGCATTTTGCTTGGTGACATTCACCAGCTTGTTGCCCGGCTTGCCGCGGACTTCCCGAACGACCGGGCGGATGTAGTCCACCATCCCTTCGATCGAGCCAGGGAGTTTGTCGTGGTTTTCGATGTGTTCAATCGCCGCTTTGCAGGCACCGCACTCGCTGTGTCCCATCACCACGATCAGCCGCGCACCTAGTTCGGCCACTGCAAACTCCATGCTCCCCATCAGGATCGGGCCAGAGCCGACAATGTTTCCGGCAACCCGTAATACAAACAAGCCGCCAACTGGTTGATCAAAAACAAATTCCGGCGGAACGCGTGAATCGGCACAGCCAAGAATTATTGCGGGGGGTGCTTGTCCCTTGGCATCGCGAGCAAAATCGGCGGGCGTGCGCGGAAGGAGTTTCGTCTTGCCGCTGGCGAACCGCTCGTTTCCTGCGACCAATTGGCCAAGAATGTCATTTGGGGTCATCGAAGTTGCTACTGGTTTCTCTTCGGCATGCAGCAGACCATAAGAGCTGAGGCTAATTGCTCCAGCCGCCAGGCCGACGCGTTGTACGAACTCTCGCCGCGAAGTGAATTCAGAATCGAACATGGATAGTATTCCTGAAAGTTGTGCGGGTGGGATGGTGGCAGGGTGCAATATGCCTGCTCAGCAATTGTAGGACATTTTGGTGAGAATTCCGCGCGGAGGCAGTACAGACCTTGGCCGTGCAATCGCGTTTGTCGCCATAACCGGAGCACGCGGGTTTACGCCGGAGCGGCCAGTCGCCATGAACACCTTTCACAACGGAGACGCACTTTTCCCCAACTCCCCCACCTTGCTCCTCACCGTCCGACGGTCCAGGCCGAGCCTTTTTGCAGCGGCATCGTACGTGCCCAGCTTGTCATAGGCCCAGCGGCAGTATTGCGAGATGAGTTCATCCGCAGTGCAGTGGCACTGTTCTGCATTGAATAGCCACTGCTTGCTGGAATCGGTAGGCTGCGCGGCCTCTACTGCGCTGCGCGGCCAGTACTGACCGCGAATCATGATGTTGCGCAAGCACTGTTCCAGGTCGCGAATATTGCCGGGCCAGTGGTATTCGGCCAGGTGTTTGGCAATCCATTGATGGCATTCTTTCGCCACTGCAGCCGCTTCATCTCCGGCGATTCGCTTGGCAATAAAGTGAATCAGGCTGTCCAATCCCCCTGGCGAATTGGCAAGCTGCTCGCTCAAGGGGACCGTATGAATCTGGTCTGAGCACAATCGATAGTAGAAATCCTTGCGGAACCGACCAGTACGCATCTCATCGGCCAAATCGCGATTGGTCGCGGCGATAATTTTTCCCTGAAACCGACGGTCTTCCGTCTCGCCGAGCCGCTGAAAAATACGT
>JAWXCH010000067.1:0-27993 GCA_034440595.1 Planctomycetota bacterium | reverse complement strand
AGCGGACGCCGTGCCGTGGCCCGTATGATTCATCAGGGTGCCACGGACGACCGTGTGTGGCTGGGCGTCGATTGTGCCGCTGTGACCGACGAGTCGCTGGTCGCTGCAATCGCCTCCATGACGGCTAGGACGCGTGCTGCCGGAATAACACTCGTGCTAGAGGGGCTGGACGAGCTTTCAGAGGCTGCTCAGTTGAAACTGGAACAGATAACCGCCGGGAATCGTCCGGTCTCGCTACACCTGATCGCGTCGAGTCTGCAAACGCCTGCCACGCTGCTTCAACAGCAACGGCTGCGACCGGGCCTGGCGTCACAACTCAGCACGCTGGTCATTGAGCTGCCCCCCTTGTCGCAGCGTCGCGACGACATCCCGTTGCTCTGCCAATCGCTGGTCGAAGAGGCCAACGCCGCCAGCTCCAAGCAACTTCGTGGGGTGGCCCCCGATTGTCTGGATCAATTGCAGGCCTACCAGTGGCCCGGCAATTTGCACGAGTTGGCCAACACCGTTCGCGAGGCACATCGGCATGCCGAAGGGGCCGAGATTACCATATCGGATCTGCCCAAGCGATTGTCGTACGCCGCCGACGAGGCACGTCGTCCTGCCAAAGTGCAGCAACCGATCGATCTTGAGGCACATTTAGAATCGATTGAGTCGGAGCTGATCCAGAAGACATTGAAGCAGGCCAAGGGGAACAAATCGCGTGCGGCGCAGTTGCTTGGCCTGACGAGGCCGAAATTATACCGCCGCATGGTGCAGCTCGGTCTGGAAGAAGCCGAGGCACCCCCTGCCAAAAAGCAGCGACCGAACCACCGACCGCGCCGCAAATTACCAGACTTAGCGTTGCCAGAGGCAATGCTCCCTGCATTTGAATCGGCAGGCGATGAGCTGCCAGACTTCATCGAGGACCTGCCATTTGAGGAGCAGCCCGAATGAACGTCGCCGAACCTTTGCCAGTCATCGTCTGCGAACAGTCTGGCAACTGGGCTCCTCTCCTACGGCAGTACGATTGGCCTCGACAGGTCCGCTGGATCGAAACAAGATCACTCCAGGAGTGCTCGCAGCGATTGGCAGAACAGCCGGCCTGTTTGGTGTTGGTCGAAGTGCCATCAGAACGAGCGGCGGCCTTGGCAGCGTGGACCAGACGCGTGGAAGAGGATTTTCCGACGACACGCGTTATTGCCCTGGCCAATCACCAGACGGCATGGTGCGAACCGCTGTTACGTGAGGCTGGAGCGATCCATGTTCTTTCTACGGCGCGACAAATCGGCACTCTGCGCCCCTGGCTGACGCGGCACTTTAAGACCTAGGCGTTCGTTTCGCCGTGAATAGGTTACCTCTACGGCCGGCAGATCCGCATCGCCTGTGACCACTATCATTGCAGCCTCGTTTTTGTCAAACTGATGATGAAAACACCTACTTAGCGTACCAATATTGGAGAGCACGATGGCGGAAACTACGATCAACGAAGCGGCAGTCTATGCGGTCCTGGCCGACTTTAAGGACCCTGAAACTGGTCGCAGCATCGTGCAAATGGAGCAGGTCCGCGATCTGAAACTGCAAGATCGAACTCTGTCGTTGACCTTGGGCCTCACCACGCACTCCGCACCGCTCTGGACCGCAACGCAGTTGGAGCTGGAACAGTTTCTCCGCGCACGTCTGCCGGCCTTGAACGAAGTACAGGTTCGCTTGGCTGTCCATCAGCGCCCGCCCCTACCTCTCGGCGAGATGGGACTGAGCGTCAAGAGCGTGATTGCAGTTGGTTCCGGCAAAGGTGGTGTCGGAAAAAGCACCATCGCCACCAGCATCGCACTGGGACTGGCCAGAGCCGGTGCCAAAGTCGGGCTGATGGACGCCGATGTTTACGGGCCAAGTGTTCCGCATTTGCTTGGGCTGCAACAAATGCCCGAGCCGCGCGACAATCGCCTGGTCCCTGCCGAGGTCAACGGCCTGAAGGTCATGTCGATGGCGTTTCTGGTACCGGCCAGTGAAGCGGTTGTCTGGCGCGGGCCAATGCTCCACAAAGCAATCCAGCAGTTTTTGGGTGGGACTCATTGGGGAGAGTTGGACTACCTAATCGTCGATATGCCACCTGGCACAGGCGATGTGGCGCTCAGTCTTTCGCAATCGGTACCATTGACCGGTGCCGTAGTGGTCTGCACACCGCAGGATGTCGCACTCTTGGATGCGGTGAAGGCCATTACCATGTTTCGCAAGGTGAATATTCCGCTGCTCGGCATGGTCGAGAACATGAGCTACTTCATCTGCCCGGATAACGGCAAGCGTTACGATATATTTGGCACCGGTGGAGCACGGCGTAGTGCGACCGAGCAGAAGATCCCGTTTCTTGGCGAAGTTCCGATCAACATTCAGATTCGCATTCACGGGGACGAAGGCAAAACCGCGGCTAACTTCGATCAGGTCGACGCAGCGCCGTTCCTGGAGGCAATTTGTCAGAACCTGGTGAGGAACCTGTCCGAACAGCACCGTGCCAACCCGCCGCTGCCTAGCTTGTCGATTCTGTAGGGTATCGCAACTTGTTTCTCACAAACAACCTGCGGCCATTCTAACGGGCATGGCTGTCATAGAATTTGACCCTATTAAAACGCTAGAGCCGCTCAAGATCATCGTGATCTGGAGCGGCTCTTTCTCGTCGTGTCTCAAGGCGCGAATTTGGTCGTTACCGCTCACCTGCATTTCTGCGGATGAGAACCCGGCGCTAGGCCGAATCGAGGCAACGGTTCACGCAAGGGTGGATACCGCCGAAGTTACTTCTTCTTTGCGGTCTTCTTCTTGGCAGCCTTCTTAGTCGACTTCTTGGCAGCCTTCTTCACACCCGCTGCCTTCTTGGCAGCCTTCTTCTTCTTGGCCACAGTTCATCCTCCGTACAAAAAAAGTTCGGTGCAAATTGTTGGGCGACGATCTCGACGTTGAGAGCCAACCGCACTTGCACCCCGAAACAAAAAAACAGTTCCCATCCTAGGAAGTCATTGGCCCGTTCACTTCATGTCGATTGGACCAACAACCTGCTTGTGCTTGTCATACAACAAGCTCTTGAGAGTATTTGTACGCATTCTCAAAAATTCTGCAACATGATTTTGCAAAAATTTTTGTTCGGAGGCGATTTTTTTACCGATCGCATCCACTGTTGAGCGCTGCTTTTTGTTGCCGTGCCAAGTGCATTTGAGATGCATTTGATCATCGCGCGCGTCTCATCATAACGTAACAATGAGAACTGATTTTTCCGCGCGCGAAAGCGTCTCGCGCTATTTGATCGATGACTACATTCGCGCCGTTCACGACCCCATATCGAAACGAAATAACGACGTATCGAATTGCAATGTGATCGCGAGAAAACCGCGATTTTCCCGAGCAACTTTCAACTCTGCGATCGAATTCACAGCACCACAAGTCATTCAATCGCGATTAGAATTCGCCGCCACGATTGACGCGCAGTGTGCTTCGGTGAGCGATCAATAGAAGGCAACGGTGGTGCTGTTACTGAAGCGCGCCGCAGGTTGAAATGTCACCTGATGACGACCCAACCAGACACGTTCCAATGGCTTTCGCGAACGCAAATAAATCCAGCGCCGAAGGGATGGCGAGGCGGGAAAAATATTTTTTTCAGAAGTGGCCCAAGGACGCAAAATTTGTGTCCAAGCGGTACTCCAACGACTGAATCGGATGTGTATCGGATCGAATCCATACCAATTAGCGCGCTGTTCAACAGCCGTGCACCGGTATGCGAAACATAACTCGATCAGCCTTTGATTCACTTCGCCGATTCTCAATTTCAGTTCGCCCAGGTCCAGTTCGCAACTAGGAAACATCATCCGCCGCATAGTGCGGAACCGCCATGGCGAAATCGTATCGGCCGTATCGATTGGCAGCAGAGTAACCACCGTCCGTGATTCCAATTTGACCAGTTGCTGCAGAATCTCATCCACCCAAGAGGTCAGCAGCTCGACGGATGCTCCATAAAAAAGATCGTTACCAAGGTCAGTTACCAAAGCGTAAGGAGGCGAGCGGTGGTTTCCGGTTGTGGCCGCTTGCCACAGCCCACACTGCCGGATGCCGGGCAACTGCCTCCCTAGAACACTGCTTACGCTGCCATAGGATCGCCCATGTCCTGATGCAACAAGGATTTGCAGCGGCGTACCGAGCAAAGATTCAGCACTGCCGACAACGGTCGAGATCCCGCGTGTCAGGTTGCTGGCCCCTAGCAGAATGACTTGCTGAGGTTCGCTGGTTGGACGACGACCACTCTTCTCCACCACGCTCACCGTCCTCCTCCACGCCCGGAATAGTCGTCATCGTCGTCATAGTTTCCGCGATAACCACCTCCGTAATCATCTCCGCCATAATTCCCGCCGCCATTGCCGGTTTGCCAACCACCTCGTCCGCGCAGCGCCTGGATGGCCTGGTAATTCATCACAGCAAAGTATCCAAACATCAGCGTCGTGAGAAACGACCCTAGCGCCACGGCGGCATACAGTGCGAAAGCCGCCGCCACGATCAGACTCAACATCAATGATCGCTCAATTTGAATAGACGGCGATCCTTGCATCAAAAACAGTTCCCGCGACACCCGGCCTCCGTCCAGTGGATAAATCGGCAGCAGATTGATCAAACCCCAGAACAGATTGATGTAGATCAAGAAGTACCACAGTGTGACTAACATGGGATTGGAAAAACCAGTTACCAACCAGTCGACACCTCGCACTCCGCCAAAAAAGAAATGCACACTGCCGCCGAACAAATAAATCGCTCCGACCGTCAGCGCCGCAAACAAGAACCCTGCACCAGGACCAGCCAACGATATCAAGATCTGGCGCATCGCACTCGGCTCAGGCTCATCGTACGACGAATAACTACTGGAGTAGCTGCCGCGGTAACCTTGTCTCGTTTCATAAGATGCCAGACCACCCAGGCCATACAAGGTAACGCGCGGGCTCCAGCCAAACCGGCGAATCAACACCGCATGCCCCAGTTCGTGAATCAGAATCGAAACAAAGGCCACGAAGACCCAAATGAAGGTTTCCTTGGGGGGGATTTTTGGCCCAGCCCCCAGAAACAAACTAACCAGCCAGAACATCGGATGGACTCGGACCGGAATCCCGGCAATCCGAAAGTGAACATCCCAAGCAGTTCGGGCTGGCTCTAATAGGAACAAGGCTCTTCCTGCGGTTCTAGGTCTGCGGTGCCAGGTGCAATGAGATCGTTCAGGTTGGGCCGACCTGGACGCATTCATTATAGCCAACGTGCAGCCATGAGGGGTCTGCCACAGCAATTGCAGAGGGCGTTAAGAGTCGGCGTCGCCGCTGCTGATGACTTTCATCCCTGGCACAAAGTGCGGGCGAGGAACCACATCGGGCCGCTTCTCCAACACGTTCAGGATGTACTCGCTGGCTCCCTTGGAGGCTCCACCGCGACCGACGCGTGCCTTCAGCTTGGCCAATTCGGCCACGACACCTTCGTGCAGTTCCACATCCACCAGCCAGCGGATGATGTGCCCGGCGATTTGTGCGGACTTGTCCTCGCAGGTCAGGTACTCGGGAAACAGAACTCGCTCGGCACCTGGTTCGTTAGGATCGTACGGTGTGATTTTCTCTGGAAACAGTTCCCGCGCGTTCAACAAGTTAACCAGCGTGATGTATTTGACTTTGCGAAAGAAGCCTTGCACGAAATACGCAAACCGCGACACATAGTACAGAATGACCGTGGGCTTCTTTTGAAACAACAACTCCAACGACACCGAACCCGATACGGCCATGCAACAGTGAGCCAGGTGAATCAGTTCGGGCGTCTTCCCAACATAGACTTCGATCTCCAGTCCCATCCGTTCGATCATCTTCCGCGCATAGGTGGCCTGCGTTGTTTTATATGCTGCCACAGCAAATCGCGCCTGGGGAATGCGACTCCGCACCAGACTGGCCGCCTTGAGCAGCCATTCCAGGTTGCCGGTGACTTCTTGTGTTCTGGACCCTGGCAAGATCGTGACCAGCGGACCGGCCTGCAATTCAAACTTGGAAATGAATTCGTTATCGAGATGCTGCTGCCGCACCTCATCAAAGTAAGGATGACCGACAAACGTCGCTTTGCAGCCGCGCTCGCCGAACCACTGCTCTTCAAACGGCAAACCACACAGCACATGATCCACCAGTCGGCGCATTTTTTTGATCCGCCAGCCGGCCCAGGCCCAGATCTGCGGCGGCGAATAGTAGAACACAGGAATGCCATGCCGCTTGGCACGGCGTGCAATCCACCAATTGAAGCCCGGATAGTCGATCAGAATTACTGCGTCCGGCTTTTCGTGTTGAAAGTAACGATCGGCACGGGACACCAAACCGAGAAACTTGTGGATATTCAACAACACGCGCAGGATCCACATGACAGCCAAGGCGGTCAGGTCTTCGTGCAACTCGCAACCGGCGGCGGCCATTTTGGGACCACCGTAGCCAACACACTGAATCTCTGGCCGGCGACGCCGCAGCTCGTGGATCAAGTTGGCGCCGTGAATGTCGCCGCTAGGTTCACCGACCGAGAAAAAGATCTTCATGCCGACTTCCTTCGTTGCAGTTCTGGTCTGACTGATGCTGTGCCCGGATAGCGAACCGTTGTGATTTCTGTTTCCGAATGCTCATGTTCCGTGAGATTGCTCTGGATCTCCAGGCTGCCACGCGATAGCCGCAAGGCAGGCTCTTGCCAGCGCCAGGCAGTCCACGCGGCGCGCAGCAGACTGATTGGGCTTGGCCACGCCGCATGATTCTTTCGGCTGCTGCTGGCTAATGCGTCTCTTGACTGGACATAGGCACTGCCGACACGAAATCCGCGCCGCGCCACCAGCGATGCCAGATAACGCACGTGCCGAGGGCGAAAAGAGACACCTTCAAAGACTTCGCGACGGGCCACCCAGAGCAAACAACCAGGATCGGGGGAATCCAAGCCGAGCAGCAACCAGCGCGGAATGCGTGCAGCGCGTTCAAATAATTTGGCCAGGCCAGTCCGACGGCGGCGTCCGACAACAACGTCAGCCCGCGCCAGGCGTGGAATCAATTGCAGCGCCTCCTCCGGGGCATACAAGCCGCGCGGGTCCAATAAGATCAGCAAGTCCCCTTGCGCCATCTCAATTCCGCGGAGGACTGCCGATTCGAGACTGTCGCAGTGGGCAAAATCCGCCAGCAGCTCGCCGGAGTCCGGCAGTGTGGCGATCACTCGGCGCAACTCCTCACATAGTGAGTCGGTTACTCGATTGGGATCGCACGCTGGCACGATAAATGAATAGCGCATAGTAGCCGCATCCTTGCGACATGGAATCAGCAAAAGGACCATTACCGCGTAGCTTTAGGATTTGATGCTTCGTCAAACCGATAAATCCTGCGGTCGCACTCGCCGGAAGTACAAAGCACTGCTGGGCAAGCCCCCCGCCTTCGCGAGGGCAGGCAGCAGTGGCACCCATGCGGGCAACTGATCTTTAGGGAGCGAGCCGCGCGGCAGAGTATTGCAAAAGCCCGATTCCCGACAAAGATCAGTTTGTGCTAGCAGCGGTTACTTTCCGAGATGCCGGCAACTTATGGCGTAAAAAAACAACGGAGACAACCCGGTTGGGCATGTCTCCGTTGCGTTTAACTCTCAAACTGACCCCGCGTACCCCCCGCTAGGAACTACTTCTTTTCGGAAGCCGATTCCTTCTTGGCCAGCTTGAAACCCTTGCTGGTATCCTTGAACAGGACTTCGATCTTCTCTTCGTCCTTTTCAATCTTATTGATCTTGCCCTTGCAGCCACCGCAGCAAAGACCGACCTCAACACCGGCGACCTCTACGGTCATGTCAGGATTGACCTTCTTGCCGGTCAAAGGGCAAGCCGTTTGCTTCAACTGCTTGGTCGCCACCATTTGATGGTGAGCATTGGCAGTGAACTTGGCGGTGTCCTTTTCAAACGGTGCAGGGCACTTGTCGCAGCAGAAGTAGACCTTGCCACCTGCGAAGTCGACCGAGACTTCCTTGTTAATATCGTGGCCAATGCCACCGACTGGACAGAAAGCAGCTTCCTTCTTCTCTTCCTTCTTGGCATCTTCAGCCATTGAGAAAGAACTGATGCTCAAGGTGGCGACGGTGGCCAAAACAGCCAATAGGGCAAACAAAGCAAAGTAACGAGTTTTCATCTTAGGTTCCTCAATAAATAAAATTGGAAATAGTTGGTTCAAAACAATGGAAAGTATTTCGCTTCGACTTCTAGACACAGACGGAATTTCTTACCGCTTAGCCACCGAGTAAACTATCCTGGAATATCCAAGAACGTTCGTTCGGCGCGCAATATCTCTGTTCAGATTGAATCAAACGATCCAAATACAGAGCATTCGTCGCAAAGAAAGGCCAGCGACACTTTCCACTGCCGCACTCGGCAAAAGATGGCACGTCGCAGTTGGGCGAGTCGAAAGCACCGCTCCAATGGGAGACGATGTTACGAGATCTACTTTGGTATTGGTCCGCTCTCGCCCTTCGTTGGGGAGCGGAGCAATCGGAAGTGCAGGTGCTGCCTGACAAGTGCAAGGAACCTCGGCCAGTTCTGGCGAAACTTTATTACACTCGTCACGTTCTGATTTGGACTGGGCCAGTGAATTGCGGCAACAACTGGCCACTGCTACCGGCTTTGTCTGACAGCAGGCTTTCTTACAGCAACTACCGCTGGCACTAGCACAACAGCAACTCTTCTTGGCAACAAGCTTCTGAATCGCCGGTTTCGAGCTGGCATTCTTTTTAGATGCACAGCACGACTTGGGTGCATCGTCGTCGGTCGACGCTGCAGCAGTGACCGTATCGGATTCCACTGCGCCGGTGGACGAACAGCAGCCAGCAGAGAAGCCCACCAAGTGCGCATTCACCACCGGTGCAGGCCCAAGAGCCAGCATCAGCAGCAGAGCGACCATCTTGGCGAGATATTGCGACATTATCCAAACCGCGCGTTTTAACGCATGGTAATTTGCGACCACTAAAACAAAGCGTTAACCGCTCGATTATCGTCACTGTGCAGTGGCCATGTCCAGTTCAAAAGCAGAAAGTACCAGCGGATTTCGGGGCTACCTCTACCTGGAAGGTAGCCGATTTCAGCCCCGGTAAAATCCATCAAACCATTATGCGATATAGCATTACATCGGCTGCGCAGGCCCTATGGCTGATCGTCCGCAGCGAGAACCTGTCGCCCTAATAGCAATTCCAAGTAACTCCGCCGCTCGGGCTGCTTCAGCCCTAATTCGCTGGCCAATGCCAGCACGGCCTCCTTGGCCGGTTCCGCTTGGTCCGACTCACATAGCACTTCCAGTTCAACATACGTGCCGAGCTGATCGACTTCATCCAGCACGACTTCGACTTCCATCGCATGGTACTCGAGTTTCGCCGTGCGGCGTTGCTTGCGCACCTGCAACACCGGGCGAAACGAAAGTGCCTCCAGCAAACTGCGAAGTTGATCGGCGGCTGCGTCCCCTGACGCAAACGGGACTTCAATCTCGCGACGCGTCTTGGTCGTGGCGTCGAGCTTGGGACCTTTGTAGGTAACCATGTTGGCGGCGCCAACTTGCCGAATCCGAAAGGCCTCGTCGGTCTGCGCAAAATCTCGCTGCGGATGAGCCAGGTACAAATCGCTTTGCACCTCCGGTGGACCAAAAGTCCCTCCCAGCAGTCGCACCTGCTGCTCAACCAGCGCCAATTCGTCCACGCGGAATTTCAATTCGACTTCGATCGGCATTTTTTCCCTCGGTTGTGACGGACTTTCTGAACTGGCCCGGCATCTAGTTTCGATTCAATTGCTGCTGAATGAGGCCGCTGGCAGAACTATCTGCTAAAATAGAATTGCCGGCTGCCTTTGACTCGCACGTCGGTCGCAAGCGATGTATTGAACAACGCGCGCTCAATCATTACTCCACAATCACTATTCAATCCTTTTTGGACCAGCATGTCCATGAACCAATTTGTAACACCAAGGCCGAAAAGGGCTCAAATAACCTGGATCGGCATTGTACTGATTATCTGTGGCTTTCTGCTGTGGGTAATACTTTTTCGCCTCCGCAAAGAAGAAAGAGATCCCACCACGGAATTCGGTGTCGGATCCAAGCTTCCCGCCCTGCAACTCCAACCGTTGACCGGGGCCACTCAGCCCGTTGATCTGAAAAGCATTGAAGGTAAAGTCGTCCTGCTCAACTTCTGGGGAACCTGGTGTCCTCCCTGTGTCCGTGAGTTTCCGCATCTGGCCGCGATCAATCAAGAATTCGCCGACCGTCCTGATTTTCAGTATCTCTCAGTGTCCTGTTCAGGAGGCGACGATTCCGGAGAAGGTATAAACGACCTTCGCACGCTGACCGAGCGGTTCATGCAAGAGCAAAACATTGTCCATCCAACCTACTACGATGCAAACGGTACGACGCGCGGAATTCTCTCGCTCGCCAAACTCTTTCAAGCGTACCCTACAACGTTCATTCTCGATAAGTCGGGCGCCATACGAGGAGTCTGGCAGGGCTTTCCGGAGGGCGCGGATGGGCAAATGAGATCGATTATCGAATCATTGCTAGGACCAACGCCAAAGCCGCCAGCCGATCCACCGGCAGCCGAAGCGCCACCGGTCGAGAAAAGCGAAACGAGCAGTTAGACGCAGGGCATTACGAACTTTTCAGCTCCTGAACCAGTTGTTTAACAGCCAGAGCCGGATCTGCTGCATTCACCACCGCACCGCTGACCGCCACGCGCGTGATTCCGCTCGCCAAAACATCGGGAATCTGCGCCAGTCCAATACCGCCAATGGCAAACGCGGGTAACCGGATCTCAGTGGCAACGGCGCGGAGCAGTTCCGGCCCTGTAAATTTCTCGAACTGCTTCGTCGTCGACGCAAAGGTCGGGCCGATACCAATATAGTTGGCACCGTCGCGTACCGCTTGCTTGGCTTGTTCAACCGAATGGGTGGAGACGCCGATCAACGCCTGCGTACCGACAATACTGCGCGCATCGTGCACGGTCAGCTCCTCCTGACCAACGTGTACTCCGTCGGCATTGGCCAGCCGCGCCAAGTCCGCGCGATCATTCATAATAAAGAGCGTCTCTGTTCCCGATGTAAGCGCGCGCAGCCGACGTGCTCGGTCTAGTAACTCGCGATCCGGCAGTTTTTTATCACGCAGTTGAATCACATGAACCCCAGCCTCGACCACCGATCGGGCTAACTGCTCAAACTGCTCGATCGATTTTGCCCCGTCCATCAGCAAGTAGAGCTGCGACGAACCGAGCCGCTGAATGCTGGATTCGGTTGTGTCCCACATTTTTTCCAGTGAGTAGGTCCGATACCGCAACTGCTCAAGTTCGCCTGCCATTTTGGCATTACCTATCTTTCCAAACTCTTCCAGCGAACGGAGCGATTGCTCCACCCGTTTGAAATTCGCGGCGACCACGGACCGCATATCCTGCCGAGACATCTCCGACGTGGTTTGCACCGCAGTCCCGACATCCGCGTCGGTACTTCTCGCAGCATGGCGATCAGCGGACGAGATAACAGCCAAGGATTCCTGCAAATCGTGGCGAAGTTGCTTGGCGGTTGTCATTAAGTGCCGGTCATTCAGCCCGAATCGAAAGTAGTCCTCAATCACACGTAACCCCTCCGCGACTCGATTCGCAGCGGCGTCGATGATTCGAATTAAGGCTGATTCAGCGTCTGACATTTCTCACCAAAATTGACGTATCACAAACTACAAAAACGACTTACAGCACGCACGAACTTCTGACACCATATCTGGCTGATTGGTAACATGGGTAATTAGCTATCACAGTATGGCGGTCCGACGCAGCCCACCACACTTCCGCCGCTCTCGTGCTGGTAGCAAAACCGGCCTTTCAAGACGCGACTGTCTGGTACCGCGTATCTAATCGTAACTGCAAGCTATACAAATACTTGCCTTGCCGCAACCGGTCGATTTGTCTAGAATTCTGCTGGTCAACCGAAATCCTGCTTCCGCAGCTTTCGGGCCACCGCTTCCCCGGCAATATTGAACCGGCATAGTCTTGCCGATTTCGCTGGGGAATTCGAGTGGAAATTGCATGGATGACCGTGCAAACGGCCCATTTCACGGAGGACTACGTTTCATGCGTCTGCTGAGTTGGTTGACCATCCTCTGGCCGGGCCTGCCGCAGCTATGGTTGCGCGGATCCTGGTCCGATTTTGTGGTCGCTGGCGGGTTTGCCGCGTTATTGAACGTATCCATAGTCGCAAGTTGGGGTTACACCGAAATTCTCCCCCCCGCTTTTCGTCTTATTGCCTGGCCTGGCCTACTATTATTCTGGGGTGGCTTCCTCCTCATGAATATTCGAGCGATGCCTTCCCTGCTGGGCCTGCCTGATACCGAAATCCTGGACGCGTTGTTTACAACCGCCCAGACCGAATACCTGAACGGAAACTGGTTCGAGGCGGAAGTCGCTTTGAACCGAGTTTTGGAATTGAACCCGAACGATATCGACGCACACCTGCTATTGGCCAGTTTGTTGCGCAAAATTGGACACGTTGAAGAAGCGAAACAAACGCTCCGTCACCTCGCCACCATCACCGGTTGTGGCAAGTGGCAACTGGAGATCGCACGCGAATGGCAAATGCTGCGTGGAATGAAAGAAGTCGATCCTCCAACCGAGTTGCACTTCAGCCCAGCGGTTTCGGCGCAGAACATGCATCCACAAGGAGAACCAGTAGTTAGTCTGCCAAATGCGGCATAAACGAGAATGGCAATGAGATGGCAATACATCGTTCAAACGCCAACAGATGAACTGAGACTTGCCAATTTTCGTATAGAAGGCGATAACAACCGATTGCCACAGCCAGTTTTACGAATCGTTCTTCACTTCCTGTCAACCTAATCCAAAACCACTCATCCAAGTTAAGCCGAGCAAAACAATTGTGAACACCGAATGAGGCAGTTCACACGCTCGGTCGAAACCGTCAAACACAAGCGAACTTTTCACCCTGAGAATCTGCTGCGAACCGGCCACTGGCACCTTGCCTCGGCGGGTTCCGCAAGTCGAACGGAGAGAATGCCATGTACGAACGATTCACTGATCGAGCACGCAAGGTCATGCAATTGGCCAACCAAGAGGCTCAGCGCTTCAACCACGAATATATCGGTACCGAGCACGTGTTGCTCGGCCTGATTAAGGAAGGGAGCGGTGTCGCTGCCAATGTTCTAAAGAACCTGGACATTGACCTCCGCAAGATCCGCCTGGAAGTGGAAAAGCTTGTCCAAAGCGGCCCCGACATGGTCACCATGGGGAAGCTGCCGCAGACCCCGCGCGCCAAGAAAGTCATCGAGTACTCGATGGACGAAGCGCGCAATCTGGGCCACAACTACGTGGGCACCGAACATATACTGCTCGGCCTGTTGCGTGAGCAAGAAGGGGTCGCCGCGCAGGTTCTCATGAACTTGGGCCTGAAACTGGAAGATGTTCGCGAAGAGGTTCTCAGCCTACTGGGCCACGGTTTGGAAAGTGGCGAAGGTGGTGGAGGCGAACGTGGCGGCATGGAGCGTGGCACAGGGACGGGCGAAGGTGCCGCCGCTGGTGGCAAGTCTTCTAGCAAATCCAAAACGCCGGCCCTGGATAGCTTTGGTCGTGACCTGACTGAACTGGCTCGCCAAGGCAAGCTCGATCCGGTCATCGGCCGCGAAAAAGAAATCGAACGCGCCGTGCAGATCCTCTGCCGACGTACTAAGAATAACCCCGTTCTGATCGGCGAAGCGGGCGTTGGCAAAACGGCCATCGTCGAAGGCTTTGCTCAGCGCGTGATCGACGGCAACGTCCCCGAGATTCTTGCCGATCGACGCATCGTTGTGCTGGATCTGGCGATGATGGTCGCCGGTACCAAGTACCGCGGTCAGTTTGAAGAGCGCATCAAGGCGGTGATGAACGAAGTCCGTCGTGCCAAGAACACGATCTTGTTCATCGACGAATTGCATACATTGGTCGGTGCCGGTGGCGCAGAAGGTGCCATCGATGCCAGCAACGTACTGAAGCCAGCCTTGGCTCGTGGTGAAATCCAGTGCATCGGTGCGACCACTTTGGACGAGTACCGCAAGTACATCGAAAAAGACAGCGCACTCGACCGACGTTTCCAGTTGGTCCTGGTCGAACCTTCGACTAAGTCCGAAACGGTCGAGATCCTGAAAGGTCTGCGCGATCGTTACGAGACGCATCACCGCGTGCAAATCACCGATGATGCATTGACCTCGGCGGTTGAACTGTCCAGTCGCTACATCACCGGTCGTTGCTTGCCAGACAAGGCGATCGATGTGATCGACGAAGCTGGTGCGCGGGTCCGACTGAAGGCGATGACCAAGCCACCCGATCTAAAGGAGATCGACGACGAAGTCGAACGCCTGAATAAGGAAAAAGAAGAAGCCGTTGCCAATCAAGATTTTGAAAAGGCAGCCGCCCTGCGCGATCAGGCGGACAAGCTCAAGAAAAAGAAGCAGCAGATTACCCGTGACTGGCGCGATAAATCGCGCGAGACCGACGGTGTTGTCGACGAAGAAGTGATTGCCGAAGTGGTCAGTAAGATGACCGGCATCCCGCTGACTCGTATGAGCACCGAGGACAGTCTGCGACTCATGAAGATGGAAGACGAACTCCACAAGCGTGTGGTCAGTCAACACGAAGCGATCACCAGCATTTCCAAAGCGGTTCGCCGCAGTCGAAGTGGCCTTAAAGATCCCAAACGTCCGACCGGCGTGTTTGTCTTTGCTGGACCGACCGGCGTAGGAAAGACCTTGCTTGCCAAGGCCCTGGCCGAATTCATGTTTGGCGATGACGACGCGCTCATTCAAATCGACATGAGCGAGTACATGGAGAAGCACAATGTCAGCCGTCTGATCGGTGCTCCCCCTGGCTATGTCGGCTTTGAAGAAGGTGGCCAATTGACCGAAAAGATTCGCCGCCGACCATATGCCGTGGTGCTGCTCGACGAAATCGAAAAGGCACACTCCGACGTGTTCAACATGCTTTTGCAGGTGATGGAAGAAGGGCGTTTGACCGATAGTTTCGGCCGCAACGTCGACTTCCGCAACACCGTGCTGATCATGACGACCAACGCCGGTGCCGATGCGATCAAAAACGAGAGCGGGCTGGGTTTCCAAACCTCGACCGATGCCGACGCATCCTACGACGGCATGAAGAAGCGTGTGAAGGATGAAATCGGCAAGGTCTTCCGACCAGAGTTCATCAACCGCGTGGACGACATCATTGTCTTCCGTCACTTGAATGTCGAAGATTTGAAACGAGTGATCGATATCGAACTGGAAAAGGTCCGCGATCGCCTGGGCGAACGTGGCCTGAAGCTGATCCTGACCGACGAGGCCAAGAAGCTGATCATCAAGCGTGGCAGCGATACGGACTTTGGTGCCCGACCGCTACGCCGTGCGATTGAAAACAGCATCGAGGATCCTCTTTCCGAAGAACTGCTGAAAGGTGAGTTCGAGGGAAAAGATACGATCACCGTCGACATGAAAGAGATCGGTGGCAAGAAACAGCTTGTCTTCACCGGTAGCCAGTCTGCCGATGGTGAAGCGCAACCGGTGGCAGCGAGTGCGGGCCAGCCCGACGCTGAATCGGCTTCGTAAACGACGGCTGATTAAACGTCCGATCTATTTGCAACAACCGCAACAACGCGGGGGAATTTCCCTCGCGTTGTTTTTTTGCGGACACCACGCGGCGATATTTGGAATTTTCTGCAATCCTCGCATTTCGCGGCTGAACAAGCATCGCAATGCCGGCAGCGGTGATTTTCAACGGCTGAACCCTCATCTATACTGTGCGGATCGGGTGTCGCGTCGAGCTTCTCGCGCCGACACAATTCCTCACACCAGAAAACGAACAATTTCGGAGAGTATTATGGCCGGTCATTCAAAAGCGTGGATCAAAGCAGTCGACATGGCGATCGATGCCGGGGTACCCATCGAAGAGTTTAAGGGGGTGCAGGCATTTGGCTCCAATGTGGATCAGTTGGAGAAGTTGAACGACAAGCTGATTGAAGCCCGCGAGACGGTGGAAAAAGCGCGCGCGGACTTGGCTACAGCGCTCAAAGCGGGCGCAAAGAGTCAAGGTGATGCCGAGAAGTTTGCTGGGACCATTCGTTCGCAGTCCAAGCTCTACCGCAAGGCGGCCGAGAACATTGAAAAGGCCCTGAAGAAGGAAGGTAACGACAAAGGGGTCAAAGCGGCCAATGCACTCCAAGGGGGACTGGATGGCATCGATGCACTGACTGATAAGAACATCAATCTGACGTTCGATTTCAAGTAGTCTCGGTGCGCGACAGAATTACCTATCTTCTCTAGCCATCCCCACTTTGTTGAAACTGAGAATCGGCAAGCTTTCTCTAATCGCTACAATGGTAAGAGTCGATATCTGGACTACGGTGAAGTAGCCGCGTCCAGAATCGTCGTTTTCCACTTTTCCTGGTAGCAACACATGTCCGCCGAAGCCGAACTGCCGATCGCCGAGCAGCCCGTCGCATCAGGCGGATTCTTTGGTGCGATTATCAACTGGATCGCCGATCTCGGGGCGTTGGCTCTCGATTCGATCGACATGGTCGGCGACGTGGCCTTGTTTGCCTGGCATACGATGCAGTGGCTGTTCACACGCATGCCACGGCGAGAGACGTTGCTCCCTGCGTTCTATCAGATCGGCGTGCTCAGCCTGCCGGTCGTCGCCCTCACCGGAACCTTCATCGGCATGGTGCTCGCGGTGCAAAGTTACTCGCAGTTCCGCGTAATGCACATGGAAACCCGCCTGGGTGCGGTCATTAATATGTCGCTGGTGCGTGAACTGGGGCCTGTTCTGGCGGCGACGATGCTAGCCGGTCGTGTCGGCAGTGCCATGGCCGCCGAGCTAGGCACAATGCGCGTCACCGAGCAAATTGATGCACTCTCCAGCATGGGTGCAAATCCGATTTACTACCTGGTCGTGCCGCGATTCCTCGGCTGCCTGGTGCTGATACCTATTCTGACCATCATGGCCGACTTTATGGGTGTAGTCGGCGGTGCCTTTTACAGCATCGTGATTCTCGATATCGACTGGTACCACTACCTGACGAATTCCAAAAAGTTCGTCGGTGCGTTCGACCTGTTCAGCGGTGTGTTTAAAAGTCTGTTCTTTGGCGCTACGATTGCGCTCATCAGTTGCCATCGTGGATTCCACTGTGATCCGGGTGCCGAAGGGGTCGGTCGTGCCGCAACCAGCGCGTTTGTGTATTCGTTCGTGCTGATCCTGGTGCTGGATTTGTTCCTCGGCATTGGACTAGAAGCGCTGTACCACTATTGGTGGCCAGACGGAGCGCAGTTGGTGTAGCTATTTCGTATCAAGCTGCAAGTGTGCCACTGGCTCTGCCAGTGCGAGTGAAGGATGACGGATAGTTGCATACGAACAACGGTGAGACAGGTGTAACACGATAGCATTCACTCCCCTCACCCGCGGCTGAGACCGCGACCTCTCCCGGCGGGAGAGGTGAGTTTGTGTGAGCCAACATAAACATTACCGGGCATGTCCAGCGAGAAATCCAACACGCCGCTCGTCGAGATCCGCGATCTGCAAATGCAGTTCGGCCGACAGGACGTGCTGCGCAATATCAATCTGAGCGTTCCGCGCGGCCAAACGCTGGTCATCATTGGAGAAAGTGGCTGCGGAAAAACCGTACTGCTTAAATCGATCATTGGACTACTACGCCCCACCAAGGGACAGGTCTTTTTCGACAATCACAACCTGTCTAAACTCACCGAAAAAGAACTGGCCCACGAGCGAACTCGATTCGGATTCCTGTTTCAACAGGCGGCCTTGTTCGACAGTCTGACGGTGGCACAGAATGTTGCTTTTCCGCTGAAAGAACACACCAAAAAAGACGACAAAGAAATTCGGGAACTGGTGCTAAAACGCCTTAGCGAAGTCGGCCTGCCGGCCACTGTCGTCAACAAACGCCCAGCCGAGTTGAGCGGTGGCATGCGCAAGCGTGTCGGGCTGGCCCGTGCTTTGGCACTCAGCCCAGAACTAATGTTGTACGACGAACCGACCACCGGGCTGGACCCGATCATGAGCGACGTGATCAACGAGTTAATCCTGCAGACCCGTAAAGCGCATCCAGTGACCAGCATTGTCGTAACGCACGATATGCACACCGCGATGAAAGTCGGCGACCGTGTGGTGATGCTCATGCCGCTCAGCCGGCTGAAACACGACGAACCGCAGATCATCTTTGACGGTCCACCCAAGGATCTGGAACGCAGCCGCGACCGTCGCGTAACCCAATTCGTCCGTGGCGAGGCTGGGGAACGGCTAATGGAGTTGCATGTCGCAAAGGGCTAAACCGCCAACGCGATTTAATTTGACTTACTTACCTCTGTAAATATTTATCGTCCAATCGTCGTTAATGACGGTGAATTAAGAGTATCGGAGCAACTGAAATGAACGAACGTGTCATGCAGTTTCGAGTCGGTGTGATGGTGCTGGCCGCCATCCTTATCACCGGCATTCTGGTTCTGTTCTTCAACAATGTGCCCTCATTGGTCACCGGTTCGTACGATGTGCATGTCGTATTTCCTCAGGCACCGGGAGTCGCCAAAGACACACCCGTTCGGCGGAGCGGTATTCTGATTGGCCGCGTGACGAATGTCCGATTCACCGAGAATGACGAAGTCTTGGTCACACTGGAAATCGAAGGGGATCGCGCAGTTCGCAAAGATGACGATGTGCGTGTCACCACCTCGCTACTGGGGGACTCACAAATCGAAGTCATTCGCAAGTCAAACCCTTACGTGCAGGCTTCGGATTCCAATCCGCAGAGCCGCACTACGGCGAAGCCGTCAATCTCGCCGCAAGTGGACCCTGGGGCCACTATTCAAGGGAGCGTTGCCGAAAATCCCTTGCAGACTTTTGCCGAGTTGAAAGGGGACTTTTCAAGAACCGCCGATTCTTTGACCAAAGCGGGCAACGAAGTCGGCAAACTGGCGAATAACCTGAATAAGGTCTTTGAAGGAAATGACAAAGGTTTTGATCAGCTATTCAAACAAACGGAAACGACTCTGGCCACTTTTGAAAAAACACTGAAAAACATCGACGATGTGATCGGCGATCCCCAGGTCAAGGCAAACCTGAAGCAGAGCATGGTCGAATTGCCTAAATTGCTGGCCGACGCACAACAAGCCATCAATGGCATCAATCAAGCCATGCGAACCGTGGATAGCAACCTCCAAAACATCGAAGGTTTGACCAAACCGCTCGGCGAACGCGGGCCGCAGATTGTCGCGAACATGGATAGCAGTGTCGCACGGCTGAATGATTTACTGGCACAGGTCGAGCAGTTCAGCCGCGCACTCAACAGCAAGGAAGGCTCGTTAGGCCAGTTGATCAATAATCCCGATGTCTATCAGCAGCTAAATCAAGCTGCCGAAAACATCAACGAGTTAACGAAGCGGCTCCGACCGATTGTCGAGGATGCACGTGTTTTCGCCGACAAAATTGCTCGCCATCCGGGTGTGATACTAACCGACGCAGTGAAACCAGGCTCTGGCACCAAATTTGTGACCCCCGAAACCGGCCCGCAAATTCCTGAGAGACATTTCCAGCGTCGCTAGTAGTGTCTGACGCTGGCTCCGCCTGTTCAAATACAGTAACCCGGCGCCCAAGTGAGGAAAACGGTCAAACCTCGCTGGCGCCTCGGGTTAAAATCTGTTGCCTTTCACTCCGTGAAAGAGCACCTGCCTGCCAACACGCCGCGAATCATTCTGCTTCGGGCGTATAGTTGAATGCAACGACACTCTTTCGCGGAGCGAAAGGCGACTGTCCTACCCCGGCGGACCGTAATCTGGCAAACCGGGTGGCGATTCGTTGTAAGAAGGAAGCGCCGGCGGCGATGAAGTATTCGGCGGCGCGCTGCCAGAACCTTCCATGCCGGGCGGTGCAAACAACGGTACATTTCCTGGTGCTGCGGAGTACGGCGGCAGCGCTCCCGGTGCCGAATAACCGGGCACCGAATAACCGGCGGGTGGCGGCCCCGGCGGTAGGATTGCACCCGGCGGTTGCGTAGGGGATAGCATGCCGTTAGGCGGCCCAATATACGGATTGTTCGGCGTCGGAAGTATTTCCGTGAAGGGTGCCGATGTCCCTTGAGGAATGATCTCTACTCCGGCGACCGGCACGATTGGGCCACCTTGTACGCTTTGCCGAAGTTGTTCGGCGCGTGTCACAAGGATCTCGCTAGGAACAAGCTGTAACGGTACAAGCTGATAATTCACAACACGTTCGTCGCGGATCTCGCCGGGCACCAGGTTCTCAGAAACGAAGTCGAGCGGAAAGTACTGGTACCAGGGAGTCGGAATCGGCTGATTCACAACCAGCGTTTCGTAGCCATCCAGCGCCAGACGAATCTTGCGATCGCCATAATAAACGAACTCGGTCGAAACCGGCGTGGTGCCGATCTCTTGATCACCGATATAGACCCTCGCCCCCGGCGGATTGCTGCGAATGGTCAGACGGCGTTGCACACAACCACTGGCAAACAACAGCGCGACCATTAGCAATCCGGCAACAAACCGATTGCGGCTGCTATGCGTCGTTCTATCGGTGGTGCGCAAAAGCATGAGCTAGTCCCTGACATCGCAAAGCCAGACATCTCTTGAAACAGAGCAGAACTGGCTAACTACTTCACAAGGGGAACCTGCGAACGAGGTTTCATCCTTCCCCTGACCTGTCTCCAAGAACTGGAGGTGCGAATAGTACCGGCAAAAACGTGGTTTCACTAGGCCGATTCCCCAAAAATTGGCAAGCGCCGCTGGATTCTTGCAATCGTAGTCAAGCTTTGGCTATCTGCGGTAAACAGCACCAGACCCTTCGTGCATGCATGGCGAATCCCGTTGTAGCTGTGCCAGCCAGACCGCATTTTTGGTGTAACCGCCAAATACGGCCCTGAAACGCTGTTTTTGCAAAGCATCCGAAGACGAAAGCATATACGATGTGGTACGCTTACCAAGCGAGCCGGGCCTACTCCAGTGGCCTATTCCCCTTGACCAATAACGAGTTAGAATCATAAGCATGCGGTGCTAGCGTGCCGATCTTTGGCAGCCAACATGCCAAATGCACGGCATTCATCCCTTTGGGCGAATCATGGAAGCCAACGTCAACTGGAGCAATTGCCTCGATTACGCGGCACTCACCGATGTTGGCATGCGCCGGGCCAATAATCAGGACGCGAATGCCGTTCAACTGGCTCCGGACCAGGCCACTTGGACATCCCGCGGGCATCTGTTTGTCGTCTGCGACGGAATGGGAGCACACGCCGCCGGCGAACTGGCCAGCAAACTGGCTGCCGAAGCAATCCCTTTCAGCTATTTCAAACAACAGGACTCCAACGCGGCGGATGCGCTGCGAAAAAGCGTCCGCGAAGGCAATGCTCAGATTTTTCAGCGAGGACAGGCCAATGCCGAATTCCACGGCATGGGCACCACCGCCAGCGCGTTAGTCTTGGTGCCTCAGGGAGCCATTGCAGCACATGTTGGCGACAGCCGTGTTTATCGCCTGCGTGACTCGACTCTCGAACAACTGACCTTTGACCATAGCCTGGTCTGGGAGATGTCCGCTGCCGGACAGCTTCCCAAGGACTCGCTCCCCAATTTCGTTCCCAAGAATATCATTACCCGTTCGCTCGGCCCGCACGCCGAAGTGCAAGTCGACCTTGAGGGACCGTTTCCGTTAAAACTCGGCGATACATTTTTACTCTGTAGCGATGGACTGACCGGTCAGGTCAAGGACGAAGAAATCGGCGCGATCCTCGGTTCGTTGCCCCCTGCCGAATCGGCGCGCGTGCTGATCGATCTGGCCAACTTGCGCGGTGGACCAGACAACATTACGGTGATTGTTGTCAAGATTACTGGCCGGGACATGATCGGCAACTCGGGTCAGCCCGCTGAGCCGATCTCGATCACTGAAGAGGCAGCCGAAGTTCGCTCGACGAAGACCATCCAGTACGGATCCTGGGGACTGGCGGCTGTAGCCTTGATCGCGGCATTTGCCATGGCCGGAGCGGGTCAGCCCGTCGCGGCAATTGTCAGTCTGGTCATTGCGGTTGCGCTGGCGGCGATTGGATATGTTCAAAGTAGCGGAGCAACCGGGCCTGAAGTCCGCCAACTAACTGCCGGCAATATGTTGGGCAAAGGCCCTCATACAAAATGTGTCTGTCAGCCGAGCGAAACGCTGGTCTCGCACCTACACAAGCTAGTCACGCAATTGCGCGACGCGGCGACGGCCGGTGATTGGTCGATCGACTGGAGCAAGTTCAACACCTACGCACGCCAAGGGGCCTTGGCCGCCGAAAAACATGAGTATCAACAGGCGGTTCGCGATTATTCCCGCGCACTACGGGCCATGATGAACGAGCTACGCAGCCAACGTTCCAAGCGCCCTCCTGGTGAGGACGAAGGAACCGAGAGCGTGCTGGGGAAGTAGACAAACCAGCTACTCTTACGCGGCCTTGCGAGATGGCTGCGGGATTTTCAATGCCGAGCTGTGTTGTCGCTCGCGATCCGCTGACTCCTCTGAATCAGCCTGCCGCTTCTGGCCCGCGGATCGTGCGACCGAATTGGCCTTCCAATCGATGCAGTAGGTGGCATAAGCGAACCAAACAGTGGTTCCAATGCCCAGCACGCCGAGCCGACCGGCAATTCCCAACGCTAGATAGTGCAACAGCACCAGCCCGCAGGCGGTGACTGCCAACCATTTTGCACGCGACTGCTGGTTCTGTTGCCAACACCATAATGGAACAAACAACACCGCAGGGAGCATCAGAACATAGTGATGTCCCCAGGAAATCGGCGAGACAATGAGCGAGCCGACTCCCGCCAGACCATAAAGCGCAATCAATCCCAGTAGATCGCGCCGTTTTGCGGCTTGCCACCCGGCCGTCAACAGCATTCCGATTAAGCCGAGCATCACTAACCGCAGGGTCCAGTCGACCGCGGCGGTTTCCATCGGCATCGGCAGATCAAAATTCTCCATCAGATCGATCGCCTGATCATCGCCGCCATAGACCTTGGCATGCGCAAAATTTCCCAATCGCCGCGTCGCATTGGCCAGGCTCTGATTCCGTTTACTCCGATCGTCAAACGTATTGACGCTGGCGACCTCTTTGTTTGTCACGACGCGCTGCAGCCACATTTGCAGGTGGCCGATATTCTCGCGCTGACCGACAAAAAACCCTGGCACTAGAACCAAGAATAACGCAAGCCCGGCTAGTTGTCCGGTTGCCAGACCCGTGGTTCGCGACAGCCAGCCATAGCCGATCTGCTCGCCAACAGTCGGGCCGTAACTGCGGCGCACAAAATATGCGAGCGCCGCCAATTCAAGAACCAAGAACCCGGCCGGCATGGCAGGAGTTAGCTTGATTGCAATGGGCAATGCCAGCGCCACGCCACCAAGGACGGCACTCCACCAGCTTCGACTTTCAATTAACAGCCTCAGACCTAGCATTAGGAAGTAAATCAGCACTACGCCCACCTGGCCGCGCTGCAAGCAGTTCATCGCTGGCAGTGCCATAGTCGCACCGACGACCCAATAGATCCACGTCGGCATCGCGACACCGATGCGGCGGAGCATGCGGCGGCATTCAAACCAGGTCCCAATACACGCCGCAACACTGATAAAGTACCAGACAACCACCTGTGCTTGTGACGAGAGTGCCGCCAGAGGCGCGACCACAATGGCAAACAACGGCGGGTACAAATAATGCCAGCCGCGCGTGTTGGTAACTTCATACGGGTCACGACCGTCAAAGAACGCCGCCCCAGCCTCCGTATAGACCGTAAAGTCTGTCTTGTGTGCAAACGTGTCTACTGGATCGATCCGACCTCGCCGACGGACATCCGTCAGCCCCCAAATCACGATCACCAGCGCCAGAATGGCCCAGACTCGTCGCGAGTCGTGATACCAACGTCTTGGCGGCGCAGAACCACCGCCGGGACTGGATTGAGAATCGGCACCGCTATGCAATGGAATGGTCTTCATAGACACGGCTCTCTTTATTTGTGCGTCACTGGCCATGCGAATTTGTGTGCCACTGGCTCCGCCAGTGCGAATCACGTTTCACGTCGAAACACATCAACAAGAGCCGCTAACTCCCGTTCCCCTGTTGCTGTACCACCGACTTCGTTTTTTAAAAACTCTGAGAATCCGCAAAGAGAACGCCTCCTCCAGTAAAAAACACTGGCGGAGCCAGTGGCACACGATCCTTTGCAAATCCTGCAAGCAGTGTGTCAAAATCACGGCATTTTCCTAATATGCGGCAGCAGGATATGCGCATGCCAAAAAACGGTCAAGCCGAATACTGCCTTGACTTTGCGCATTACCCGCCAGTCTCCAAAATCGTGCACGGTACCGCATTTGCCTGCTGTCATGGGTGAAGCGTCCTTGAGAATGATACTGGGGCCTACCAGACTGGCCGGGGACTGGCCGACTTCCGGCATTCCCTCGTTTGTCATTCGACGTTACAGTTAGCCAGCCCCCGATACCAATGCCGCATGAAACTGCTCACCCGCTACGTTCTGTTCGAACTGATCAAGGTCTTCGCCGTCTCGTTGGGCGCGATGACGTTGTTCATGATGCTGGTCTTTGTCATGCGCGAGGCGTTGAGCCAGGGACTTGGCGTCAAGCATGTCATTCTGATGATGCCGTTCATGCTCCCCGAGGCACTCCGATTTGCCGTGCCCGGCACGATTCTGTTCGCTTCGTGCAGCGTTTATGGTCGGCTAGCAGCGTTCAACGAGATCGTTGCGGTCAAATCGATGGGCATTTCCCCGATGGTGCTCTTCTGGCCGGCACTGGTGCTATCAGCCTTGCTCAGTTTGGCGACCGTCTGGCTGAACGACGTGGCCGTTTCCTGGGGTCGCGACGGACTTCGTCGCATCGTGATTGAATCGGTCGAAGAAATACTATACTCACAGCTTTCTCAACGCAAATCATTTACCAGTAAGAACTTCTCCATCTACGTGAAAGGGGTCCAAGGGCATCGGCTGCTGGAACCAACCATGACATTCCAGGCGAATCAGAATGGCCCGGCTTCGACGATTGAAGCGCGGGAAGCCGAGATTGATGCCGATCCGGTGGCAAATACTCTAACAATGACATTTCGCGATAGTGTATTCCAAAACGGCACAATCAGCGGGAGCTTTCGTGATCGAGAATATCAGTATGTCGTTACACTGAGCGATGCATTGCGAAAGCGCGAGAACGTCGGTAGTCCTTCGGATATGCCACTCCACGAGATCCCGACAGAAATTGCCGCCCAGGAAGCCAGCATCGTGCAGTGGAATGAGGAGATGGCCGCGCAGGCGGCGATTCAGTTGATGTCCGGAGACTATAACGCACTCAGTTCGGCAAACTGGGTACCATTTGAGCAACGGATGGTTGAGGCGCGCTCGCGTATTGCACGGCTGCGGATGGAGCCGCACCGCCGCTGGGCCAACGGCTTCAGTTGCCTTTGCTTTGTCCTGGTCGGGGCACCGCTCGCGGTCATTCGCCGCAATTCCGACTTTCTAACCAGCTTCTTTGTCTGCTTTTTGCCAATTCTGCTAGCATACTACCCGCTGCTGATCTTCAGCGTCGACAAAGCCAAGTCGGGGGACTTTCCTTCCTTCTCGGTCTGGCTGGGCAATCTGATCATGGTCGCCGCCGGTGCCTGGCTACTGCGGCGCGTGGCACGCTACTAGCCGTTGGCTGCCACTGCTGGCCTGACAATTGATTGATGACTGATAGCAATCGATAAATCATTCCGCTCTCCAGTTCGTCGCGACAGGCAACTTTCGCGCCGATCTCCCTTCCACCCGTTTTGGCAGTTTGCTACACTTCCGCCCCGCTTGGACTGCCCCATTTCTTAGAGGGTGACGGCCGGCGGACATTGCCTTGGACCACGGAAGGTACCATGCTAGCGCGCTGGCCAATTCGCAACAAACTCCTAATCGGAATCGGCTTATTGCTGATCATGGTCAGCATTTTGTCGATCAGCGGCTTTTGCGGGGCCTACGCCTACCGCGGCCTGGTGAAGAGCCTGCGCGGCCGAGCAGAAGGGCTGGACCTGGCCACAACTCTATCGCAAAAAGTCAGCGATCTACGAGCCACCTTGAATGTGCCGGCAGTTGACCTACACGATGGAATAGGGAACGTGTTTTCGCCTTCTATTGCAGTGGACACAACTACCGACCTGGAAGACATCGAGAAAACGCTGAACAACCTTCGGCCTGACTCATTGTCGAAGCAACAGGCGCGCCAGGCGTTGGCCAGCATCAAGTCGACCTTTGATCATTACCAGCAACTACTCGACGCCAATGAGGAAGACGATCACTTCGGTGACGGATCGGCCGAACGAGAAATTGCCAAAGACATTCGAGCCTCGCTAGACCGAATCAATGCAATGACGAAGTCCGCGAACTGGGACACGAATCAAAGATTGCATAGCGAGTTGCAGTATCTGCATCAACTGACGGTTGTATTGCCAGGCCATCTGCACCGCCGACTAGGCCATCTGGCCGACGACGTTCGCACGCAGTATCACAGTCTGATCGCTGCCAACTGGACGGGCACTCTGGCGGCTATCGGGCTGTTGGCACTGATCATTCATCTCTTTTATCGGTGGATCTTCCGTCCATTGCGCGTTCTGGTCAAAGGATCGCGCCACGTGGCCGCCGGCGAATTCAGCTATCGAATCCAATTGCACTCCAAAGATGAGATGGGAGAGCTGGCCGATTCGATGAACGACATGACGGCTCGCTTTCAAGCGATTCGCGATGACTTGGACCGCCAAGTCCAACTGCGCACCAAACAGGTCGTGCGGAGCGAACAGCTTGCAAGTGTTGGCTTTCTAGCGGCCGGTGTTGCGCACGAGATCAATAATCCCCTGGCCAGCATTGCTATGTGCGCGGAATCGTTGGAAGGACGCCTGGTGGAGCTATGCCAACACAACGACCGGGAGGATAGTTCCGCTGAAAAATCACGCACCGAACAATTGAAGGTGATGGAACAGTACCTGCGATTGATCCAGACGGAGGCGTTTCGCTGCAAAGGAATCACCGAAAAGCTGCTCGACTTCTCGCGCATCGGCGATGTGCAACATCAACCGATCGATTTGCACGAACTGGTCACCGGCGTAATCGAAATGGTCCGGCACATTGGCAAATACCAAGACAAGCAGATCCTGTTTGACGGTGCGACAAATGCCGAGCCGGTCATCGCCTCAGCCAACGCGGCCGAGATCAAGCAAGTGGTCTTGAACCTGATCACCAACGCCTTGGACAGCCTGGAAGCCGGCGGATCGCTCTGTATTGAGCTGCAACGCACCGGCAATCGCGCTGAACTTGTTTTTGCCGACAACGGCTGCGGAATGTCCGAAGAAGTACTGTCACACCTGTTTGAACCTTTCTTCACGCGCAAGCGAGGGGGACAAGGGACAGGGCTGGGACTATCCATCGTCTATCGAATTATTGCCGATCATGGGGGGCAAATCGAGGCGGAAAGCGAAGGGCCGGGCCATGGCTCGCGATTCCGCGTCACACTGCCACTCGCCGAACAGAATAAGGAGAATCGCCATCGCTACCAAGCCGCGTAAAGGTATGAAACTACTCTTTGCCGACGACGAACGATCGTTGCAAGAGCTGATGCGCATCGAGCTGGAACGGATGGGGCACGAGGCCACCATCTGCCCCGACGGTACGACCGCTGCCGCGGCGCTAGAGCGCAACACGTACGACTGCATTCTGGTCGACCTGGACATGCCCGGTCTAAACGGAATTCAGGTCATTCAGCGCGCCAAGGAACTATCGCCAGATACCGAAGCGGTGGTCCTCACCGGCAAGTCATCGGTCGATACGGCGGTCGCCGCGCTACGGCAAGGTGCGTTCGACTACCTGACCAAGCCCTGCAAGTTGGCCGAGTTGGAAACCTTGCTGCAACGGGTTT
>JAWXCH010000066.1:0-7861 GCA_034440595.1 Planctomycetota bacterium | reverse complement strand
ATGACAACGCAAACAGCAGACCGCGCGTCCCATTGCGGAGGTTCGATCTGATCCAGCCGTTCGTCGATGACCGCCTCTAGAATATCCACCAGATCGCTATCCAACCGCATTAGCAGCGGCTGACACTCGGGGTCACCAAACCGCACGTTGAACTCCAGCACCTTTGGCCCTTGGTTGGTCATCATCATGCCGGCGTACAAAACGCCGCGGAAGGGGCGTCGCGCCCGCTTCATTGCGTGGACAACCGGCACCAGAACCTGCGACTCAATCCGCCGCAGGTCGTTGTCCGTAATCAACGGGGCAGGGGAGTAGGCCCCCATTCCGCCGGTATTTGGCCCCTGATCGCCGTCAAAAGCCGCTTTGTGATCCTGTGCGGGAGGGAGCGTCAGCAGCGTTCGACCATCGGTGATCGCTAGCACGCTGGCCTCTTGGCCATCCAGTCGCTCTTCAATCACCAATTGATTGCCGGCCTCTCCAAACTCTTTCGTCTTACCGATGCGCTGGACTGCGTCGATCGCTTCATTGCGAGTCTTGCAGACAAAGACCCCTTTGCCCGCCGCCAAACCGTCAGCCTTCACCACAACCGGCACATCTTCACGGTCACGCAAAAACAACGTCGCGCGGTTAACGTCGCGAAATACTTGATAATCCGCCGTCGGCACATCGGCCTGACGAAGCAAGTTCTTACAGAAGACTTTGCTACCTTCCAGCTCAGAGGCCGCCTTGGAAGGTCCAAAAATCCGCAGCTTTTCCTTCTGAAACGCATCCACAATTCCCGCCACTAGCGGAATTTCTGGGCCGACGACCGTCAACTGGATGTTGTTCTGCTTAGCAAACTGGATCAGTCGCGGAAAATCGGTCACCGCAATATCGACATTCTCCGCTTCCAGTGCGGTTCCGGCGTTCCCCGGTGCGACAAAAATGCGGTCGACACGCTTACTCTGGCGAATTTTCCAGGCCAGCGCATGTTCGCGTCCGCCGTTTCCAATAATCAATACGTTCATTCTGATGGCCTTGACCTGCGAAAACTTGTGAACCGAGCCGCGCGTCGCGATCGATGTTTTTCACAACATACCGCGCAGCAGATCGATTCGGCAAACCCGCCACATGGAGTCCTGTGCGCAAATTGGCTGTACTTTCGCACACTTTTCGGCAAAACGACTCGCATCCTCGGCGAGAATTGTTACAATCCCATTTTTGCTACGGGAGAGGCACCGCGATTGGGTTGAGGTTGGTCTCAACCCCGAATGGTCACAGCACAAATCAGCACAAATATTGACAAGTAGTTAAGAATCATTCTAAACTAAGGCTGTGTTTGTGAAAATTGTCACAAATCGCCTTCGTTCGCTGCTAGCATATCTGGGATTTTCAGCGAGGGAGAGGGGGAAGTTGTTTCTAAGGCCGCCAGTGTAACGGTTTAGAGTGGCGGCCCTATGAAGCGGGTGATGCGAATTCAAGAGCGATGTGGCTGCACCTTGATGGCGGCCAAAGGCTCGGTAAGTTCGCCAATAGGTGATGTAGGTGATTGGTAGATCCACGATGGATGCCTAGTTACCGCGTCTCAATTTGGTGCGTCCAAGCAATGTGGGTGAGTGACCAGGAAAGTGTGTGTCAGGCCGGTGAGATACCGCCATGGCAGATGAACAAAAAAAGCTTTCAGTGCAAGAGATCCTAGCCGCCGCTCGGAAGCAGAAGGAAGCTGCCGCTGCCGAGGCTGCATCCGCTGAACCAGCATCTGAGGCTCAGGCAGCCTCTGAAGCACCACCGTCGAAGAAAAGCGTGGCACCTGCAAAACCGGCAGCAGGGGGCGCACGCCCAAGCGTGCAAGAGATGCTTGCCGCGGCGCGCGCAGCAAAAGGTGGCGCAGCGCCAGAACCTGCGGCCCCTGTCAAACCGGTTGCTAAAGATAAGCCAGCAGCGAAACCGGCCGCCAAGCCCGCCGCAGAAAAAGCCAAACCGGCCGCAGCCGAAACGGCAGTGCGTGATACGGCCAGTATTCTTGGTGCGGCACGCGGAGCAAAGCCCGGTCCAATTACCAAGGCAGAGGCAGCGTCCCAGTCCAAAGAAGGCAAGGAAGCAGTTGCAGTGGCCAAGGCCCGTCTGGCTGCTCCTCCGATGCCGGCCAAGCCAGAATATGCCAAGCCACGCCCCAAGGAGCCAGTCGTCGAAGAGCGACGCGGGTTCATGGCAGCGATGGCGGCCATTCCCGCCGTGCTTATTGGGTCCGCATTCGCTATTGGCAACACCACAATGGCGGCAACCGGCGGGGTCTGGACGCTGGCAATGGCGCGGTTCATGTTCCCCAACATTCTGACGGAACCCCCTAGTCGCTTCAAAGTCGGCTTTCCAACAAACTTTGCGCCGGGCCAGGTTGAAACCAAATTCGTCGCACAGTTTGGCGTTTGGGTGGTCAACAACGAGTACGCCGGACAACGGCAGATTTATGCATTGCGTACGGTTTGCACGCATCTCGGTTGCACACCGAACTGGCTCGAAGGGGAGCAGAAATTCAAGTGCCCTTGCCACGGCAGCGGCTTTTACAAGGACGGTATCAACTTTGAAGGTCCGGCCCCGCGCCCGTTGGAGCGTTACGCGATCCTGGTAGGGGACGATGGCCAGATCGAAATCGACAAGAGCCGAATGTTCCAGGAGGAACTAGGGCAGTGGAACGACCCTGCCTCCTTTGTTCTGGCTTGAGTTTTAAATGAAACCAGGCAAGAGTTTCACGTGTGTTGCAACAGAGTCCGCAGTGTTGTCCGAGAGGCGAACCAGAAACGATCATCGATTCTTTTCCTTTGCAGATAGCCCAATAGCATGTCACTAGGCGATACGATTCGTAATTCTCAAGTTTGGAAGAGTATCTTCCGACATCCGATGCCGCTGGATCGGCGCAATCGGATTGTGGTCATGTTGACGAATTTCTTTCTCCATTTGCACCCCGTTTCCATCAAGAAGCAAGGTATCGCCCTCAGTTACACTTGGTGCATGGGTGGAATCACTTTCTTCCTGTTTTTGGTCGAGACGGTGACCGGCGTACTGCTGATGTTCTACTATCGCCCGACCTTGGAATGGGCGTTCAACGACATTCTCAGCCTGCGCGATACGGTGAGCTTGGGGATATTGCGCGAGTTGCATCGCTGGGGGGCACACGCGATGGTCATCACGGTCTGGCTGCATATGTACCGCGTGTTTTTAACCGGCAGCTACAAGCCGCCGCGCGAATTCAACTGGGTTGTCGGTGTGATTTTGCTGCTCTTGACGCTGCTGCTTTCGTTTACTGGTTATCTGCTCCCTTGGGATCAGTTGGCGATCTGGGCTATCACCGTCGGTTCGAACATGGCACGTGCCACGCCGCTGCTTGGTCACGAAGGCCCCGGTCAGCAGTTGCTGTCCCTCGGCGGACGCGACATGATCACCAGCGCGTCGGACGCACGATTTGGGCTGCTGGGTGCAAGGTTCGTCGGTGAAGAGACACTCAACCGATTTTACGTTTTGCACTGCGTGGCCATTCCGTTGGCCGTGGCATTGCTATTGGCGATTCACTTTTGGCGAGTTCGCAAAGATGGCGGCATCAGTGGTCCGCTGTAGGCACCTGTGGCCCGCTGTAGTTGTGTTCTGGCGTGCTGTCGAGAATTTAAAAGATACTGTTTCTTTGAAAGCAAATTGATCCATGCACGGTAGTTACGGCTTCGACATTCTCGCGCCGCTGCTCGCTTCGGCCGGTGGACTAGAGGCACACCTGATCCGAGTCGGCGGATTTCTGGGTGGATTCTATATCCTCCTGGCGCTCATGAACGCTACCGCTGCCTATTACTGGTGGCAGCAAAAACACGATAACTCCCGTGCGCTGGTTTGGGTCGCCGTCGCCGGTCTGTACATGATCCTCGCGCCGTTGGCCATGAGCACCTATCCAAATTGGGTGCCCGCCTTTCCTAAATTCTTCACCGATACCGTCAATAATTTGACCGGCCCTGTCATGTACAGTGTTGGCACCACAGCAATCCTGGTGATTCTCTACGTTTTCCGACGATTTTTCGTCAAACCGGATGTTGCCTGGGCGCTGCTGAACCTGACCTGTTTTGCGATGGCGCTGGCGCTGGCCAATGAGGACTTCGCGGCCATTGTCACCAAGCCCGACAACGTACCGATTGTCGGTCTCGTCTTTTTGCTCGGGTACTTCACTTGGCTGGCCACAGCCAAAGCTGTTGAGAACGACGAACGCATCGCACAAGGCCTCCCGCCGACGGAAAAACTGGATGACGAAAAAATCCTCGTCTGGCCTGATTTGGTTTACACCGAGCTGATCTGCATGATCGCGCTCACCGCGTTTTTGCTGTTCTGGGCCATTTCGCTACAGGCTCCCTTAGAAGAACCGGCCAGCAGTGTGAAGACCCCCAATCCATCGAAGGCACCGTGGTACTTTCTCGGTTTGCAGGAGATGCTGGTCTACTACGATCCCTGGTATGCCGGTGTCGTGCTGCCCAGCTTGATTGTGTTTGGGCTGATGGCCATTCCGTTTATTGATTTCAATCCCAAGGGGAACGGTTACTACACGATCTCTCAACGCAAGTTCAGTTACATCATTTTTCAGTTCGGCTTTTTGGAAATGTGGATCACGCTGATCATCCTGGGCACGTTCTTGCGCGGTCCAAACTGGAACTTTTTCGGCCCGTTTGAGCAATGGGATGCGCATAAGGTCGAACAGCTCAGCAATAAAGACTTGTCGGAATTTTTCTGGATCAAATTTTTAGGGGTTGGATTGCCAAAATCTCCGGTCGGTGCCGATGCGCTGACTCAGTTTGGATACATCCTGTGGCGCGAGTCGGTGGGAATTGTGCTGACACTGGCTTACTTCATCATTTTGCCGCCGCTAATGGCGACCACAATCTTCCGCAAGTTTTTTGCACAGATGGGCTTCATCCGCTACATGATCATGGCCAATTTGCTGCTGTTCATGCTTTCACTACCACTGAAAATGTTGTTGCGCTGGATATTCAATTTGAAATACATCATCAGCATTCCAGAGTACTTCCTCAATTTCTGAGAGTCGTGACAAAGTAAACGTCCGTCTGCCCGTTCATGATCCGTGCCGTTCGTTAGAGCCAATTAAAATATGCCTGCTACAGAACAAAACTGGCGAAACATCCGGTTGCTGCACATTCTGTTTGCCGTTTCCAGCATCGTCATGCTGGTCACGACAATCTGGATGATGGCCGTCGATCACAATCGGCCATGGAAAGATTCTCAGCGCAAATTTCAAACGGTTGAAGCCTGGACTGCACAGTCACGAATCGATGAGCAGGACTCGGCCGACTATGCCAAACGACTTCAGTTTCTCCAGGATCAAGTCGAAGCCACAAAAGTTCAGCCGCCGGACTTGACCGTGGCCAACGAGTTTGTGGCCGTCGCAGCAAAGGCCGAGGAGGACAGGGAAGCAGTCGAGGATCTGAAGAAAGATCTAGTTGACATGCCAGCGACAGGCACGCTGGATGAGGCTCAAAAAAATCGCCGGATCACGATGCTAAAGCGCATGAAGGATATCGTGCAGCGCAGTCGTTATCGCGAAACGAATCTGGCCAACGATGTGAAGGTGACTCGTGCTGGTCTGGACGAGGCACGCGCTAAAATCGAAATCGCCATTTCTCACGGCGATTCCAGTGACCCTCGAGCCGAAGCAGAGCTTGAGAAGAAGCGGAAGAAGTTTGACGAAATTCAACAACGACTGGAAGGACCACCGGCGGCCAAACCGGCCGATACTAGCAGCCCCGCCGTTGCCGATCCGAAGGCCGTTCCGAAAAAAGGTCTGATCGCCGATTACCAAACTGCCAAGTTGCATCGTGAAACACTCGAGCGGCTATTCAAGAAAGTCACCGCGCCCGAAGACGCAGCCGCCAAGGAATTGGCCGACCATCGGACGAAGCTGGAGCAACTGCATGCTGCGCTGCTTGACCGGCAACCACGGTTTGGCAAACGGATTCTCGAGCTGCCGATTATCGACGCCTTTGGTAGTCCACTACGTATCGATCAGATCTGGCTACCGCAGTTAACGCTGAACAACAACTTCCGCGATGTGGCACGCTTTGACCGCTGCAACACTTGCCATCAGGCGATGGACAAGACCGCCCCTGGATCGGCCATTGAGCCTGGCTATCCGCAGCAGCAAACCTTCACCCTGACACTGGCCACGCCGTCCGAACAACCCCAATCGGGCGATGTCTCGGCTGATGCTGCCGAAGATGCTTCAGAATTTGAGCGATTGAACAATGAACTCCGCCGAGTCTATGGGTTCCAATTGGCCGAAGTGGGCCTGCTGCATGCGAGCAATGCAACCATCAGCGTCGTTCTGCCTGAGACCCTTGCGGCACGGGCTAACCTGGCCAGCGGAGACATTCTAAAGTCAGTCAACCAGGCAACGATCCGTGACAAGTCCGATGCTTTTGTTGCACTTCTAGAAAGCCCGACCTGGGGACAACCACTTTCTGTCGAAGTCCAACGCGGCCTGCCGCACCCATTCAGTACACATCCGCGGCTTGACCTTTTCGTCGGGTCGCTCAGTCCTCACCCCATGGGGAAATTCGGCTGCACCATCTGCCATCAAGGGCAGGGGAGTGCCACCTCTTTCGAGTGGGCCTCGCATTCACCAGATTCGCCGACCGAAGCTGCGCGCTGGTCGCAGGAACTTGGGTGGTTCAATAACCACCACTGGATTCTGCCAATGCTGCCCACGCGGTTTGTTGAATCAAGCTGCTTGAAATGTCACCACGAAGTGACCGAGCTGGCCGCCAGCGCCAAGTTTCCAGAAGCACCGGCTCCCAAGCTGACCAAGGGGTACGATTTAATCCAAAGCTATGGCTGCTACGGCTGCCACGAGATCAACGGTTACGATGGTCCGAACAAGCGAGTGGGGCCAGACCTGCGTAATGAGCCAAACTACTTTGCCGCTGCTTTACAACTGCTAGCCGATCCAAAATTCTCCACGCTCGGCCCACAAGCGGTCGAGCTGGCCAAGGTCGTCTCGCAAAAGCCCGAGGATGAAAAAGCACGCCACGATTTGCAAGAGATCGTTTCGGAGAATCTGAGCACCGGCAAGTCAGAATTACTGCCAAATGCGTCGCAGTTGGCCGCCCTGCTCAAGGACGTTGAGGCACCGGGTACACTGCGCAAAGTTGGCCCCAGCTTGCGATTTGTCGCCAGCAAGGACAGCTTTGAGTTCCTTTACGACTGGATCGAGAACCCGCACCGTTTCCGCCCAACCACGAAAATGCCTCGGTTCTTTGGCCTATGGGATCACCTGGAAGGCAAAGGCCTGCATCAGGCCGAGGAGTTCGAGCCGATCGAAATCCGCGCTATCACCAATTATCTGCTAGGTGCCAGCCAATCGTTTGAGTATGTCAAACCTTGGGAAGGGGTCACCATGGAACCTTCGGCGGAACGCGGCAAGAAGGTCTTTGAGATCCGCGGCTGCCTGGCCTGCCATACGCACAGCGATTTCCCAGTTGGAAAAGCGAACCAGGGACCGGACCTGTCCCGCATGGGAGCCAAACTGTCCAGCAATCCTGACGGTGCAAAGTGGCTTTACAGTTGGGTTCGCGAACCCAACCGCTATCACTCGCGCACCGTCATGCCGAATACGTTCCTCGAGCCAATCAAGTCGGCCGACGGGACCAGCGATCCGGCCGCCGATGTGACTGCGTTCCTCATGTCCTCCACACAAGATTGGAAGCCGCGAAACGTCGACCGCAACCTTAAACCGGAAGAAGTCCAATCGCTCGAGCGGTTGGCTCAACTCCATCTGGAGGCCAAATTCTCGGAGTCGCAGGCTGCCGAGTTCCTGAAGAAGGGTTTCCCGACCGAGTTGGCT
>JAWXCH010000065.1:0-8968 GCA_034440595.1 Planctomycetota bacterium | reverse complement strand
TTACCGGCTCGTCCGACGTCGTCACCTGGCCGATCGCCATCTTGCGAATCCTGGTTCTGGTCGGCAAGACGCTGGGAGTCATCGTGTTCTTTATGATGGTTCGCTGGAGCTGGCCACGGTTCCGATTTGATCAATTGATGGCACTGGCCTGGAAGGTCATGCTGCCGCTAGGGCTGGTCAATCTGGTGCTGGTCGCTTGCTTGACCGAATACCGCAGCGCGATCGGCGTCTACTTTGGCACCGATTCGATCTGGCCGCTGCTGATCATTAGTTGGGTCGTAACACTGATTGCCTGGATTGTGGCCGGCATCAACGCACCACTCGCGACCGACAACCGACCTCGGCAGGGGCTGCGACCGCTGGATGCCGAATCGCGGCTGAGCCACTAACACAAATTAAAGCATTAGGCCGTTAAGGTAAGACGATGAAAGCAGACGACCCGAATATCCTGTGGATGGAAGAGCCAAAGCTTGGCCTGGCTGGCAAAATGTACCTGCCGCTGTTCGTGCAGGGACTAACGACCACCACCAAGCACTTGTTCAGCAAGAAAGTTACCGTCAGCTTTCCCGAACAACGCCCGGTGGTTGGCAATCCGTTGATTTATCGCGGCGTACACCGCTTGAACAAAGACGAAGAAGGTCGCGTGAAGTGTGTGGCCTGCTTTTTGTGTGCGACGGCCTGCCCAGCACATTGCATTGATATTGTCGGCGTAGAAAGCCCCTGGCCGGATCGCGAAAAATACCCTGAAAGCTTTACCATCGACGAGCTGCGTTGCATCTTCTGTGGAATGTGCGAAGAGGCCTGCCCGGTCGATGCGATCGAGTTGACCAGCTTTCTGGATCTGACCGGGCGCAGCCGCGAGGAGATGATTTTCGACAAAGAAAAGCTTTTGAGCGTGTATGACATGACCAAGGATGCTGAGCCGATGAAGTCGCGTCATATGGAAGTGCAACCACCAAGCAAATAGTCGCTGCCAAAAGCAACAAACCGACGGATACTGGAACCCTACTTTTTAGATCACGACGTTTCGAATGAGTCAGTCTCAAATATACTTTGGCGCAGCGGCCATGATCCTCTCGGCGGTCGGCATGTGGCTGATGCTGCCGCGCGGCAATGCGCCCGGCCGCTGGATTGGCGTCCTATGTGGGCTGGCCAGTCTGGTGCTGTATGCCGGCCTCGGTATGGATATGCAAAGTGCGGGGGTTGAGTGGCTGTATGGAATTTTGGCGGTCACGGTAGTGGTCTCCGCTGCGGCGGCGGTTACGTTTCGTAACCCGGTCTATTGTGCGCTCTGGTTTGCGCTGTCACTGCTCGGCACTGCCGGGCTATTCATGGTGCAGGGCGCTCAGTTCCTAGGCATTGCCACCGTGGTGGTTTATGCCGGGGCGATACTGGTGACCTTCTTGTTTGTACTCATGCTGGCACAGCCCGAGGGGCACGCTTACTACGACCGCGTGAGTTGGGAGGGGATGCTCTCGGCAACCGCCGGTGCGGTTCTGGTTGGTGTATTAACAATGGCTGTGACGGTTTCACTCAATCCACCCATCGAGCCACAGGTCGTCAGTGCCATCGAAAAGTTCATTCCACCGGGAGCAGACGCTCCTCGGCTGACTGCTCAGTCCATCCAGAAAGCTCATCTGGCCAAGATCGACGATGGAAAGTTTGAACTGGTGCTGGACCTGAAGCCGTATGCAACCCTGCCAGAAACGGAAGAGGCTGCTCTCAAGCAGCACCTTGTGACGAATGTTCCTCGCTTGAGCGATCACAAAGCCACGGCTGAACAATTGAAATTGATTATCAATCGGACTCCGATTCAGTTGAATCCTTCGGACAATGATCGCAAAGCGAACATCTTGACCGACCAGCATGTGGCCCGGCTCGGCGGAGAGCTGTTTGGCAGTCATCTGGTGGCGATTGAAGTGGGGGGCACGCTGCTCTTAATCGCACTAGTCGGTGCCATCGCAATTGTGGCTCACGATCGACCAAAAAAGCCGGCCAGCGACGCGCCACACTTGGCAACCGGTTCGACTACGAAAGGAACCAGCCGCCATGTCTGAAACAGCCATGCTGCACAACTCGCTGCTGGTGGGTGCCTTGCTGTTTGGCATCGGCCTGATCGGATTTATCAGCCGACGAAACATGATCGTCATGTTTCTCTGCGCCGAAATGATGCTGCAAGGTGTCTCCGTCAGTCTCGTCGCCTGGGGGCGATTTCACGACAACTGGGGTGGCCAGATGTTGGTGATCTTTATCTTGACTGTGGCCGCCTGCGAAGCGGCGATTGCCCTGGGCCTGATTTTGATGCTCTTTCAACGCTCTGGCAGGCTGGACATTGCCGCCTGGCAAGATCTGCGCGAAGACTCGGTCCCGGCGTACGTTGATCGCGAGATCGTTGAAGTCCGCGAAGAGAACAAACTATGGCCAAAACTCACCCCCTCGGGCATTGAACCTCCGGTCGATCCGGAAGAGATCATGCACCGCGAGCACGTTTAGAAATCAGCACTGGCGGAGCCAGAATACATCATTGGCGGAGCCAGTGGCACACGGAAATTGAACCCTGCGGGCAACTGTAAAGCACGATGGATACCTTACTCATACTCATTCCGGCGTTGCCGTTAGCCGGCGCCATCCTGGTGGCGCTGTTTGGCCGCCAGTTGAAGGAGCTTTCGCACCTGCCGATTGCCGTGGCGATTGGTACATCGTGCGTGCTCAGCTTGTTCTTGCTGAATGAAGTCAATCAGAAGGCGACCGATCCGGCACGCCCTGCCAATGCTGTCGGTTACGAACACACCGTGACCCTCTGGACCTGGGCCGACCTGCCGGACGTTTATCAGCCCCCTGCCCCGTTGGGTGCCAATCAACCTGAAGGCACAGCGACTCCATCGCCAGCCGCCAGAGATTACAGCTTTGACATCGGAGTCACCCTCCGTGCGGACCCATTGACCTGCATCATGCTGTCGATGGTGACCTTTGTCAGTACACTGGTCACGATCTACGGTGCGGGCTACATGCATGGCGACCGCGGATACTGGCGGTTCTTTGCCTACATCGGCCTGTTTGTGTTTTCCATGACGATGCTGGTCTCGGTCAGCAACTTCGTCCTGTTGTATGTCTTTTGGGAAGCGGTGGGCGCGTGCAGTTACTTGCTGGTTGGCTTCTGGTACGAAAAGCCGTCGGCTGCCGCCGCTGGCAAGAAAGCCTTCTTGGTCAATCGCGTCGGCGACTTCGGCTTTGCCCTGGCATTGTTTCTGATCTGGAGCAACTACGGTACGCTGAACTTTCACGATACAACGATCACCAACACCGTCACGCAAGTTTCTGAAACAACGATGGGGGTTCTTGGCCAGATGCGTCTGGCCGATCCGGCGTTGTTTGTCGGCGGTGGCGCGGCAATGGCGATCTGCCTGCTGCTGACGCTCGGAGCCTGCGGCAAGAGTGCCCAGTTTCCGCTACATGTCTGGTTGCCCGATGCCATGGAAGGCCCCACCCCGGTCAGTGCGCTGATTCATGCGGCCACGATGGTGACCGCCGGTGTCTACATGGTGACGCGCTGTACGCCGCTGTTTGTGGCATCGGCCGGTGTACCGGCATTCCATCTCGGCGACTACCCGGTGGATGCTGGCGATGTGGTCGCCATCATTGGCGGCTTCACGGCGCTGTTTGCCGGCTTGATTGCCATGACGCAGCACGACCTAAAACGGGTTCTGGCGTACTCGACCATCAGCCAGCTCGGTTACATGTTTCTGGGTGTTGGTACTGGAACCATGGCTGCGATTGTCGCCGGCATGTTCCACCTCATTACGCACGCATTTTTCAAATCGCTGCTCTTCCTTGGTGCTGGCAGCGTGATGCACGCGATGGGAGGAATCATCGATATGCGCAAGTTCTCTGGCCTCAGGCACCTGATGCCGGTGACTTGTCTCACCTTCCTGGTGGGTTGCTTGGCGTTATCGGGTGCGCCTCCGTTCTCCGGCTTTTTCAGCAAGGATGACATTCTGGGAGCGGTCCACGACAAGGCGCATCATGCCGCTGAATTGGGCCACACCATGCGAGGAAACTTGTACTCGTCGCTGTATTGGGTCGGCATGATCGCTGCAATTCTGACTGCGTTCTACACCTTCCGCGGCTTCTTTTTGACCTTCATGGGGCCAGAAAAGATACCTGCCGAGGCCGGACACCATGCACACGAATCGCCGCGAATGATGACGGTGCCACTGATGATCCTGTCAGTCTTTGCCGCTTTTATCGGCGGCGTGTTTTTCTTCTGGCATGGATTTGCAGATTTCCTTCGCCGGACTCCTTCGCTGGCGTTCAAGCCGGTGGCCGATACATTCGTTGCGCATGCCGAGCCACATTGGGACGTCATGCTCACCAGTTCCTTTGGTGCCCTGTTGGGCATTGGAATCGCCGCCTACCTCTACCTAGGTAAAAACACCGAGGCCAAATTCCTGGCCGAACGTCTCGGCCCGCTCTATCGGCTTTCGTACAACAAGTTCTACATCGATGAAATTTACAACGCCTTGTTCGTCTTACCCACTTGGCTACTGGCAAAACTGAGTTACGTGTTGGATCAGAATGTGATCGACGGGCTGGTGAATCTGGTCGGTTGGATCCCGCGATTTGGCGGTCGGCTGCTTCGCTCGCTGCAAACTGGCATGGTGCAGTTTTATGCCTTGGCGATGGTGCTGGGGCTGTTGGTACTGATTGCGGCCCTCGTCATCCGACCGGGCGGATGATGGGTTTGAATGTTCGGATCTTGCAGAATTATTGCTACTGACTGATTGGTTCCACGATGGATAATTGGCTTAATATTCTTCTCATCCTGACTGTCATGCTGCCGGTGGCCGGTGCGCTGCTGGTCTGGCTACTTGGCTGGAGCGGTCGCACGGACATTCGACCGCTGGCGCTAGCCGTCTCGCTGGTGACACTCGGGCTGACCGGCTGGATTATCAGTTGCTATCCAGGGGGTGGAAAAGAGCTTGCCGTCTCCAACTTCAGTTGGCTCGGCGGACCTGATTCGATTGTGAATATCCGCTTTAGCCTCGGCCTGGATGGTCTCGGCCTGTGGCTGTTTGGCCTCTCTTCTCTGCTGACGCTGACTGCGATTCTAGTCAGTTGGGAAGCCATCACCGAACGACGCACCGCTTTCTTTGGCCTGCTGCTATTGCTCGAGACGGGCATGCTCGGCGTGTTTACAGCCCGCGATATTATTCTGTTTTACATCTTCTTCGAGTTCACCCTGATCCCGCTCTTCTTCTTGATCGGAATTTGGGGAAGCGAAGACCGTCGCTATGCTGCGGTCAAATTCTTTGTCTTTACGCTGGCCGGCAGTCTACTGACGTTTCTATCGCTGTTGGCCATTGTGCTGTGGAACTACACGGCCACTGGCCAGATGACATTCATGATTGGCGAACTGGTGGCCGGGTTGCAGCAGCATCCAATGGACGCCTCGCTACAGCTTTGGGTCTTCCTTGGGCTGTTTGCCGGCTTCGCGATCAAAGTCCCGCTCTTTCCACTGCATACTTGGTTACCGCTGGCACATACGCAGGCCCCCACCGCTGGTAGCGTGATTCTGGCCGGCATTCTGCTGAAGATCGGCACGTACGGGTTCCTGCGGTTCAGTCTGCCGATGTTGCCAGATGGTACCGCCGTTTGCACCCCGTGGATTTTGTGGCTTTCGGTGATTGGCATCATCTACGGTGCGCTGGTGGCACTTGTGCAAACCGACTTCAAACGTCTGATCGCCTATTCCAGCGTCAGCCACTTGGGTTTTTGCATGCTGGGGATCTTCGCGCTCAATTCACTCGGCATGGAAGGTGGCACGTTGCAGATGATCAACCACGGCCTCTCGACCGGTGGTCTGTTTGCCTGCGTCGGCATGATTTATGAACGGTATCACACGCGCCAGATCTCCGAATTCGGCGGGCTGGCACGGCGGCTGCCGTTTTTGGCGTTCTTTACGCTGGTGTTCACGTTCTCCAGCATCGGGCTACCAGGAATGAACGGCTTTGCCGGAGAGTTCCTGCTGCTGGCCGGTATGTTCCAACGCGGCTGGAGCGAGTCCCCCGAACAACTCGGCACGCAGTTCATGTGGATCGCGGTACTGGCGGTCTCGGGTGTCGTGCTTGGTGCCTGGTACATGCTGTACATGATTCAGCGAATTTTCTTTGGTCCGCTGAAGGAGCCAGAGGTACATCTTGATCATGGGCACCACGATCATGGGCCTGCTAGTCCCGCTGGCACGACTGCGCATGGGACAAGCGCTCACGATTCGCACGCTCACGATACTCATGGACATGGAGCCATAGCGACGCTGCCGCCGGGTGTGCCCGACCTGAAGCTACGCGAGTTTTTCGCCTTGGCACCACTGGTGGTGTTTGTGTTCTGGATCGGATTGTACCCGGAGTTTTTCCTGCGTTCGATCCGGCCCAACGTAGTAGATTTGTTCCCCCCTGCTGCCAGGGATCTCTATAAAAACTACGGCGATCCAATTAAACGTCCTTACGTTGAGCCGTTGGATGAAGCCATCGCCAATGCCGGGCCTGCCCATTCCAAGGAGGCCGCACAATGAATATCCCAACAACCTCCATTCAAACTTTTGCAGCCCTGGTCCCAGAGATTATTCTGGTCGCCACTGCGACCATTATCTATCTGGCCGGTGCATTCTTTCCTGGAAAATCGCGACCAACCGTGTTGGCCCTGATCGGCCTGATCGCCGCTGCGGGGTTCATGTTATGCGACGACCAGCGTGCCGAAACATTCACCAAAACCCTCCCTGCCCTGTTCACCGGGCCGCTTGCGGTGGATCTGTTTGGACATAGCGCTCGCTGGTTCATTGTTATCGCCGGTGCGGTGCTGCTTTTGCTTTCGCATCGCGCTGCGGATGACGAACAAGGCCCCGAATACACAGGTTCGGTCGTGATGATGCTGGCCGGGCTGATGCTAATTTCAGCCGCGGACGAGCTAGTGCTGCTGTTTGTAGGGCTGGAACTGGTTTCCATCCCCACCTATATCATTCTATACGTCGGCAGGCGAGGCGCTGCGTCCCAGGAAGCAACCACCAAGTACTTCTTCCTCAGTATTTTGTCGTCGGCGCTGTTGCTCTACGGGTTCAGCTTTCTGTATGGTCTGGCCGGATCGACCTATCTGCCAAATATCGCGCGTGCGCTGCAATCGCAGTTTGCCATTTCCAGTGCAGTTAGTCCGCTGGCAGCCGTGGCGCTACTACTGATATTTGCCGGGCTAGGCTTCCGCATGACGGCCGTGCCGTTTCATTTTTATGCTCCCGACGTTTATCAGGGAACGACCAACGCCAACGCTGGACTTCTGGCCACACTGACCAAAATCGCCGGGCTGCTCGTCCTGGCAAGAATTGTGGTCGGCAGCATGCCAGGAGTCGAATCGCTCGGCTGGAAAGTCATGCTGGCGGTCGCCGTGCTGACCATGACGCTGGGCAACGCCGTGGCACTTTGGCAAAGCAACATCCGTCGACTAGTGGCCTATTCGTCGATTGCACATGGCGGGTACATCCTGATTGGTGTGGCAGTTGGCCTGGCTCAATTGACTTTGGCACGCGACGACGTCTCGCAACCAGCACAGGCAATCAATGGCCTCGGAACTTCGCTCTTCTATCTGGCGACATACGTACTGGCGACGCTCGGCGTCTTTGCGGCGCTGGTATATTTAGAATCCAACGGCCAACCAGCCGAAAACGTGGACGATCTGGCCGGGCTGGCCAAGTCGCATCCGTTTGCGTCCGTCTGTCTGGCGGTCTTTATGTTCAGCCTGGCTGGCATTCCCCCGCTGGCCGGCTTCTGGGGCAAGTTTTCGCTGATGAGCGGCACCCTGGATGTCGGGGCACCTTTTAGCGACAGCCGTCAGCAGTTACAGACCTGGTTTCTGGCCCTGGCGATTATCACCATGCTCAATGCGGCGATGGCGGCAGCATACTACTTGCGGATCGTGGCGGTGATGTATTTCCGCCCGGCGACCAAGGAGTACCCCGCTACCGGCGGTGGATATGCACCGCGATTGGCGATGGTGCTCAGCGTGCTGTTGGTTATCGGGGTCGGCATTCTGCCGGGCTGGGTCATGAACACCGCCGATCAAGCCGGCATCTCCGTCCGATCTACGAAATCCAGTGGCGGAACCGCGACTTCGCTTTCAGCCGATGGTCTTCCCGCTGGAGCAGCTCCAATAGCAAACGGGCCTGCCGCAACGGTCAACGTCGTGCAAGCCGTGTCACCGACACGCGAAAGTGACCGCTAGGTCGCCTATTTCGTTCTGTCTGCCAGCCAATCAAGCGTAGACTACAATAGTGTCAGGTACAGCGTGCGGCCGTCCTTAGGCCCCGCGCCTTTGTTTAGACCTATTGTTTCGACCCCGCTTGCAGGCGTTTGCGGATGGCCAAATCACGTTCGATAGCTGCCGGGCTGATCCACGGCCTTGATCGACTCGATCAACCGGTCTATCTGCTGGATTGCGAACGGCGGATTGTATTTGCCAACGCTGCTTGTGTTGACTGGCTAGGACTCCCGCTTGATTCCATAGTCGGCCAAAGCTGCGACTATCATTCGCTGGCAGATGGAACTTCTCAGTCAGTCGCCTGCGGCCTGTCGCCACCTCCTGATGTATTCCGTGGCCAGCGCCTGGTAGCTCCTATTCACCAGACCACCGATGAGAATCCCGCGCGCCGCCTAGCCGAGTTCATTCCGCTGCTCAAAGAAAACGAGCTGGAGCTAGTACTAGCTATTGTCGCCGCAACAGACCTGCCGGCTGACGATGTCGAGCAATTGCTGGTCGATTCCCCCATTGCGTCGTTCAGCCCACAGGAATATCAATGTCTGCACGAACAAATGGCGCAGTTCCGAGCCAGAGCCGCACAGGAACCTCGTTTTGATCGACTGCTTGGCAATACCCCGGCCATTCAGCTTGCCAGATCGCAAGTGCAGTTGGCCATTGTTGGAAG
>JAWXCH010000064.1:0-2840 GCA_034440595.1 Planctomycetota bacterium | reverse complement strand
GAATTTATCCTGCCGGTAATCACCCACCAAACATCTGGTCCAGAGCGACGCCAGCTTCTGCAGGCTTTTCGCGACGGTGAGTTGCGGGTGTTAGTGACAGCGAAAGTCTTGAACGAAGGCGTCGATGTTCCCGAGGCCAGTGTCGCCGTCGTTTTATCAGGGAGTGGCGCGGTGCGGGAGCACGTGCAAAGGCTTGGCCGTATTTTGCGGCATCAACCAGGCAAGCGTGCCGTGCTCTACGAGCTGGTGGCCGAGGGTACAAGCGAACTTAATGTCAACCAAAGGCGGCGGCAGCACCATGCTTACCAAAGATCTTTTACACATCAAGGTTAAGGCGAAGCGCTTCCTACCGGTATTCATTGCTGCCGGCGACGGGGCGGCGCTTGCCGCGGCCAGGAATGTTGCCGACGCCTTCAGCGCAGCCGCCGGCGTTACCGAAGAGGTGCTGCGCGCGGGAATTATTAGCGACCACCCCCTTGTCCCAGCGTTTGTGAAGCTGATGCTTGATCGTTGCGAGTTTGACGAGGCGAACGCTGATACGGCGGCCCGTCGTTGGCGCCTGATTAAGAGCGCTCAAGATCTGCGCCTGCGCGAGCGGTTCCCCACGTTGACGGCGTTTCAGGCTGAATTCTCTGTGAAGAACGCTTTCCGTTTTGGCAATCGTGAAGATGACCTGTACAGCGATCTGCCCGACCTGCGAAAAATCAAAGCGGTGCGCCCGATGAATGCCGACGATCTCGTGCACCGCTACAATTGCGCATTAATCCAGGGCGCCCTCATCCATGCCCAACACGTGGAGATTGATATTGACGAGGCCGACCTGCCCATGCGGCGGTTTTTTTTCAGTCAGCTGAAGTTTGCGCGGTTGATGGCCGAAGCTTTGCCGGCGAATAAGAAATCGAAGAATATCAGCATTGCTATAAGCGGTCCCTTGGCGGTTTTCCAGAATGTGCAAAGCTATGGACTGCGGTTGGCCAACTTCTTTCCGTTTGTTTTGCTCTTACCGAAATGGCGCCTGCGGGCCAGCGTTAAGTGGAAGAACAAGATCTTAGACCTTAAGGTCGACGACAGCCTTGGCATCAGAAGTCACTACCGCGAGCGCAAGGGCTATGTCCCTGAGGAATTCTCACAGTTCCTGGCGGCTTTTAACGATAAGGGCTGGGCTTGGGAAGCGGCCTACGGCGAGGATATGTTGCAGTTGGGTGGCCAGAGCTACTGCTTGCCTGACTTCACCTTCAGCCGCAGCGATGGTAAGGTCGCGCACTTGGAATTATTTCATAAGTGGCATTTGGGACAGTTGCAAAAACGTCTCCACAACCTTGAAACGACTCCCAAGAACGATTTAATTATAGGGATTGATAAGAATTTGTTGAGAACGACAGCCATTCAGGAGCTGTTCGCGAAGCCAGCGACCTCCGCTATCAAAATGCTTGAGTTCCAAACTTTGCCAACACCTAAGGCTGTATTTAGTCTTCTTGAGTCTCTTTAAATCTGCTATCCACATGATTGTAAATTTAACTCACGCGGGTAGCAGCCGATAATAAGTGGAGCGGGATCAATTGAGGGAGCTTACTTTGAAACACCACCCGGTTGATAATCGGTCGAAAGACAAAGACACCGATTTAATAAAACTAAAAAATCGCATGAAACTTCAGCGCGATGGTGAGCAGGCTTCTTCGAAATCCGACAGTGGCCATAAGAAATCAAATAACGACAACGGCTCAGCGGGCAAAGACGGCGACCCTAAGGATGCCGGCGGTGGGATTTTCTTGAGCAAAGTGGATGAACTCAAACGTGTCTTGAACAAGGCCAAGGGCAAGAAGCTCTTGATCTGTATTAAGGGTTATCCTGATCCTGATAACATCGCCTCGTCACTGACTTTGCAGTGGATCTGCAGTCACTTCGAGGTGCAATCACACGTCATCTATTTCGACGAAATCTCTCACCATGAAAACCGGGCACTGGTGAAAAAGCTGGATTTGGACTTTGAGCGCTACAGTGAGACCACGGATTTCACTAGTTATGACTTTTATGCGATTAACGATTCGCAAAACACCGAAATACCGATAAAATTACCAGAGACCTGCGAATTATTGGTTTTCGTCGACCATCACAAAGCCTTGGGTACAATCAAAGGGCATTTTGTCGACATTAGAGAAGATGCCGGATCGACCTCTGGCATTTACGGTGAGTATTTGATGGAAGGCGGCTTTTCCTTCAACGGTGAAAACGAAGAAGAGCGTAAGATCTCAACAGCTCTTATGCACGGCATTCGTTCGGATACCGACAATTTTATCAATGCCACCGCGGTTGATTATCGCGCTAGTCAGTTTCTGGCTGATAGCGTTGATAAAGACTTGTTGTCGCTGGTTTCGCAGCAATCCATTCCTGCAAAAACCATGGACCTCACGCAGATCGCTCTGCAGCGCAAAGATATCCGCAGCAACTTTATGTTCTCTGGGGTTGGTTTTGTCCGCGATGAAGACCGCGACGGCATCGGTCAATGTGCTGACTATCTTTTGCATCGCGAAGGCATCGACACGGTCATTGTTTACGGTGTTGTCGGTGGGGAATTTATCGATGGCTCTCTGCGAACCAAGTCGCACGTTCTCGACCCGGACAAATGGATCAAAGACGTATTTGGCAAATCGCCGGATGGGATCTACTACGGTGGTGGTCGTAAAGATAAGGGCGGATTCCAAATCCCGCTTGGGGTTTTTGGCAAGTGCTCTGACAAGGAATTGCTGTGGATTCTGATTAAAAAGACCATTGACGAGCTCTTCTACCAAAAGATTGGTATTGAAGACGCAGCGATCGATACCGATCATTAATTATTGGTT
>JAWXCH010000063.1:0-6072 GCA_034440595.1 Planctomycetota bacterium | reverse complement strand
GTACCCAACGTCGTGCGCCTTCAAGACTTCAATCACACGGTCAAAGTCCTCGGTCTGATTCGGCTTGATCTTATAGCGGCAAGTACCGATCGACCCCGCACCGGGCGTGTATCGCAGCAGCGAAATCTCTTCGGCTCTCTGGCCCGAGAGATCGATCAGTTCCTCTTTGAGCACCCCTTCGATACCGTGCCGGGCACCATACACGGTTCCGACATTGTCAAAATCGCGGCACGCCTCCACGATGCCACGAAGCGTGTTGTTGATGACAGGGCTAGGGCCGCCACTTTGGGCGACAATCATGTTGCGCGGTCGAGACATGAATGGATCCGGTTGACTAATCTACAAAGGCTAGAAACTTCGCCGATTGTCTTCACCAACGGCAAAAAGAGGCCACTGGCGGTCGGCGAAAGCGGTCCATTCTAGTTCTGAAGCCGGCAAGTCGCAATTGCCAATGCCTTTACGCCAAGAATCTCAATCCGGGAGGGCACAATAGGCCGAACCTTGACCAGAAGAAAGCCTAGAAATGGCAATACGGCCTGGCCCCCCTCTGCCAGGCCGTAGCCACGGGCATCTGGAATCGTGCAACGAGCCAAAACCAGCACTGCCCTGCTTGTTTTTGGCCAGCTTGAATGCCAGAGTTCAATTGCAGCTTAGGCGGCCTGCCGAGCAGCAGCCCTAGCGGGACGCCGAGCGACCAGGTCGCCGACCACCGACTGAATCAGTGATTCCAAGGCGTGGGAGGCTACTTCAAAGTGCCATACCAGGTCCGTGACACCAAGTTCGGCCAATGTGTCGGTGGTCTGTTGCTTGACCAAGCCACCAGCCCGAGCACGCAAATAACCGCGCAATTCCGGCAGTGTCATCTGGCGGGCACGAGCTTGTGCCAAGGGAGAGATCTGCGGATGCAAGCGGCGGGCGATCTCCTGACCGAGACGACGGACCTCTTGATCGACACCTAAACGAGAGACTAGCGTGAATAGTCGCATGGGAATCCTTTCCTCCATGGCGCTGGTCCCAGTGACTCATTCGCCGCGCGAACGCCACCGGGGCCTCTCAATAGCTTGCATCGATCCATCCGCTAGCTTCACTTCACGCAATCGGAGGTCGCCAGCATTTACCTACCAGCCCCCAGGAGCCAGAACCGGATTCTTCCGAAACAGTGCCTTGTTTGCCGTTAAGTCACGCAATCCGCATATTTTTCGCAATCGGCATTCACATTGAGCATCACACGCCATCAGCCCCAGCGCGATAGTGTTCGACATATCCCTATCAGCCGAAACGCGCTAGCGTCCGGTTTTGTTGAACGGCGGTGTACCTCTCGTGACACACAACAACTCCGCGACTCATAAACTGCTCTTGCACGATTTCACCTGAATGCCGATAAGTCCTATCGCTGTTTGGATTTGTTCCAACCGGTTCGACACAGAAGAGCCTCTGTGGAGGCTCTCTTGACCAGCAGGCAATGTTTTCCTAGAGTTACCAAACATCAGGCGCCGTCGCCAAGAGGCTAAGGCAGTGGATTGCAAATCCACCATCGTGGGTTCGACTCCCACCGGCGCCTCTTACCTATCTTAACTTCCGGGATTTGGTAGTCGTTCTTTCGCGCGTTTTTCAGGGCGGCCTACGGGCGACGTGTCCGAACAATAGCGCAAAACGGAATAATCTGCACCGTTTACGTCGCTAACCTCACAGTCAGCGGCCGCGGTTTCGTCCCAAATGTTGCTAGGCGAAACGTGGTCAGTTATTCTAGGGCCTGATATCCTTTGGAAGCGACATTCGTCGCATTCCAGGGTGTTCCCCATCAAGGACCTGACTGAATGGCCACCGTGCAGCACTCGTTGACGGCCGATATCCCCCTCGAATCGTTATTAGCCCGGCAGCCGCTCTCGCGAAACGGCAACGTGCTCGAATACGTCAACCCGGACGACGACTATTGCGCCAATTTCGGCGACCAGTGGAACCGCTTCCGCGCGATCCAGATCGATTCGCTGTCGGGACATACCGAATCGCGCGACCGCTTTTATGCCGAGACCGGCTGGAAGCCGGGCGACCTCCGCGGCAAGATCCTGCTCGACGGTGGCTGTGGGGCCGGCAGGTTCGCCGAGATTGCCATGGAAGCCGGCGCGCGGGTTATCGCCGTCGATATCTCCGAAGCCATCAACGCATGTGCGAACACCCTATCGCGGTTTCCCAGCAAAGATTACCTGCTAATCCGCGGCAGCATCCTCGACCTGCCGCTCCTCCCGGCGGTCTGCGATGGCGTCTATTCGCTCGGCGTGCTGCAACATACACCCGACCCATTGGGAGGGATTCGCCATCTAGCCGGCTTCGTCAAGCCGGGGGGAGAGCTAGCCACGTGGATTTACGAACGTTCGGCAATGGCCAGTCGCCTACACTGGTTCACGCCTCGTTACTGGCTGCGTAAGCTAGGTGTGGGAAAATTGCCGACGCAGAGCAAGCTGCGGTTTTCAAAGTGCATGACCGCGATCGGTTTCCCGTTCGGCTGGTGCCTGTCCTGGTTCGGGCTGCTGGGCGAGCGGCTGTCGTACTTCTTACCCTATGCCGCCCGGCATCATCTAGGTCGCGGCAGTTTGCGCCGCCAATGGGATTACTGCGTGATGGACACCTTTGACTGGTACGGCCCGTCTTACGACACCCCGCAAACCGAACCCGACGTCCGCCGCGCGATGAGCGAAGCCGGCCTCACCGACATCCGCCGCACGCCGGCCCGGGGAATGGCGATTGTTGGGCGGAAACCGGTGGGGTGATCGCCTTGCGGGGAAAGCTCTACGTAGCCCGGCCAGGTGCCAATCTTCGTCTGCTCAAGTACCCCTATTCCACAATCGCCGGTTCGACCTTGGGGGGCTTATTCGCGGCGCGGTTCGCTCCCCACTCGGCGGCTTCTTTGCGCCATTGTTCCATGTTTTTGAGAATGAACTTGGATAACACCAGTTTTACGCCGGCGTCTGACTTATAATCCTGCGGAATAGGACTGCTGTACGCGCCGCTAGAAACGCGCTCAAGCAGAAATGATAATTTGCCAAATTGATACGGTTCCGTACTAGATTGAACGTGAGCGAGAACGTGCGACTCGTATTTTGACAAGTCGACGCCCTGCCTTTGCACTCGTTCAACCAACGGCTCCGCACGAAAAACTACAGTCGCGTCAGAATCCTGCAGAAGTTGTTCCACACGAACTCGCATTTCCTTAAGTTGTTCAGATGTGGGATTTTTGGGCCCATAGTTACCGAGCAACTGGCCAGCGATCACTCGGTGAACATGGTCTTTCGATTTCATAAGGTTGTCAATCTCTGGCAGATAGTTGATCATGTCAATTTCAGCATTGATAAGCAAAGGGACCAGCTCCGTGATTTCTTTATTGCCTGGCATTTTCAGGACGTTGGAGACGAATTGGCGCTCGAATTCTTGATCTTTCCGACCGGATAAAACCAGTTGTGCGGCAGGAATACGAGAGGTCAACGGTTGGCTCGTGTCCAGAGCTAATTCTTTGGCCAGTTCGGCAATCTCTGCGTCGGCAGCAACGCGGATGATCTCGGGTGCCTGATCGCGGAGGCGGCCTTGCATCGCCTGGATAATCTGCAACGTTGGCAAAGAGTCGGACGGTTCCTTAAGCGCCTTAAGCAGCAACCTGCGACCAGCGGCGGTGCGCGAGGCAGCATCTAGAAAAACCATTCGATACGGTTTGATTGTGTCAAAATCGGTTAAAATTTGGTAAATCGGTTCTTCAAATTCTGCAAAATCGCCGGTGCTGAGGAGCGCTTCTAAAAGAATTTGCCTAGCGTCGCCCGCGTGTTTCTGCTTTAGGGCGTCTTTGATGATCTGCAAGTCAGCATCGGTCGCGATCCTGTTTCGGATTTTATAGGCGCACCAGACGGCTAGATGCTGCTTGTGCTGCGAAATCCTCAGTGCGGCATCGACGGCAGCCACTTTATCGGAAGGAAGCTCCAAGTAGTACAGAAGATAGAAGGCACGAAATCGGTTTGTATCATGTGTCTGTGGATTAATAGCGGCGGCGGTCAATTCCGCGATCACGTCGTTGGCCAACTCTGGCCCATGAGAGGTTTCTAAAAAGCGGACTGTACGGCTTCCGGACACATATTGGAATGTGGGCTTTCCCCAACGTCTGAAAACAGTTGCCGGCCCCTGTGCATGGTGTATAAAGACGCCGACAAGTTCCTCAATTTGTTTTTTGACTTCTGTCGAGTTTTCCTTCGATCGGATAGCTTTCAGCCCTTGGCGAACGGTCGCTGCTTCGTCGGCGGAGAGCTTAGAGAAAGGCTTAATTCCCGCACGAAGTAATTTTCCGGCTGAGGCAACGGCAGGACGTTCGGGAAACTGAAGCAAGCGGTCGGGATTCACAATCTCCGCAAGCTGTTGAAGTGTCCCAAGTTTTTGAGAATGGATATCACCGACAGGCACAATCGATGGAAGCGCAATGTTCCCAATCTCAATGTTCAAAATCTCAAAGCCTTCGCCAGCAGAATTTTTCACCTCTAGACGTTCAAGCGGAAATTCGCCGGCATTGGCACCCCGTCTCAAGGTGACATTTCGCACTGATCCACCGGACGTAGTAAATCTAACTGTACCTGATGCATCATTGAAATCATATTGATGCTCTTCCTCCAAAAACTCTTCGATGAGCGATTGCAGGTCTAAATCAATTCGCGATGAGTTGGCTGTTCTGCTAAATGTAGATTCGCAACCCATATGATCCAAGGACTTCATCTTGAAGTGATAACGTATCCGGACCAGTTCATAAATCGATGGATTACGTCCGTCGCCAACGACGACCATTCTCTCGTCGAGAAGATGATAGCAGGGAATTCCATCTCCATCGCTCAGAAAGAACCTACATGAGCCATTAGTTGCCTCACACTGAAATTTGAGAGTTTTTAATTCGCCGTGAGAATCCTTCACCACAAGACGATATTCAAAGCGGAATGACTTGTGTCGATATTCTTCTGCCTGACTGGACAATTGCAATCGCTTGCCGTTCAGTTCAACTAAGCCGGGCTGGTCAAATGGTGGACCGGCCACCGCATGGTCTGCGGTTGCCAAGCAGATGAGAAGTATTAATCGCGATAGAAACCGGATATTTGTCCGCATCCGCCCCTCCGTGATGATTGAAGCTGTAGTGCCTTCGGTAGATACTCACTCCTGTGAATCGTCTTCGATGCTGTCAGTTTCAACAATCTTGCCAATGCTGTCCATAGGAACTTCTTTGGTTGGGAGAGGCTCCTTTTCACTCTCGCGGCAAGATGCCAGTACTGGCTGCAGTCGCAAGGTGCCACCGCCGGCTGCCACTGCTGGCTTTCCCAAGCCGAGCGAACATGGATTTCAATGCTCCGCGAGAATCTGGTTGGTTGACACTTCTCGATTGGTGTAAACTTGCAACATGAGCACTACTATTTCCGCCCATTTCGACGGTCAGCACTTCGTCCCCGACGAGCCGGTTGTCGGCCTCGCGCCTGGCGACTGCGTCGAGATTGTTCTCGTATCTGGGTCGGCTCCGCCGCCTTCCGTCGAGCAGGACAAAAACTTCTGGCAGTGGTTGATGGAGAATCCCATCCCGGACGACGGCCTACCCGCCGATCTTGGGTATCAGCACGACCATTACCTTTACGGCACGCCCAAGAAGCCGGCTTGATTCGTGATTCTCTTCGCCGACACGTCCTACTGGGTAGCCCTCAGTCGAGCTGGTGACACTCACCGGCGAGTGGCGATCGACTGGCAGAAACGTGTGCTTCGCGAAGGGATCACCCTGCTGACCAGCGAAGGCGTGCTGTGGGAAACGCTCAACTCACTCTCCGCCTCTCCGCCGCGCATCACCGCGGATTTGCCTTTCGCCTCTACCAACAAGCTCACCATAGCCCTCGTGTGAACGTTATCGGTTTCGAGCCAGATTTGTGCGATCGAGCGCTTCAACTTTACGGCGAGCGCTCGGACAAGAACTGGGGCGTGGTGGACTGCTTTTCGTTCGTTGTGATGAAGCACTATGGGTTCGACCAAGCCCTTACGTCCGACCGTCACTTCGAGCAAGCGGGATTTACG